>JACOSL010000039.1 GCA_016179045.1 Fimbriimonas ginsengisoli | reverse complement strand
AGGAAGCCCCTCCGCCTCAAGCTAGAGAAAACGGAGACTCTCATCGAGGCTCCAAGATGCTGTCCGAGGATTGGGGGGGCCTCGGCCGGAGCGCCATCTCCGTCTCGAGCACTTACGCTCACGCGTGTCCATGCGCACCGTCTCCGGCCGAGCCCTTCGCTCTGTAACTTACTAGCGTGCCCCTGCCGCCTCCTCCGTGCATCATCGCCCAAATCTACGACTTGTTCCGAATGTGGAGCAAGTCGCCATCACGCACGACGTACTCCTTTCCCTCCAAGCTCATCTTGCCCGCCGAATACGCCGCGTCGAGCGAGCCGCAGGCCGCGTAGTCGGCATAGTGAACAACCTCAGCCCGGATGAAGCCGCGCGCGATATCCGTGTGCACGGTGCCCGCCGCCTTCAGCGCGCGGGATCCTCGGCGCAGGGGCCACGCGCGCGTCTCGTTATCGCCGGCGGTAAAGAACGTGATCAGTCCCAAGGCATCGTAAACCGCCCGAATGACTTTCGCGCTCGCGGGCTCGCTCAAACCCAGCGAGGCGAGAAACTCCGGTTGGTCCGCCGCGTCCAGCATCGCGATCTCTTCCTCCAAAGTGGCGCAAGCGCAAAACGCGGGCGCGCCAATCTTGCGCAATGCCTCGCACCGCGCGACCAGTTCGGCCGACGGGGATGCGGCCTCCGCCTCCGGCACGTTGAAAGCCACCACCATCGGCTTGCCGCTGAGAAACTGATAGTTGCGCACGATCGTCCAGTCGTCCTCGCTGAGCTCCTGCGCCCGAAGGGCCGTACCGCTACCAAGAGGGCTCTGGATTCTTTCGAACAGCGCCTTCTCCGCATACTCGGGCGAGCCAGGACTGCGGACCGCCATCGATTTATGCAGCCGTTCGAGCCGGTTCTCCACGATCTGCAGGTCGTTCAGTACGAGCTCCACGTCGAGCGACTCCTGGTCGCGCAAGGGGGCGACCGAGGTGTGATACGGTGCCACCGGGTTATCGAACGCGCGAACAACATGCAGCAACAGGTCGGCCTTCCGCGCGCTCTCAAGCAGGCGGGGTGAGAACGCCTTTCCCGAACCCTGGACGCTCTCGAGGTCGTCGCACAGGATTACCGTTGCCGGGGTCGCTTTCTTGGGTCGAACCTGGGCGACTATCGCGTCGAATCGCGCATCAGGCACCACGACTGCCGTGACCTCGCCCTTGGCCAGGCCGCGCGCAGCCGCCCGGTAAAGCGTGCTCTTCCCAGTGACCGGGTAGCCGATAAGCCCGACTCTCATCGCGCTTGCCTTCCTTCCGGGAATTCGACCTGCACCGGCCTCGGTCCAAGCTGGTGAGGCAGAACCCAAAAGATGTATGCCGTCGCCAGCAGAGCCAGCAAGAGAAGCCACGGAAATCTTGGCTTGGCCTTGCGCTGGATTGGGCGGGGGCCCCGCTCGACGCTCACGGCAAATGAGGATACCGGGCTCGTGACGCCCGTCACCCACCCCTACCCCTCCCTCAAGGGAGGGGCCCAATTTTCATTTGCTCGCTCGCGCCCTCCGGGCGCTCGCTCACCTTTTCTGTCCGCAACGCCATCCTTGGCGTTGCCTTGGATGAACCCTGCCCGCCCGATCCGGGTAAGTTCCGCCCATGGTCGCCCGCCCCCGAGCATTGCCCGTGATCGTCGAGGCACCCCTCGTGTTCGTGGGCGAGGTGGCGATGCTCCTTGCCGACACGACGCGCAGGCTCCTGCGCCGGCCAATCGAAATCGTCGAGACGGTCGAGCAGATGGCGTTCATCGGCGTCGCATCGGTGCCGATCGTCGCCCTCACCGGCTTCTTCTCAGGCGCGGTACTCTCGCTCTACCTTTCCGAGTTCCTCGGGCGCTATGGGGCCACCGGGTTCGTCGGCGCCACCGTCGGACTCACCGTGACCCGCGAGCTCGGGCCCGTCGTCGCCGGCATCATGGTCGCGGCGCGATGCGGCTCGGCCATGGCCGCCCAGATCGGCACGATGAAGGTCACCGAACAGATCGACGCGCTGAAGATGCTCAGCGTCCACCCCACCAACTATCTGGTAATCCCCCGGGCGGTGGCGGCGGTGCTCATGTTGCCCGTGCTTGCGCTGGTTTGCATGTATTCGGGGGTGTTCGGCGGCTGGCTAGTGGCGATGACGCGCGGCGTGCCGAGCGGAGTGTTCATCCAATCGGTCCGACAATACGTGGAACCCTCGGACTTCTTGAACGGCATCGCCAAGACGCCATGGTTCGGCCTGATCATCGCGGTGGTGGCGTGCCAGCAGGGTCTGCGAACCACCAACGGGGCGGTTGGCGTCGGCCGTGCCACCACCAACAGCGTCGTGATCTCGATGGTGCTCGTCTACGTGGCGAACTACTTCCTGGCCCAGCTGATGTACTGAAGCGCCCGCCTCAAATGAGCGCCCGCTCCTTAACCGCGAAATAGAACGACACGAGCGAAGCCGACAGTTCGTCCGGCTCCGCCTCCAGGTTGTGGATTCCCGCCGTGTTCAGCACGAGCGACGCCATGCGCCGGTCAGCCAGCAGCATGTCGGCCGCCGCCCGCTTGTAGAGCGCGGGCAGATCCTCCAGGGGAGCGTCGAACGCCTCCTTCAGCTTGGGGTCCGAGACGCGCGCGATCAAGGCGAGATGCCGCCGCGCGAGCGGACCGAAGGCGGCGGTTAGCGTCTTGGCCCGATCGGCATCTTCCAGGTCCGTGAACAAGACCAGCAACGAACGCCGCTTCCAACGCGACCCCAAATACGCCATGGCGCGGATCGGGTCCGATTCGATCGGCTCTGCCAACAGGTCGTGCACCGCCTCGAGCACGAACCCTTCTTGACTCCGGCCCTTGCGCGGCGGAATGTAGCGCCTCACCATGTCGCCGTACACGAGCAGCCCGACGTTGTCGCCCGAGCTCACCGCCGCGTGGGTCAGCATCAGGCAAGCGTCGACGGCGCGGTCGATCTTTCGTACACCGTCCGCCTCGGCCAGCATGTGCCGCCCCACGTCCACCACGATCATCACCGCCTGGTTGCGCTCCTGCTCGTATTGGCGCACGACGAGCTTGCCTTTGCGCGCGGAGGCCTTCCAGTCGATCTTCCGAAAGTCGTCCCCTTCCGCGTATTCCCGAAGGGATTCGAATTCGGTGCCGAGCCCCCGCGAGCGCGAGCGCCTGATCCCAATTTCCTTAAGTCGGCCTTGCTGCTTCAAAAGCTCGAATTCGCGTAGCGCGAGCACGTTGGGATACACGCGAACGGGCTGCTCCGTGGGGAGCCGAATCTGCTTGAACGCCAACCCCAAGGGGCAACGCACGCGCAGGAACGTGCCCCGAAAGAAGTCGCCGCCTCGCTCGATCGGTGTAACCCAGTACGAGAAATCTTGCTGTTTTCCCGGCGCAAGGCGAACGTCTCGCTCGTTCCCGTCGACCTTGAAGTCGGGAGGCGGTTCGTCGCGAACGATCAGCGAGACGGAAGCACCCCCGTCGTTCTCAAGGCTCAACGTAATTCGGTTTGCGACCCGCGCCGAGAGCACCGGATCGAACTTGCGGCGAACGATCAGGTCCTTGCCCGTAGGCGCGAGGAGGTACGTCGCCCAAGCCGCCAGAATCAGCGCCCCGTCGTAGGCGAGCATCAAGTACGGGCTGCCGAGTTGGGCTGCGACCGCGCCGATGGGGATGCCGATGCCGATTGCCAGCCAGAACCGCCTTGTCGGGATCATTACGAACCCCTCGCGCTAGGTAGCATCGGCTCGGTGGAAGACGAACTCGTCATCCTCAGCCCCGAGAAGACGCTGGTGACCTTCAGGCTCGCCGGCATGGGCAGCCGTATCATAGCCCACATCCTGGATGTGTTCATCCTGGCGGTCGGGCTTTATGTTCTGACCATGATCGTCATGGTCCTCACCATGTTCGCGCCTCTTTCTATGAAGCTCGACGAGGGGATTGGCCTCGGCATCATGATTTTCCTGTGGGCGGCAGCTCCGTTCGCCTATTTCATCCTGTTCGAAGGGCTCTGGAACGGCCAGACTTTGGGCAAGAAGGCGGCGGCCATCCGCGTGCGCATGGCCGACGGCACCCCGATCCGGTTCTCCGCCGCGGTCGGGCGGAACCTCATGCGTCCGGCCGACATGATGCCTGGGACTTACTTCGCCGGACTGCTCGCCATCCTATTCAGCCCACGCTCGCAGCGGCTGGGCGACCTCGTAGCCAACACGGTCGTCGTGCATGAGAAGCGCCCCGTGCCAACGTTTGCCGTGGCGCCGCACGCGGCGGGAATCCATCCATTTGAATCCAAGCTGGGCGATCTGCGCGGGATGAGCGTGAACGAATACAACGCCCTCCGCCGGTTCTGCGATCGCTTCCCGGAGATGCCGGCGTCAGTTCAGGAGCGCCTGGTGAAGGAGGTCTGGATTCCGATCGCGGCGCGACACGGCATCCCCTCCATCGCCAGCGTCCATCCGCTCTACATGGCCGAAGCCACCGTGATGAGGTACGGGCGCCAGCATGGTCTGCTCTAAGGACGAACCGTTCGCACAGCCTGGGGACGGACGGTGGAAACGGTTAACGATTCGTTGGACGTGTGCAAAACCCACGCCCCGAAACTTGCACACGTCGGCATGTTTCCACACCGTTTTCCACAGTGGCCCTGGTGCGCCCAGACCTCCATTTCAGTTCAATTCCTGTCCAAATCCTGTTAAGATCGGTGCGGCTCGACCGAGTTTTCCACCTAATTGATGCCCCTTAACAGTAATAAGAATTCTTTATGTTGAGTGGTGTTTCAACGGATAGGGATGGGGGAAACGCCGCGACCGGACGATTCGGTGTCAGCCGTTGCGCCCTCGAAGCTTTCCGCAACTACGAAGAACTTAAAGTCGAGTTCTCGGAGGGGCTGAACGTGTTGGCGGGCCCGAACGCGCAGGGCAAGACCAATCTGCTCGAAGCCCTTGCCCTGGTTTCGACCACGCGCCTCCTCAGGGGCCAGCGAGATTCGGAAGCCATTCTAGAAGGGCGCGACCGGGCTCGAGTGCACGTAAGCCTGCTCGATGGGCCAACCGAACTGGGAATGACGATCGAGCGCGGGACTCGCAAGCGAGCCCTGCTCAACGGCCTAGAGCTGCCAAGGGCCTCCGATTTGCTCGGCCGCCTGCCGTCGGTGAGTGTCACAAGCGAAGACCTCGAAATCGTCCGCGGAGAGCCTTCCGAACGCCGCCTCTTTCTCGACCTGGAACTCAGCTCGCTCTACCCCGCCTATCTGCGCCATCTCACCCTCTACAAGCGAGCACTGGAGCAGCGCAACGCTCTCCTGCGCGCACAGAGCTGGTCTGCCGCTGCGGCATACGAGCCATGGGAGGAGCAGCTCGCCGCCCACGGCGTGGCAATCAGGGCCCAGAGGGGGGCCTTCTTGGCGCGGCTGGACGCCACCGCCCGGTCGGCGCACGACGCGATCGGAAGGGGCGAGCATCTCGGGCTGGCTTATTCGCCCAAGGACGAAGCATCAACCGCGGAGACATTCAATGAGCACCTCGAACAGGGGCGCGAAGAAGACCTTCACAGGGGGGCCACCTCGGTCGGGCCCCACCGTGACGACGTAACCATCGACATCGACGAGCGCCCGGCTCGCCTCTTCGGCTCCCAGGGCCAGCAGCGAACCGCGGCGATGGCGCTCAAGCTCGGGTGCATGGAGGTGGCGCGCGACGACTTGGGTCAACCGCCCATGCTCCTGCTGGACGACATGCTTTCGGACCTGGACGAACTTCGCCGCGAACGGCTTGTCGAGCTCGTGCTGAGTCTGGCCGGGCAGGTCGTGCTCACCTGTACGGAGGCATCCTCGGCGGGCGATCGGATTCTCTCGCAAGCGAGGGTGTTCGAAGTGCGGGCAGGTAAGGTTTTGCAAGTGTCGGCATGAGGAAGGTTGCCAAGCTCTTAGCTCCTGCAATCGACCGCGAGGAAGTGCTTCGCGCTGCGCGGGCGGCCGCCGTCCTGCGCCGCTGGGACGAGGTTGTCGGCGACTCGCTTGCGAGCCGCTCAGCGCCAGATCGTTATGAGAGGGGGACGGTTTGGGTTGCCGTTCGCGGCTCCGCCTGGGCTCAAGAACTGCGCATGATCAAGCCTCGAATCCTCGAGCGATTGGGCGCGCTGGCGTCCGAGGCGGGGCTGTTCCACGATGTGCGCTTTGGCGTCCGCCCGTTTCAGGTGACCGGAGGTCTTGCAGAGGTTGGGAGTGAGGCCCCACCGAAGGCTCCTCTTGCCGAACTCTCAATCCGCGAGATCGCCGAGCGGCGACGACGCTTCTGGGGGGATGCGAAAGGAACTTGAGCGGCGTCCCGCCCTGCTGGCGTGCCTGGCGCTAGCTCTGGGGGTAAGCGCAGGCTTCCATCCGGCCAACGCCCTGGGGCTGGTACCTCTCTTGATCGCCGCGCGGCTTCTCCCGAGTCGCCTGATCCTCGCCGCCGCCTTTCTCGTGGGTTTGCTTCGCGCACCCATGCCGACTCTGCCCGTCGCCTCTATCGGGTCTGGTGACATTCGCGGCACGGTGGTGAGATACCCAGTGCAGCGCGAATCGGGCGCATCGGCGCTGGTCCGCTCTGGGAGTGGCCTCGTGTCGGTTCGGTATGCGGGCGCAATCGACCTCGGCCTTGGAGACTCGATCGACGCACGCGGTCGGCTGCGTCCGCCCCTGCCTGGCCAGGTCGGGCCGTCGGCCGTGCTCGACGCCTACCGGCTCGAAGTGGTTTCCCAGGGGCCATGGATATGGAATGTCAGCGAGCAGCTGCGAAATAGATTTCTGGCCGCGAGCGCCGCCAGCGGACTGGGCCCCGAAGACGCAGCGTGGCTCGATGCCCTCTGCCTGGGAGCGCGTGAAACGCTCGACCGCGCCACAAGCGCTAATCTCACCCGAACGGGCACCGTGCACGCGGTCGCCGCCTCCGGACTCCACGTGCTCATTCTCGCGATGCTGCTGGAGGGGCTTCTCTCTCTGCTTGCCGTGCCCAAAATCCTCCGCGTGGCGCTCGTTGGGATCGCTTTGCTGCTCTACGTCGGCGCAGTCGGTTTGCACCCTGCATCGGTTCGGGCCGCCTTGACCGCGGTGCTCTTTCGTTGCGCCAGCCTCGTTCGCCGTGAGCCAGACTTGCTCAGCGCCTTGGGCCTCTCGGGGTGCTTCATCCTGCTCGTTTGGCCCGAGGAGGTGTTCGGTCTCGGCTTCCAGCTTTCGACGGTCGTTGTGGGCGCTCTGGGGCTCACTCCGTTCGATCCGCCCGAACGCGATCTTCGCCCCCTTAGCCTCCTGGGCTCGAGACTAAAGAGTCTCGCGAGAGTGAGCCTCATCGCATCGCTCGCGAGCTTGCCGATTCTCGCCCAAGTCCTCCATGAGGTGTCTCTCGTATCGGTCGCGGCCAATGTGTTGCTCGTGTTCGTGCTGCCCTGGATTCTCGGCGCGGCGATGCTGGGTTTCGTCGTCAGCGGGGCCCTGCCGGCGCTTGGCGCCGGGCTCATCGCGGGGATCGCCGCGCCCCTCGCCGGTTGGGGTCGGCTGGTCGTTGACGGCCTTGGCGCATCGCCGCATGCCACGCTCGCCGTGCCTGGATTCAGTGGGTACTGGCTCGTTCCTATCTACCTAGCCGCCGCCGCGCTCTGGAGGCCTCATGTCCGGCCCGCTTAAGCTAACCGGCTTTTGGCTGGCGTGCCTTGGGCTCGGCCTTGGGGCAGGTTGGCTGTGGCCCCAGCCGGCCGCTCGGCTGACCTTCCTCTCAGTCGGTCAAGGCGATTGCGCCGTATTCCAGGAGGCCGGCGCGACGATCCTCGTCGACGTCGGGCCCGCCAACCCCCATATCGACGCTGGCGCTCGGATAGTCGTGCCCCGCCTTCTAGCCCAAGGGGCGGGCCGGGTCGATCTCGTGTTCCTCACCCACCCCGATGGCGATCACATCGGCGGCCTTCGCTCAGTCTTGCGGACTTTCCCTGGAGCTAGGGTTGCGGTTTCGGCCGCCTTTCGACACAGCGGCAAGATGCGGTCGTATCTCGCCGCCGCAGGAGTTTCGGAACGGGATGTGCTCTGGCTTATCTCGACTCGCGCTCGCGTCGGCGCTTTCCAGATGACGGTCGATTGCCCACCGGTCGGGCCTTGGGACCCCGACAACGACGGCTCGTTATTCATTAGGTTATCGAACCAATCTTCCTCCGCCGTGCTTACCGGAGATGCGAGCGAAAAGGCGGAATGGGCGGAGGCCGCCCTCAGCTCTTGGCGATCTGATGTCATGAAGGTGGGGCACCACGGCAGCCGCACGTCGTCGAGCGAGGAGTGGATCGCGGCGGTCCACCCTCGGGTGGCGGTGATCAGTTGCGGGAGCGGCAATCTGTTCGGCCATCCCCACGCGGCGGTGCTTGCGCGCCTCGCCCAGGCTGGGGTTGAAGTCCACCGCACCGACCTCGAGGGCGACCTGTCTTTCGTAGCCACACCGGGCGGATTTAGGCTGGCGTCGCGTTAGCGGGTATAAACGACCCTTTGCGCCATGCCGTATCCGATCGAGACCATCGCCAAGATCGCCGCACGCCACGGGCTCGCGGGCGAACTCCGTCGTCTTCCCGATACGGGGATGTGCAACGACGCCTGGCAGATCGGCGAGACCCACGTGCTGCGCGTGCCCCATAAAGCCGAATGGGAGCGGGAATCGTTCGTCGAGGCTCTGGCGGTGCCCGCGGCGCGCTTGGCAGGCGTGTGCACGCCTGCCTTGGTGGCGCTTGGCGACGAGCGCGATCTTACGCCCCTCGCCTACACGCTGTACGAGCGGGCGCTGGGGGTGCCCCTCGGCACCCTCGATTTGCAGCCCATGGATTGCCCCGGGCTTTGGGCCGAACTCGCCCGCCAGATGCTGCTTATGCATCGCGGCGTGCTCGACATTCCAGGGGCAGACGGTGTGATCGGCAACCCATTCGTGCATCCCGCTCGGGAAAACCTCAAGAAGGCGAGGGCGCAGAAGCTGCTCGAGCCCGGAGAAATCGAGGAGATCGCGGCTTGGATCGACGCGCTCGAAGCATCGCCCGGCGCGCCCCCCGGCAAGGTGTTTCTGCACCGCGATCTTCACCCATGGAACCTGCTCGTCGATCCCGGCACTTGCACGCTTGAGGCGATCATCGATTGGGGGGACGCCGCCTTTGGCGACCTCGCCCTCGAGTTCTCCTCGCTGCCCTTGGGCGTGATTCCTTTGACGCTCGCCGAATATCGCTCCGACGGGGGTGAGGTGGATGGCGAAATCGTTCCCCGCATCCTTTTGCACTGGCTGGGCTTGGCGCTGTGGGAGTTGCGACTAGGCGATCCCAACGTGTTTCGACGCCATTGGTGGTGCTGGCCCGTCGGCGGCTGGGCGCAGGCTAAGCGCGAGCTTGCTTTCTGGCCATCCGATCTCGCCTTCCCTCGGCCTTAAACCAGGACTACTCGAACACCTTCTGCCGCTCGAGAACCTTCGCCAGCCGAGACTCCGCCTCGGCCGCCGCCTCCCGCTCGCGCTGAACGACTTCCGGCTTGGCCCGGTCGACGAACATCGGGCTTGCCAGGCGCTCGCGCAGCTTCTGCAACTCTTCGGTGAGCCTTTCCGCCTCGCGCGCCAAACGCGCTCTCTCCTTCTCCACGTCGACCAGCCCCTCGACTGGAAGGTGCAGATCAAGGCCGGCGCAGCTTGCGGAGAGGAACGCCCCCTCAGGTCGCCCTTGCCTCAACTCCGAGACCCACGCCTGGGAGGCCACGATCGCCGCCGCAGCGCCGAGGTCGCCTTCCACGTAGGCGCACGGGATCGTCCTCATCGCGGCAAGCCCGATTTCCGCTCTCAACTCTCGCAAAGCTCGCGTGATCTCGCGCGCCCGCTCGAACTCCGCTTCAGCGGCCGGATTGGCCCGGCCCGGGTCGGGCGTCGGCCAGCGAGCCGACATCAAAAACGGAGCCTTATCGGGAACCGGCAGGTGGCTGTAAATCTCCTCGGTGAGATGCGGCATGACGGGATGAAGCATCTTCACGAACGCATCGAGCGCGGTCAGCAGCGCCCACTGGGGCACGGCACGCCGGGCGGGGTCGGTCAGCCGGTGCTTGGTCACCTCGATGTACCAATCGCAAAGCTCTGACCAGAAGAATTGGAACAGCGCCTGGCACGCCGATTGGATGTCGTAGCCGTCATACGCCTCGCGCACCGCTCGCTCGGTGGCGGTCAGCCGGCTGAGAAGCCACCGGTCGACCAACTCGAGATCCCCCGGGGCCGGTGGGCCAAGGTCGCCCTCAGGGGCGTTCATCAACACGAACCTGGTGGCGTTCCATATCTTGTTGGCGAAGTTTCGGGCGTCTTCGGTCCGCCGCTCGCTGTAGCGGATATCTTGGTTCGTACCCGTCTGAGAAAGTAGCGTATAGCGCAATATATCTGCGCCTAGGTTGTCGATGATCGACATCGGATCGACGCCCGTCCCCAAGCTCTTGCTCATGCGCCGCCCCTGCTCGTTGAGCACGGTTGCGAAAATCATCACGTCGGAAAAGGGCTTCTCGCCGAGGAAGTCGAGCCCCATCATCATCATTCGCCCGACCCAGAGATAGAGGATGTTTCGGTCCGTGATGAGCACGCTCGTGGGGTAGCGCTCGCGCAGGTCGGCGGTCTTTTCGGGCCAGCCGAGCGTGGCGAACGGCCAGAGGCCGCTGCTGAACCACGTGTCGAGCACGTCCTCCTCCTGCCTGACGATCGGCTTGGCCCCCGCCTTGGCTTGGGCCTCTTCCTTCGAGAGCGCCGCGTAGGCAATACCTTCCGCATCGTAGTACACGGGGATCCGGTGGCCCCACCAAAGCTGGCGGCTTACGCACCAGTCGCGAATGCTTTCGCACCAAGCGATGAATATCTTCGCGTACCGCTCGGGCGCAAAGCGCACCTGGCCGCTCTCGACGGCCTTGATCGCAGCCTTAGCGAGCTCGGTTTGCCTGACGAACCACTGCTCGGACAGCAAAGGCTCGATCGGCTCGCCACTACGCTCGCTCACCAGGATCGGAATGTCGTAATCCTCGATTTTCTCGATCACACCCAGCGCCTCCAAGTCCGCCACCACCCGCTTGCGCGCCTCGATTCGGTCCAGCCCGGCATAAGGGCCGCCTTCCGCGGTGATGCGGCCAGCCTCGTCCAGCAAGACCGGCATCGGCAGGCCATGCCTCACGCCCACATCGTAATCGTTGGCGTCGTGCGCGGGGGTGATCTTTACGGCGCCGCTTCCGAACCCGGGGTCGGGATAGATGTCCGCGATCAGTGGGATTTCGCGACCCAGGAGGGGCAGCCGGATCGTCTTGCCGACGAGTCCGGCGTAGCGCTTGTCGCTCGGGTGAACCGCCACCGCCACGTCCGCCAGCATCGTTTCCGGCCGGGTGGTGGCGATGGTCACGTGCCCCGAACCGTCGGCGAATGGGTAGCGGATATACGTGAGCTTGCCCCTGATCGTGCGCCGCTCCGTTTCGATGTCGGAAACGCTTGTGCGGAGCACCGGATCCCAGTTGACGACCCGCTTGCCCCGATAGATCAATCCGCGCTCGAACCACTCGATGAACACCTTGTACACCGCATCGACGTAGGCCTCGTCGAGCGTAAACCGGCTGCGGCTCCAATCAAAGGCGCAGCCGAGCGAGCGGAGTTGTCTTAAAATCGTGTTGCCGCTCTCGCGCCGCCATTCCCACACGCGCTCGACGAACTTGTCGCGCCCGATTGCCGATCCGCTCGTACCCTCCTTGCGAAGCACCTTCTCAACGACGCTCTGGGTGGCGATTCCCGCATGGTCTTGCCCAGGCAGGACAAGCACGCTCTTGCCGAGCAGGCGGTGATATCGCCCAAAGAGGTCTTGGAGGGGGTAGCACAAGGCGTGCCCCATGTGGAGCGAGCCCGTGATGTTGGGCGGGGGAATCGTGATCGTGTAGCGCTCTTTGCTCGGGTCGCGATCGGGCCCAAACAGCCCCGCTTCTTCCCAGCGCGCGTACCACTTGCTCTCGGTCGCCGACGCATCGTACCGCGTCGGCAAAGTCGTGTCCGACATCGTGCCTCCTTCTTTCCTGTCGCGAAAGACTGGCCCGAAGTCTACCAGTCAAGGTCCACAATGGGCCTTGGAAAGGGCGCGACTCCTTGATCCCAGGCCCGAGGCGGAGGCCAAGCTGCACCCGATCGCTTGGGGCGCGAACATCCCCTGGGATGAGCTTTCGACCAGACAGCATGAACTGCCGCCTTCTAGACGGGCCGGTCAGATCGAGGTTGCGAACGTGGGCGAAGCTGCGGCTCGAGCCATCGAGGCTCTTAGCGCGATCGGGCGAGTCGGGACCGCAGTCGACCATTGGGACTGGGCGCCACCCGGGAGCGAGGAGTGCTTCCGCCTCTGGGAGCCAAATCCATTCCTTGAGGAAAGGCTGCGCGCCCATGAAACGACCGCCATGGAGCGAGGCCGCGCTATCGACCTCGCTTGCGGCACCGGCAGGAACGCGGTTTACCTAGCCTCACTGGGTTGGCACGTCACCGCAATCGACCATCTCGAAGATGCCCTCGCCCGCGCACGCGACCTGGAGCGTCGCTACCTCACCGGAGCGCCTCCCATCGATTGGGTGCGGCACGATTTGGAGGCTTCATCCCCCGTCCAAAGCG
Organism: Fimbriimonas ginsengisoli; assembly: GCA_016179045.1. Lineage (GTDB taxonomy): Bacteria > Armatimonadota > Fimbriimonadia > Fimbriimonadales > Fimbriimonadaceae > JACOSL01. The sequence goes on along the minus strand of JACOSL010000039.1, from coordinate 105,752 downwards.
GCTTTGACCTGATCGCTTGCCTCTTTTTCCTTCATAGGCCGCTTCTCGAGTGGGCGGTAACCGCCCTCAATCCTGGCGGCAGCTTGGTCGTCGAGACCTTCACTTTGGCCCACCGCGAATACTTTGGCAAACCGAAACGCGAAAGCCTGGTCCTTGCGCCAGGCGAGCTACCGATGCTCATCGGGAACCTGCGGATCGAGACCTCGGAGGAGGGCTGGCATGAAGGCCGGCACACTGCTCGCCTTCCCGCCCGATGTTTCACGTGAAACATCAAGCCCCGCGCTGAGTGAACAGGTCGCGCACGACCTCTTCGATGTCGACGTCGCCGATCGACACGTCCTCGACCGCGAACCGGGTCAAGATGGCCGCCGCGACTGCCGGTACCTTGTCCCGCTCCACCTCGACGACGGCCGAACACTCGTCAGATTCGACAACCTTCCCGTACTTGGCGAGGGCCTCCGCGGCGGGGCATTCGCCAAATGTGAATTGCAGGCGTCGCATCGGGCTGAACTGCCGCGTCAGCGAGTCGAGCGTGCCTTCATAAATCAGGGCGCCGCGATCGATCACGATCACCCGTTCGCAGAGCTCCTCCACGTCCTGCATGTAATGGCTGGTGAGGAGAATAGTACAGTTGTCCTCGCGATGCAGCTCCTTGAGGAAGTCGCGAATGCGCTTCTGGCTCACGACGTCGAGGCCGATCGTTGGTTCGTCGAGGAACACGATTTGGGGGGAATGTAGCAAGGCGGCGACTAGCTCGCACTTCATTCGCTCGCCGAGGCTGAGCTTGCGTACCTGGGTGTTGACCTTGTCCGCCAGGCTGAGCGTCTCGATCAAGAATTCGCTTCGCTTCTTGAATGCCGAGTCTTCGACTTCATAGAGCTCCTTGAGCACGAGGAAGCTGTCCATCGCGGGCAGGTCCCACCAGAGTTGCATCTTGTTTCCCATCACGAGCGAGATCTTGCGAAGCATCGAGGGCTTGCGATCGCTCGGCGTGTAACCCAGCACGCGGGCGGTGCCCGACGTGGGAAACAAGATGCCACTGAGCATTTTCAGCGTAGTTGTCTTGCCGGCGCCGTTGGGGCCCAGGAACCCCACCATCTCGCCTTGGCCGATCGAGAACGAGATGTCCTTGACCGCCTCGACCTCGTTCTTCTCGCGGCTAAACAGGCTGCGGATGCCACCCCAAACTCCAGGCGCCTTCTTGTGCGAGACGTAAGTCTTGCGAAGCTGCTCGACCTCGATCGCGTTCATAGCTAGGGTGAGGTTACCTTTGGGTTCCAGAGAGCGACAGGACGAGCACAAGAGCCGAAGGCGCGGCAGAGGCAAGGAGCGCGTCGATCCGATCTAGCAGTCCCCCGTGGCCTGGGAGCAGATTGCCGCTATCTTTGGCGCCGCTCCGACGCTTGAGGGCGCTTTCAAATAGATCGCCTGCCTGCCCGAGCGTTCCGGCAAGCACACCGATGGTGGCCGCCGCCGCGATGGGAACGTGCAGCAATCCGGCAAGGCCGATCGCGACCGCGACGCAGGCGACGAAATTGGCCGCCGCGCCTTCAATCGTCTTGCTTGGGGAAATCCGCTCAGAGAGCTTGTGACGCCCCCACGCCCTCCCGACAAGCATCGCCGCCGTGTCCCCCGCCCAAATCGGCAACACGAGGATAAGCGCGGGTTGATCAAGGGCAAATCCACTCCGGGTCAGCGTCCAGTGCGCAGACACAAGCGCGAGAAGGGGGGCAAATACCCAAAGCGTTCCCAATTCGAGCAAAAGCGGCGAACCGCCCCGCCAAGCTGCGAACATACCGACAGCGGAAAGCACGATTAGAGCCGACGCAACCCAGGCGGGGTCGGCTTGCCGCCCCAGAAATATCCACGCAAGCCAAACGCCCAGCCCTAGAATGGGAAAGGGAAGAGGGTGCCCGTCGAGAACCTGTGGCAGCTCCTTCCAGCTTGCCAGCGTGACTAGGAAGGCGAGGACGACCAGCCCCCTGCCTTCGCCATAGGCGAATGAAGCCAGCACAACGGGGATAAGGCATAGGGCCGTTACCGCCCTACGCGTCATGTCGCCGAGGGATCGTTTTGCTTGGCCTTAGCGAGGCGAAGCGCGACCTGGACCCGGTTCTTGCAGCCCATCTTGCGCATCACGACGCTTACCAAGTTCTTGACCGTCTGCTCGGCAAGTCCAAGATCCTGGGCGATGTCGCGGTTCGAGAGCCCCTCCGCGACCTTGAGCGAAATCTCATGCTCGCGGGGCGTTAAGACGGTGACCATCCCGTAGATCGGCGGCCGCTCGCGCACCATGTACCGGTGGCGGGCGTCTCGGCTCCCGAGATCGCGAACCAGACGGTACAGCTTCTGGCGAGTCGTGCTGGTCGGCATCACCTTGTCATAAGGAAGGTTCATTTTGTCGACTGCTTCGGCGGACTCGCCAAGGATCAGAATCTGGAACGTCGCTTCTTCACGAAGCGGCTTTAGGCGCTCAATATCTTCCGAGTCGAGACCCTGCTGCCCCACGATCAAGACTCGCGCATCATGCACTTTCGCGGCTGAGATGGCGGTGCTGGCCTTGTTGGTGCCGACCACGATGTCGAAGCCGCCCTCAGAGGAGAGCATGCGCTCAAGCGCCTCTCTCAGAAGGTTTTCCTTGTAACAGAGAGCAATTCGCATTTGCAAATATTAACGCATTGCGTCGCGTTAATCCTCCTCAGTATAGACACATACGGTCACCCGAGAACAAGTGTCCGCAACTCAAAGGTCCCTGGCCGATACCGGGAGCTTAGACGCGATATTCGCCTCATTGGACCACCAGTCCTTGAGGACCGCACCGATCTTCCGCTTAACTCTCTGCAGCGCGTTGTCGATGCTCTTTGCCTGGCATGACAGCGCGCTTCCCATGTCCCGATAAGACATGCCCGAAAGATAGTGCCGCAGGACACTATGTTCGAGCGGGCTCAACGTCTTCGCAAGCGCTTCGTACGTGTCCGGCGGCACCCTATGCCCGAAGACGGCGGTCTCCTGGTCTGGCGGTCCCTCGGCCGAAAGCACGTCGAGCAAGGGGCTATCGACCGAATCGCCGGAATACGGCCGGGTCAGCGAGACATAGGCGTTGAGCGGTCCGTGCTTTTGCCGAGTGGCCGTCTTAACCGCCGTGATAATCTGCCGCGTCACGCAAAGCTCGGCGAACGGGCGAAACTTATTGGCGCGGTCATCTCGAAAGTCGCGAATCGCCTTGAATAGGCCGATCATCCCTTCCTGGATGACATCCTCTCGGTCGGCGCCGATCACAAAGTAGGAGCGGGCCTTGCTCTCCACAAGCGGCCGATATCGCGAGATCAGAAACTCGGCTGCATTGCGATTTCCGGCCCGGGCGAGGCCGACCATCTCCTCGTCGTGCATCAGGCCAAAGCTGGCCGATCGTACGTCCGCCCTCGTTATCAACACCGTGCCCTCAACGATCCCTACACCGGGCCGAGCCCCATTCCAGTGTATGACAACCTCGCTCCACGAGCAAGGATTTTTGCGAGGAACTTTGCAAACCAGCGGGGCTAGGGGTTGACGACCGCGGTGATTACCTTGCTTACGGGCTGCTTCAGGCCGTACTTATCTCGCACCGTGAGCGTGATGTAGTACGTGCCCGGCTTGCGAAACACACGTGCCACCACGGGCCCCACCGCGTCGACTTGCTTGGCATCGCCCTGGTCGAAGTTCCATTCGTACTTCAGCAGCGTCGAGCCGGCGAACCCCCGCGCACGCAGAGTCACCTTGTCGTTCAGGGCTAAGTTCAACGTGGTCGCGTTGACGTCCACTGAGATCGGGGTGGAATCCTGCACCACTCGAATGTCGCCGACGAACATCGTGGCCGTTGACTCGAGCGAAACCGCGATCTGCCTGACCACCTTGTTCGTCCGGGCAAAGCCTGAAACCGCCTGGAGCGGGAACGAGGTCGTGCGCCAGCCTCGTTCGGCAAGGTAGCTGTTGGCAACTGGAAGGTAAAGCTCGGACTTCAGGTTGTCGGTCGTTGTGACGATAACCCGGATCGTGTCGAGTAGCGCGGGGGGAACCGGGGGACGCACCGCCACAGGTTGCGCGCCGGGCTGCGGCTGGCCTTGGCCGCCGCCGCCTCCCTCGCCACCTCCGCCTCGCTGCATGAAGCCGAATCCGATTGAGACGCCTGGGATCACCGGCGCATATCCGTCGCCGCCCCGGCCTCCGCCTCGGCCCGGGTTCCCTTGTGGATTGGGACCACCTGGGATCGTCATGTTGGAATCAGCGAAGCGGAATGTGAGGCGCACGAGATTGTTGGTATCGGAAAAGGCTTCGCTTAGGTTGATCGGGGAGCCGAAAGACAGGATTCCTCCTTGGAAGAAATTGCGCGAAGAGATCCGGATCGACTTGGTGCCCTCAAACGCTGTCTCATCGCTTTCGGCCACGGTGCCGCTTCCCCACGCCGTAAGGGCGATGCGTTGATCTTTGAGGGAATGGCCCGCGGCATAAATCACCGGGCGGTCGGCGCCGGCCCAAACTGTCAGCCCCGCCACCGCGAGCATCGCTGTCCAAAACCGCATCATCTCTGGCTCCCTGCGGCGCGCTCACCAAACTGAAACCGCTCGATCCCGAGCGCGAGGCCGCTGTCTTCGTCGATCTCGACGACCACCCCACAGATTACACCAGGCTGAACCGCAACGTCGAAGCGGTGCGGCATGCCGGTGAGAAACCGTTTGAGAATAATATCGCGATCCATTCCAATGACGCTCGGAACGGGCCCAGTCATTCCCGCGTCGGTGATCGTTGCGGTTCCGCCCTCCAACAAGCGCTCGTCGGCAGTCTGCACGTGGGTGTGCGTGCCGACAACCGCGGATACCCGCCCGTCGACATAGAACGCGAAAGCTTGCTTCTCGCTAGACGCCTCCGCATGAAAATCGACGAACCGGTGAGGGGTGTCGAGCCCTGCGATCAGCCGATCGATCTCGCGGAAGGGATCGTCGTAGGTATCCAGAAACACGCGTCCGCAGAGATTCATGACCGCCAGACGAATGCCGCTCCGCTCGATCGTAACCAGACCCGAGCCGGGCACCCCGGGCGGCATATTCGACGGCCGGACAATTGGACGCCCGGAATCGAGATATGGATAGATTTCCCGCTTATGGAAGGCGTGATTGCCGAGGGTAATGGCGTCCACGCCTTGGGAAAGGATCTCTTCCGCGATATCGGGCGTGATTCCGACCCCCCCGGCCGCGTTCTCGCCGTTTGCGATGACGAACAGGGGATCGTGCGTCTGCCGCAGGCTCGGCAGGCCCTCGCGCAGGATCTGGCGGCCCGGCTTGCCCACGATGTCGCCGATGAAGAGAATGCGGTATCCGCCCATTGCCCCTTAGCGAAGGTACCTGAGCCGGGGATTAGGATTCGGTGGCGCTTCCCAGCCCCATAGCTTCCAATGCCGACGAGATTGATTCCCCATCGAACGCGCGCGAGGCCAAATATCGATCAGCCCGCGTGCGCTTGGCTCGGGTCGAGGAGGGGGCCGCCTCGAGTGCGCGGCGAGCTCGGATCGGCTCTGGCTCCAACGCGGCGAGAGCCTCGTCGATCAGGGCTGGCGGCGCCTCGCGGGCCACAAGGGCGTCGCGTAGCGCCTCGCACCCCTTTGCCGAGCGCCCTTCGCTACGGGCCACCGCTGACTCAACCGCACGTCGGTCGTTGAGCACGTCCTTCGCCCGAAGCCAAGCAAGGGCCGATTCAAGGGAGGATTCCGAATGCCCCTTTGAAAGCAGCATCGCCCGCAGTTCCGCCTCAAACCGGTCGCGCTTGCGCAAGAGCGCAAGCGCGGCGCTCAAGACCGGGGCGTCGGGCGCATCGCTGCTCAACTCCCTAGTCGACGCCGGCGAGAGCAACGGCCTGGCTAGCCGCCCGATCGCTCTGGTGCTGCGCGCGCAGCTTCCCGTCGATCTCGTTGAGCAGCGCCGGGTTATCTTCCAGGTAGGCCCTCGCGTTGTCTCGCCCCTGCCCCAGCCGGATCTCGCCGTAGTTGAAGTAAGTGCCCGAGCGCCCTACGATCCCGCGCCCGGCGGCCACGTCGAGCAAATCACCCGCACGGCTGATGCCTCGCCCATAGATGATGTCGAACTCGGTCGACCGGAAAGGCGGCGCGACCTTGTTCTTCACTACCTTCACCTTGGTGCGCGAACCGATCTGCTCGGTCCCGACTTTGATCGCATCGCCGCGACGCACCTCCAGCCGAACCGAGGCCCAAAACTTGAGCGCCCTTCCGCCGGGGGTGACCTCGGGGTTCCCGTACATCACGCCGATCTTTTCGCGGAGCTGGTTGATGAACAGCGCCACCGTGTTCGATTTGCTGATGTTTCCGCCTAGCTTGCGCAGTGCCTGCGACATCATGCGCGCCTGGATGCCGACGAACGAATCGCCCATCTCGCCTTCGAACTCCGCTTTCGGCACGAGCGCGGCGACCGAGTCGAGCACGACTATGTCGATCGCGCCGGAGCGGATCATTGCGTCGGCGATTTCGAGGGCCTCCTCGCCCGAGGTCGGCTGGGCGATGTACAGCTTGTCGACATCGACGCCGAGCGCCCGCGCGTATTCCGTGTCGAGCGCATGCTCGGCGTCCACGAAGAGCGCTAGGCCCCCGTGCCGTTGCGCCTCTGCTATCACGTGCAGCGCCAGGGTGGTCTTACCGCTAGATTCGGTGCCGTAAATCTCCGCGATACGGCCTCGCGGCAGACCCCCAACTCCCAGCGCCACGTCGAGGCTGAGGCAGCCCGTCGAAATCGCCGACACCGCCTCGCGGGTGCCATCGCCCATTCGCATGACCGCGCCCTTGCCAAAAGTCTTCTCGAGCTGGCCGAGAGCGAGTTCGAGCGCCCGCTCGCGTTCGGGGCGGCCCTCGCGGGGAGTAAGAACGGACTTGTCGGATGCCATGGAGTACCTCGGATCGACGCGCAAGCTACAGTGTAACAGAATAGCGCACGCGCGTCAACATGTTTTTGCAGGGTCGCGCACATTTTCTACAGAAATGCTTTGCGCGGCCACGCATATGTTATTTGCAAGAGGCGTTGCCTAGCTGGGGTGGTGCGCTGCGGCTTCCTCCCTTGGGAGCGATCCTTGACCTCGCTCGAACAGGGCCACTTCAGGCAACGCCAGGGATGTCGTTGCGAAAAGAACGGGTGAGCGAGCCCCGATGAAATCGGCGCGAGCGAGCCAAAGAAGAACATCCCCTCCCTTGAGGGTGGGGCAGGTTGGGTGAGGGGACGAGGCAGTGCTGATAAGTGGCCTGCCACGAATGGCGGGGTAAGTTTGCGCCATGCCGATCTGGGGCCGGGCGCTCATCTGCTGCGTGGCGTTTCTCGCCTGCGCGCTCGCCGCGGCTCAGAAGACCACGATCCGCATGATGGCGGGCCCATCGCAGGGCATCCCACCCAAAGAAGACACCAACCCCCGCTCGCTTGCCCGGCGCGCCGTGTTCGAGGAGTTCCATCGCCAGAACCCTGACGTCGAGGTGGTCAACGCGGGCGGCTTGGAGCTGAAAGGCGACATGCAGGAGTCGGGCTTCCTCATGTCGATGGCGGGCGATACCGCGCCAGACGTGTTCTACGTCAACTTCCGCCAGTACTACAACTACATCGATCAGGGTTTCTGCCGCCCGCTCGACGACCTCGTCGCCAAAAACCCCGAAGCGCTCGAGCGACTCAATCCGATCGTCGGCAAGGTGCTGCGCAGCTACGACGGCAAGCTCTACGCGATCCCGTGGTTTCAGGTCGCGATGGCGCTGTATTACCGGCGCGACCATTTTGCCGAGGCGGGCCTCGACCCGAACCGGCCCCCAAGCGATTGGGATGAGTTCCTCGCCTATGGCCGCCGTCTGACCGAATCAAAGGAGGGCCGCAACGGCTTTGCCTTCAGCAACGGCATGGGCAGCCGCGGTTACCACTGGGTGGACTTCGTCTGGCAGGCGGGCGGCGAGGTGGTTGAGCCTGCCGAAGGCGGTTTCTGGCGCTCCACAATCGATACGCCTCAGGTGGCCACCGCGCTTGATTTCTATCGCCGCCTCGTGGCCGAGACTTGGACCGGCAAGGATGGCAAGAGCCACGGCCCCGTCGCCGCCGTGTCGCCCACGTATTCGCAAGACATCCTCGATGGCAAGGTCTCGATGTGGCTGGGCTACACGGGCGACGTGGTGATGAACATGGCCGACCTCAACCCGTCGCTCATCGGGGTCGCCGCGCTGCCCGCCGGTCCCGACGGCCATGCGAACGAGATCAACGCCGGCATGTGGGCGATCAACGCCTCCGTCACCGATCCCAAGAAGCTCGACGCCTGCTGGCGGTTCATCCGTTACTTCGCGGGCGACGAGGCGGCGAAGATCAACACCCAGCGCTTCGTTGAGATGGGGATGGGCAACCTCGTCATTCCGACCTGGCTGCGCCGCTTCGGCTACAAGGACCAGCTTGCCACCATCGATCCCGGGTGGGTGCGCGCCAACGACGAGGTGTTCAAGTCCGGCCACCCCGAGCCGTACGGCCGCAACTGCCAGCAGGCCTATCTCGTGCTCGACGAAGCCCTCGACCGCGCCGTGCTCGAACCCGATACTCCCGCCCGTTCGATCTTGCACGACGTCGCCCGGCAGATGGATCGCAAGCTGCTCGGCTACACCCCGCCCGACGTGCTTGCGCGCCAGCGCGGTTGGGCGACCGGAATCTTGGGCGCGTTTTTCCTCACCCTCGCCTGGTGGGGTATCGCCGCATGGCGTCGTGCCGCGCGTTTCGCCATGCCTCCAGACGTTCCGTCTGGAGGCTATCCCCCCTCCGATGATGGGTCGGCGTCGGTCCATCCGGGTAGGGACGGTACGAGTGCCAGTGCTCCGGCCATCTTCCCCTTGCCGCGCAGGGGGAAGTCGGTCGAAGGCTTGCCGAGACCGGATGGAGGTGATTTAGGTGCGCCTCCAAATCAGACGACCTCCACCCCTGTTCGCTCTCGCTCACAGGCCCTCCCCCTTGGAACAGGGGGAGGAGGGTCGGCCCGCACCCATCGCCGCGCCGCCCGCTTCGTCGCCCTCTGCATGGCCCCCGCCGCCGCAAGCCTCATTGTGTGGGCGTACTACCCCCTCCTGCGCGGCCTCATCATCGCCTTCCAGGACTACCGGATCGTCAAAGGCAGCCGCTGGGTCGGCGTTGACAACTTCGTCACCGCGTTCACCTCGCCCATCTTCTACCGCTCGCTCTTAAACAGCTTTCTCTACGTGGCCCTCAGCCTCGTGATCGGGTTCTTCCTACCCATCTTCCTTGCCATCGCCCTCAACGAGATCCCTCGATTCAAGGTGTTCTTCCGCACCGTGTTCTATCTGCCCGCGATGACCAGCCCGATCGTGATCGCCTTCCTCTGGCGGCAGTTCTACGACCGCTCGGAGAGCGGCATCTTGAACTCGATACTCGCCCCGATAGCCGACGCGCTCAACGCGATCCAGCCCTGGTGGCACGTCGAGAAGTCGCACGACTGGTTGGGCAGCACCCACCTGGCAATGTTCGCGGTGGTGCTCCCCGGCATCTGGGCGGGCGCCGGCCCCGGCTCGATTCTGTATCTAGCCGCGCTCAAGAACATTCCCGCTGAGCGCTACGAGGCGGCCGACCTTGATGGCGCGAGTTGGTGGGGGAAGATATGGCGCGTTATGCTCCCCGGCCTTCGCCCGCTCATCCTGATCAACCTCCTCGGCGTGTTTATCGCCGGGTTCAAGGCGATGGACAGTGTGTTCGTGCTCACCGGGGGCGGGCCGCTCTACTCGACCCATACGATCGGGCTGGAGGTGTGGACGAGCGCGTTCCTGTTCCTCAAGTTCGGCTACGCCACCGCCGCCGCCTGGGTGATGGGCGCGATCCTCGTCGGCTTCACCCTGATGCAGATCAAGAGCCTCTTGCGCCTGCGCTTCCGAGCAGCGGGATTGTAGGGCTGCCCTCGGGAACCGGCCAGTGCCCGCCGATGGTCTATACTGAGTGACGATTGGGGGCGAACGGGTTCGACAGGGCCGGTTCGACCTTCGGTTGCGAGCCGAGGACGTCGGTTGGCCTCGTTAATCATCCGGCAAAAAGCAACTGCGAACGAAAGTTACGCTTACGCGGCCTAAAACCCCGCGGGTCCGCCTCCTCCCGAGTCGGTAGGGAAGAGAATCGGGTCTAGCCAAATCCGAACCGTCCGTGAAGCTTCTGTTCGGAGCGACCCGGCCTAAAACAATCGAACTGGACGCCCGCCCAGGCGGCCCCGGCAGAGGGCGGCGTCGAGAAAAAGTACAGGGGAGACGCTCGTGGTGACTGAGGGACCGACGATCTTGGAAGCGGGTTCAATTCCCGCCGCCTCCACCAATCCCTTCGCTTCGCTTTTGCGATGGCTTTGCGTTGCTAGGAGGAAATTTCCTTTCGGGCAGGGGGAAGGCCACGCTTTCTCCAACCAACGCCGTGATGGGATATCGGAACGTCTCGCGTGGCTGGTTCGAGGGACGCCATGGATGGCGTCCGCAAAGGAAACGGCGAGCGAGCGCCGGGACGGCGCGAGCGACCCAAGGATAAATGGACTACCCCTGCCGCAAGCGGCGGGGGTCGGTGAGGCGGAAGCCGAACCGGGGGGTGGCGCCTCGCCCGTGCAGCTATGCAAGGCCATCGTGCCTACGGCTTGTCGATCAGATACCCCGAAAAGCCGATCGTCCTCCCGCCCGTGATCGAAGTATCGCTCCGCATGATCGCAAAGCTCACCGGAGTTCCGCCATCGGCGTAGAGCCTAACTGGATGGTTGAAGGCGAACCGAGACATGTTTCCAATCGTGCCTTGACTTTGCCAAACGACGCCGGTATAGCTCCAGGCTCCATCCAATCTAGTGTCGAAGCTAGTCGACAAGGACAGGCCGGTCACGCCATGCGCGGTTCCCGAAATCGTTTCGACCACCAGGCGCTTGCCCGACGGCACAGTGTAGAGGGGGACCGTTTCGATTGCCTGGGTTCCCCAATTGTTCGTGGTGCTGCTCTTGACGACCGCGCTCAGGGCGGCCGGATCGACAGGCGACGCATGGAAAGTGGCGCCCTTGTTGGCGAGCACAGGCCCGCTCGATAACGCGACCAGCACAAGAGCAGCCGCGACTAGCGCGGCAAGACCGAAACCGAATCTGAGTGTTTTCATCGTTTCCTCCCAACCTAGGACCACCAATGCAGGCCCTGCAACCCATTGTAACGTTGGACGTGGGCCGACCGAATGCGTGTCTACGTGCAACGACAGTAGCCGACTCGACGCGCAAGCCGCCCCGTCTGTTAGTGCATGAGACAGCTCTACGCCTTCTTCATTCCGGCACTGATTCTGGGTCTTGTCGGCGCTTCGGGGGGACAGGTTCGCGTCGCCCCTCCCACCGTGGCGCCACTCGTGCGGCCAAGAGAAGCGATTGCTATCTTCGGCGGGACCGTTCAAGTACCGTTAACTGACTTTCAAGTGTCACTGAAGAGTTTTCGAGACGGGCGCGGCGGGGGACTGCAGCTCCTCGATAAGTTGGTGCTTGTATTCAAGATGGGCCCCCAAACCGCAACCCTTGCCAAGGAGATGCACGACCGACTCACCCTCGGTCCGGTCAAGATACTCCTCCCACAGGGTTCTCGGATGGTTGAGCTGAAGACTGCGGCCACCCAGGTCCTCGACGCGCGCTACTTCCTCGACCAGAGCGGGAAGGATACGGGCGGATTGTATGCCGAAGTCACCTTGTCGGCGTCGGCATACGGGATGTTCGTTGACGGCGTGGATGTCGGTGGTTAAAGTCATTGCCGCCTGTCACCCGTTATCAGCCCGGCGCTCAGCTCGCGCTTGAAGTAGGCCCAGATCCACTCACCCATCACCCGCACCCGGTTGCCGAAACCGATCAGCAGGGACACGTGAACGAGCGCCCAGACGAGCCAGGCGACCAGGCCGGACAGCCGCCAGCGCCCGATCTGCGCCACCGCCCGATTCCGACCGATGGTGGCGAGCGAGCCCTTGTCCTTATAGATGAAGGCTCTTCCCGGCTCCCCGTCCAGGTGACGGAGCGCGTTTGCCGCCGCCGCGCGTCCCATTTGCACCGCCGCCGCAGCCATGCCCGGCACCGCTACACCCCGCGCGTCGCGCAGGGCGGCAAGGTCGCCGATAACGAACACATCGGAGTGGCCGGGCAGGCTCAGGTCGGCTTGCACCAGCACCCGACCGGCTGCGTCGAGCTCCGCGCCAAGCTGCGACGCCAATGGCGAGGCGGCCACCCCCGCCGCCCACAATGCGGCCCGAACCGGAATCCACTCGCCTTCCACCTGGATGCGCCTCGCCTCCACTTCGGTGACCAGCGCCTTCGTTCGCACTTCCACGCCCAGTTCCTCCAGTTGCCGACGCGCCTTGATCGAAAGCTCGTTGGGAAAGGTTGGCAGCACTCTGTCCGAGCCCTCCAGGAGCAAAACGCGAGCCTTGCGTGTGTCGATTGCCTTGTAGTCGCCCGCCACGATGCGCCGCGCGATGTCGGCGATCGCCCCCGCGAGTTCGACCCCGGTCGGACCCGCCCCGATCACGGCGAAGGTGAGCGGCTCCGCCTTGCCCGTTAAGATCGCTTCGCGCGCGGCTTCCTCGAAGGCGGTGAGGATGCGCCGCCTCATTTCGATCGCGTCCTCCAGAGTCTTGAGGCCGGGGGCGTGCGCCTCCCACGCGTCGTGGTGGAAGTACGCGTGCCGCGCCCCCACCGCCACGATGAGCGCGTCGTAGGCCACCTCCGCGCCATCCTTTAGCCTCAACGTCCGTCCGTCCAGATCGAAGCCCGCGACCTCTGCGAGAAGCACCTCGATGTTGGAAGCGCGCCGCAAGATGTGGCGCAGCGGCGCCGCGATCTGCCCAGGCGAGAGCCCGCCCGCCGCGACCTGGTACAGCAGCGGCTGGAAAACGTGGTGGTTATTCCGGTCGATGAGGAGCACGTCGACCGGCTTGCCCGCGAGCGCCTTGGCCGCGTAAAGCCCGCCGAAGCCGCCTCCGACGATGACGACCCGCTTCCTCGCCCCTGCTGTGCCCCGCAAAGCGCCCATCTCTGGACTACTGTATCCCGGTTGCGGCAGAGTGGTCCCGTCTACCCCGGGCTGAGGGGGCCGAACGGTCATTCACCGGACCAGGGGCTTCTGCGCGGCTCAGGCCTTCGGGGCAACGGAGAAGCGATGCACGGAGGTAGGCGTCCCGACCAGCAGTTCCGAGCCGACCGCGGTAAGGCAAGTGCACTCCGAGTTCGCCAGCCGAAACCAGTTTCGCCCCGATCTCACCCATGAGCCATCCAGCGCGCCCAAGACAAGCAGGCCCTTCCAGGAGAGGAGCGATCTCACCGACTTGGAGGGGCTCGAGACCATGCGGACAGCACTTGCCTTGCAGAGCGCCAAGCCGCCATCGGAAAGACCCGCGAGCACCGAGTCGCCAAAGGGCGCGAGCGCCGTGATCCATGGATCGGGCAAGCCTGCCCCTAGGCCAAGCCGAGTGGTCTTGCCACGACGTACGATAAACAGGCCATTCTGAGTCCCGAGCCATGTGGTCGTCGGAGTTCTTGCCAACGCGGTGACCGGTTGTCGGCCCATTTCCTTCAAATAGCGCTCCATCGACCGCCTTGGCCCGCGCTCGAACCACCCTCCGAGGGAGCCGCAAAGCAGAGTGGAACCCTCGACCGCGAGCGAAGATGCAAACGGGCGCTTCACTCCATCCTGAAACACGTCGTAATACAGGCGATCCGAGGAAAGCACCACCTTGTCGACGCTGCCTCCGCCGTACAGAACCCAGCAGTCGCCCTTCAACTTAACGATCTGCCGAACGGCCTGCTGGCTGACCCTCTTCCAGTCGCCCTTTTGTCCGAGGAACAGGCCCTGAAGGCCGCCAACGAGCCACTTCGAACCCGAACGAGCGATTCCATGCACGCGCGCACACGGGAGGCCGGCACCCTGCAATACCCCGATTTCAACTAGCGGGCGAGTGGGCGCCGAGATCAACAGGGTCGCCGCTAGCGCGGCGACCATCCCACATCGCGGTGGTTGTGCGCTTGGTCGAATAAGACCACCTTCACAGGTCGGCGGAATCCTACCGGCAGTTTGTAAAGGCCCGGATCGACTTCGACGAGGTCCTCCTCCGTGCCGTCTCCCCAGACCATCGTTGCTCGGGCCAACGCCGGCTCCGATCTCACCACCCAGAACCCGGCTTCGAGGGACAGTTTGCCCGCTGGCGGGGTTCGATCCACTGTGTAGCGGATGTCTCGCTCAACCTTTTGGCCATCGCTCTTCAGCCCGATGGCGCGGACCATGTACTGGCCTTCGGGCGCATCGGCGGGAATGTCGAAGTTGCCGCCCCAATACCCGTCCGCGTCTTTTCTGAGCTCGAATCGACGTCTGTCGGGGAGCAGCGCGTAGGCCGAGATCGCGCCGGGCAGGAGCACGCGAATCTCGGGGTCACCCCCCCGGGACCGGTTCCAATTGAGCGGCCTCTGGTTGTCCCACTTGCGCCGCCAGCGCGCCTCTTCGCGTTGCTTGCGCCTGTATTCCGCCGCAAGCCGCTTGAAACGGATCATTTGCTCTTGCGGAACGGCGAGCAGCGCGGTCTGAGTCGAGGGCACCTGATACTTGAGGCTAAAGCGGAGCACGTCTTTGCGCCTTCTCCATTCGTCCTGAACCAGTTTCTGGTGCGCCCACAGCTTGGCCGCATCTCCGCCGGATTCGGTGCCCTTCACCTGCTTTACCAAGGAGACTCGGGGGGTGCTTTCGCCCTTACCCGCAGTGATGTGCAGATCTCCAGGTTGGCGCTGCCGCCCGAAGAAATACTTCACCGATCCGTTGGTGTCGCCCGTTTCTGGCCTCGCCCAGTACACGTTGTGGATTCCCCGCACGATGTGCGGTGCGTCCGGCGCGTCCGTTCGGACTAGGCCCGCCACGTAGGTGTAGCCGTCCTTGAAGCGTTGTGCGTAGATCTGCGCGTCCAAGACCGGGTCTCGCGGCCGGTGAATCAGCGTTTGAAGCACTTCGTCGATCGCCTTCGTTTCGATTTCGCCGGGCTGAGAAGAGTGGACGTTGACGACAGGGGCAATCCCGTCCTTGCCTTGCGCTCGCGGCACGATCAATTCGCCGTGACTCGATCCGAGTATGCCGATCGACGACAGCTGATAGCGGAAATCGTAACCCGCGGCGAGCGGATAGATCTGAGCGTGGTAGCTGCTCGGCGTCGTCTGCACCATGATCCCCGGGTCCTCATTCCGGCTCGTGATCGCGGTGTAGATGAACCACGCTTGGTTCTTGTCCATGAGCACACCGGGAACGAACTCATTCTTGTACCAATAGCCGAATCCGCCGAGCACGGCCGGTTGCGGCAGGTCGAACCACACCGACGCCTCCGTCAGCTTGTTGAAGGGGTTCTCGAAGGCGTAATTGGTCTGAGTTTTGACGATCGGCCCCATGACGAGCACGTCGCTCTGAATTGACTTGAGTTTGAACTCTCCGACCGTATCGCGGTTGTAAGCGCGCTCTAGGTGCTGGGCGCTGGCGCAGGCCACAAGTCCGATTCCGGCGCAACGAAGCAGGTTTTTCATGACAGCTCTCTCCTGCTGCGAGGACGCACCTGCCCGATACGATTGTTCTGGCGCGGCCGCGGCGTCGTGATTCAGAATCAGCCATGGGCGAGGCGGTCGTGAGAGGCGAGTTGCTTTTGCTGGTCGCCGCTCTCGTGGCGATCCTCGCGCGCCGGCTGCGCCTATCCTACACCGTCGGTCTGCTCGTCGCGGGGATCGCCCTCGCCTTTTCCCCCATCGCGGCGGGGGTGAGCGTCACCAAAGACCTCATCTTCCTCGTGTTCCTGCCCCCGCTCGTGTTCGAGGCCGCGTTCCTCATGCGTTGGGACCGCCTGCGCGCGAACCTCGCCCCCATCACGCTGATGGCCACCCTCGGCCTATTTGTCGCCACCGCGGTCGTGGCGCTTGGGCTCGCGTTCTTGTTGCATTGGGATTGGCGCTCGGCCGCCCTCTTTGCCGCTCTCATATCCGCCACCGACCCGGTGTCCGTGATCGCTTTGATGAAGGAGCGGGGAGTCGAGGGCCGGCTGCGCCTGCTGCTCGAGGGCGAGAGCCTGTTCAACGACGGCACCGCCGCCGCCCTCTTCGTGGTGGCGTTGCAGGTCGCGGCGGGTGGATCGCTCAGTGTGGCGGGGGCGCTTCAATCCTTCGCCCTCATTTCGATCGGCGGCATCGCGGTGGGGCTGGCGGTCGGGTTCGCGTGCGTAACCCTCATGGGGCGGGCGGAGGATCATCTGGTCGAGATTTGCCTCAGCGCGGTCGCCGCCTTCGGATCGTTCCTGCTCGCCGAGCGCCTTGGCCTATCCGGCGTGCTCGCCACCCTCTGCGCGGGCCTCGTGATTGGCAACTACGGCCCCCTGCGCGGCCTCACCGCGAAGGGGCGCGACGACGCGGAGACGTTTTGGGAGTTCGCCGCCTTCGTCGCCAATTCGCTTGTGTTTCTTTTGATGGGGTTGCGTTTGGCCCATGCCCCGTACCACCTGGTGTGGCTGGATGGGGCGGTGGCGATTGGGCTGGTGCTGTTCGGGCGGGCGGTGGCGGTTGTCGGCTCGGCGGCGCTGTTTTCCAGGGGCGGGCACCGCATCGGCTGGGCGGATCAGAAGGTGCTCGTGTGGGGCGGGTTGCGCGGGGCGCTCGCCCTCGGCCTCGCGCTCGGCATTCCCGCCGGTCTGCCTCAGCGCGATACGGTGGTGGCGGTGGCGTTCGTGGTCGTCGGTTTCTCGATCGTGGTGCAGGGACTTACAGTCGGGCCGATGCTGAGGCGGGCCACGGTTCCCGTGGAGCCTGCATGAGCCCGGACGCCCCTCGCCATGCCCCCGCTGGCATGACGGAGCGAAAGCTCGATGCCTTCTTTGGTTCAACATATACCGATGGCAAGCTTGGGGTCCATTGCCGGCGTCCACCTAGATCTCGACCCAGGAGCAACCGCATGGCGCGCGGCGATGGAGCTCTACTACGAGGACAAGGTGGAGGGCGCGTTCGAGATCGCCGGGCCCTCGGCGGGCGCCTACCACGGATCGCTCCTGCGAACCTATCGCTTGATCGAGGGCGAAGCCCGAACGCGTAGGGCGAGCCGGCGCTATAGGCTGGCGTCTTGGCTCGAGTTCGAGTGGGTTCCTGAGGAAGTGCCCGACCACGCGGCCGCCGGACAGGCGGTGTTGGAGGCGGCCTCCGCCGTTTCCACGCGCCTCAAGTGGGACCGTCACGAATCGACCCTCGCCACCGTACTCGTCGCCGAGGCCGACGCGGACTGGAACGACTCGCGATATGGCTACTGCGTCGACAAGGTTCCTTACGACAAGATTTGCCTGCCCCAGGTGGTGTGTGCCGATCCGGCCGAGCTATCCAGGGTCGCCGCGCATGAGTTTGCCCACGTGGTTGTGCTCAACATGGGCCAGAAGCTGGCTCCACACTGGTTGGATGAAGGCATCGCGTGCCTGATGGAAGGTCGCGTAGTGGCCCGGGCCGCAAAGCAGACCGTGCAGCGCGGGCAATGGCTAAGCCCGCTCCAGATGGGCGGGGCGTTCGAAGTGGATCGGCGCGACCCTGCCAACCTGGAGGGCGTCGGGGCGGCTTACGACCAGGCGACGGTGCTGGTGGGCTACCTGCATTCCCTTGCCGCCGACCAAGGGCTCGTAGACCTTCTCACGGCTCTCCCCGATCATTCGCGTTGGATGGACGTTCTGATGACTCTCGTTAAGGGCAAGCCCGTCGATGCGGCGCTGCACCACGTGTACGGATTCGACGAGGGAGGTCTGTTCGCGAAGGCCGCTGGGTGGATCGGGGCCACGTGAGGCTCACGGTTTCAGCAGCCTGAGGGAGGTGGCAGCCTCGGGGCGGACTCTATCTGGCGGGGTGCGTGTGTATAATGCCCCGACTCAGGGACCCAACATGAACATCACTCTTCAACCCGAAGAAACCAATATCGGCACTTGGACCCTCTTCTATCTCCCGCCCAACGGAGGCAAGTACAACGGCAAGCTCACGGTCACCAACAAACGACTGCTGTACGACGCGATGTTCGATGCCAGCTTCAAGGGCATCGTCGCCGAAGCGGTGCTCATCAAGTGGGGCAGCGAGGGATACCTGGAGATCGAAAAGAAGGATATCCAGGGCGTCGAGGTGACAAAGAAGCTGCTGAGCAAGAGGGCCACCCTCACCTTGACCGATGGCAGCAAGCACGCCTTCGACTACGGCGCGATGAATATCGACAAGGTCGTCGAGGCGATCGAGTCGCGCTAGGCGGGGATTGCGCCTTAGTGAAGAAACTGGCCCAATGCGCTCTCATCGTGCTGGGCTACCTAATCGCCTTCGACCTGATCGGGGTGTTGGTGTCGTCGCTTGTCGATGTGACGCCGCTGCGATGGAAGAGCCCGGTGCTGACTTACGCGATCTGGTTCGTCCTCGGCGTGTTCTGCGGCTTGCTGAGCTACAACTCGGCGGGAAGCAGGATAGCCGCGCCTGGCGAGGGCGACTGGTCCACCAGGCCCGACGCGCGCAAGACCGGTCTGGCTGTCATCGCCGCGGCATCCATCGTTCTCCTCGCCCTTGCCCTGATCTGTAACACGCTGGTGTGGTCTGGAGGCGGCGAAGGGGACCTCTACGTCCCCGATAGCCGGCCGCTGACCATCGTGTATCTCGCCACGATCCTGATTTCAATGGTGTTCGCCAACGCCGCGCTGCTCAGCCCACCCTCCAAGACCCAGACCTGATCGTGGCCCTCTTACGTCTCGGAGGGCGGCGGGCGTCGCAGCAGGTTCCGGATCCCCGCCGCCCACAACCAGAGCATCGGCAGAGCGCAGATGCCGACCACGATCAGACTGTTTCGGTACAGCGCGTCCATCTGTTCCGGCTGCAAGGTGGAAACTGACGGATCGCTGGTGGCATAGGTGACCATGGCGGGCACGTTCGATATGAACGCGTGCCGGTCCGTGATCTCGCCTTTATAAGACTTGCCGTCGACGACGTACGAATACCGGATCACCCGCACCCTCCGCGACGCTTGGATATCGTCGATGTGCCCAAGCACCGTCGATGTCCCTTGAGCCCATGCCCGATGGCCGAAGATCCTTCCCCAGCTGAATGCCAGCGCGACCGCGAAGAGGAGGATGGCTAAGAGTTGCCATTGGGCGCTGGTCGATAGCTTCACGGTGATGGAGTATGGGGCCTTCCGTTGGGCGTGGGAAGATTCTGGCGGCCTCGGAGGGACTCGAACCCCCGACGCCCTCCTTAGGACGGAGGCGCTCTATCCTCTGAGCTACGAGGCCGCGTCGCACCCATTATGACTCCGCACGAGCGGGTTCAGGTTCACCGGGGCCAGACTCAACGAGGAAAGATGAAGTAACCGAAGCAAGCTTGCTGACGGGACAAAGCATCAAGTTCTTGTCTGCCATACTCGGTCCCTGCAGGACGCTTAGAACTGCAGACATAGCGTGATGCCAGAAATTGAACCTGCCTTGCCAATTGAATGGAGCTCGGATGAGGGCGAGTGGCAACGCCTTGAATGGAAGCGCTCGCTTTCCGAGCGTGATGCGATCGGAGAGAGCCTTTCGGCTCTTGCGAATACGTCAGGAGGCGAGGTCAAGATTGGGATAGATAACGCCGGTCGTGAGCCTGGCATAGCGATTGGCCACGACACGATTGAGTCCCTCACCAACGACTTGTATCAGCACCTAGACCCGGTGCCAATCCTTTCGATCACGTGGCGTCCAGTCGGGGAGGGCCGGTATGTGGTCACCGTCTCGGTCCAGGAAAGCCCTTTGAAGCCCGTGAGATTTGGCACTGTCAGCTTCCGTCGGGTGGGGCGGTCAAACCGAAGGCTCTCCATGGAGGAAGAGTATCAACTCTACTCAACTACCCGTGGGCGGAGTTGGGATTCGGTGTCGTCTGGCCAGCCCGTATCCGAAATTAGCCGCGAAAAGCTGCTCTCCTATGGGCAGCGTGTGGGCGCCAGGTCGCCCGAGCGAGCGGCAGCCATGCGCGAATCTATGTCTTGGCTTAACACCGTTGGATTTTCGGATGGCGATACGCTGACGTTCGCCGGCGTCCTTTGCTTAACGAACAACCCCAACGAGGTCTTGCCTTCGGCGGAGGTGCATTGCGCGGTCTTTGAGTCCGACGACCCTGTCCACTTCGCCGACCGCCGCGTAATTTCCGGAACAGTATTCGAGCAGATCGAGGCAGCGCTCGACTTCGTTCGCCAGCATGTCTCCAGCGAAATTCGCGTCCCTGCAGGCAGGGCCGTTCGGGAAGAGCGCGCAAGTCTGTCTTTGGTCGCTGCTCGGGAGGCCCTAGCGAACGCCGTTTGCCATCGCGATTACGGTAGCACGAGCCATATCCAGGTTCGGATCCATCCTTCGAGACTCGAGATTTGGAATCCCGGCACCTTACTCCCCCCGTTGCAAATCTCCGACCTCTTCAAGGATCACGAATCCAAGCCACGCAATCCGAGGCTTGCTCAGGCTTTATTCCAGGCCGGTTACGTGGAGCAGTTCGGAACCGGAACTCTGCGCATGGTTGAGGACTGCGTAAGGCTCGGACTTCCGCAACCCCTGTTTGAGGAATCCGACGGCCGGTTTCGCGTGTCCCTTGTCAAGCGAGCCCTGCACGAACGGTTCTTCGTGGAGGAGTTGAATGCGAGACAACGCGAGTTGGTTAGACTCATGTCTTCTGACAAGAGGACGATAACCGTCGATTCCTACCAATCGTTATTCGGCATTTCGCGCTTGACGGCGTGGCATGACCTGAAGAACCTCCTCGAGCGTGGGATAGTTGGCCGTACCCGGATGGGCCACCGATACGTTTACGTGCTCACGGTTCGCTAGAGTCGTGCTCGTTTAGTGTAAGTATACAGAAATGTGTACGGAAGCTTACACTTTCGGCGATGGGATTTATAGTTCACGTCCAAAGCGTTCAACGAGGCCGGACGTTGAACCCGTTCGGGTCGGGGTGCGCGCCCCCCGGCTCCATTCGGCCGCGCGGCGTAGAGCTGCCGGGATCGGCCTGGTTCCAAGAATCCACCGGCTCCCAAGCGCGCGAGTAGTAGTCCACGAGGATCATAAAAAGCAGCGTGAGCCACAAGAACCCGACCACCGCCCAGAACTGGGTGAGCTTCGAACTGAACTTCACGTGCATGAAGAACATCACCACGAGCGAGGCCTTGATCACCGCGATCGACATCGCCACGATGTTGTTCACCACGGTGCCGCCCGGCAAGGTCTGCTGGCCCGCCCAAACCGTGATCGCCATCAGCACGAGCAGGACCAGCAGGGTCTTCGCATAAACGCTGATCGGCAGGATGTGGGCGCCGTTCGAGGGGGTGTCGTGGGATGTCATCAAAGGCCTACTTGGGAATCAGATAGTAAAGCGGGAACAAGAAAATCCAAACAAGGTCGACGAAGTGCCAATACAGCCCGATCATCTCGGTCGGCATGAAGTCCTCGGTCACGAGCGGGTTCTTCTTGACCCAGAGCAGCATCAGGAAGCCGATCACAAGGATGCCGACGAGCACATGGATGCCGTGCAGGCCCGTCATTGCGAAATACAGGCTGTAGAACATCTGGGCGACGTTCGGATTGCCCCCGTGCAGGTGTTCGGCTTCGGGCCGGAAGTTCGCCCCCGGAAACAGGTGGTGCTCCAGCTTCGCGCCGTATTCGAAGTACTTGACCACCAAGAACGTGAACGCGCATGCGATCGTGACCGAAAGCGCCTTCAACACCTTCGCCCGGTCCTTGAGCTGGGCGAAGTGCACGCCCAGCGCCATGCTGAACGATGAGACCAGCAGCACGGTCGTGTTGAAAGCGCCGAGGTTGATGTTCAGCTCCTCATGCACGCGCGAAAAGTCGACCGGGTAACGCCACCGATAGAGCCCGTAGCTCAGGAACAGCGCCCCAAAGAACATGATCTCGGTGACGAGGAACGTCCACATGCCGATGGCGTACGCCTCGTTTTGCTGCACGATGTTCTCGAACTGGTGGTGGACCGGGCCATGGTGCTCCTGGGGTGTTTCTTGAGCGATCGCCGCCATCTAGCTTCCCCCCTTCTTCGCCTTGCCGTTGCCGGTTGCCGCCGCGGCTAGGTGCGTGTCCGGCTCGGTGCGCTCTTCGGGGAAGTCGTACACCTCGTCGGTCACGATAGGGATGCTCTCGAAATTGGAGGTGATCGGCGGCGAATCGGTCTGCCACTCCAGGCCGTGCGCGCCCCAGGGGTTGGGCGGCGCCTTCGGTCCGTATTTGAGGCTGTGGCCCAGATAGAACACGGGCAGGATTAGGGACACGGCAAGAACGCTCGCGCCAAGGCTCGAGGCGATGTGGTAGGCCTGGAATTCGGGGGCGAAGTAGTAGTAGTGGTAGCGGCGGGGCATGCCCATCCAGCCGATGATGAACTGCGGCATGAACGTCAGGTTAAAGCCGACGAACGAGAGCAGCGCGGTCACCTGCGCCCAGTTGTCCGCGTACATTCGGCCGAACATCTTGGGCCACCAGTAGTGCAGCCCGCCCAGAAACGCCATCATCGCGCCGCCCACCATCACGTAGTGAAAGTGGGCGACCACGAAGTAGGTGTTGGTGAGGTGAATGTTCGTGCCCATCGACGAAAGGAACAGGCCGGTTAAGCCGCCGATCGTGAACAGACCGATGAACCCAAGCGCATACAGCATCGGCGCGGCGAGAACAACATGCCCCTTGTACATCGTGGCGGTCCAGTTGAACACCTTGATCGCCGAAGGCACCGCAACGAGGAAGCTGAGCAGCGAGAAGAAGATGCCCTGGTACATCGACTGCGTCGAGATGAACATGTGGTGGCCCCACACCACAAAGCCGAGAGCGGCGATCGCCAGGCTCGAGAAGGCAACGAACTCGTAGCCGAAGATCCTCTTGCGGCTGAAGTTGGCGATCAGCTCGCTCACCACCCCCATGCCGGGCAGCACCATGATGTAGACGGCCGGGTGCGAATAGAACCAGAAGAGGTGCTGGAACAGCACTGGGTCGCCGCCCAGCTCGGGGCTGAAAATGCCGATCCGCAGCACGCGCTCCACCAGCACGAGCGAAAGGGTGATCGCGACCACAGGCGTGCCCAGGATCATGATGATCGCGGTCGCGTAGTGCGCCCATACGAAAAGCGGGAGCCGGAACCAGGTCATCCCCGGCGCCCGCATCTTGTGCACGGTCACGATGAAGTTCATCCCCGTCATGATCGAGGAGAACCCGGCCAGGAACGCGGCGAGGATCGTGAGCGTCACCTGCGAGTTCGCGTACATGCTCGAATAGGGCGGATAGAACGTCCAGCCCGTATCGACGCCGCCCAGGCAGAGGCTGGTGAGCATCAGAATGCCCGCAACCACATACACGTACCAACTCGCCAGGTTAAGCCGCGGGAAAGCAAGGTCGCGCGCCCCCACCATGATCGGCAAGAAGAAGTTCCCGAACGTCGCCGGTATCGACGGGATCAGGAAGAAGAAGATCATGATGATCCCGTGGGCGGAGAACACCTTGTTATAGGTCTCGGACTCCATGATCCGGCCCGTCGGCGACGTGAGTTCGTAGCGCACCAAGCCGGCCGCTATGCTGCCCAGGATGAAGAAGAAGAAGATCGAGAACAGGTACAGGACCGCGATCCGCTTGTGGTCGCCGGTCAGCAGCCACGAACTGAGCGTGGTCTTGACGTTCAGATAGTTCTTCTGCTCGATCGGCTCTTCGCCAGGAAGGCTGGTCGGGGCTGCAATTGAACTCATTTTCGATATCCTTGGCCGTCTTGGGCGGATATTGCGCCAACTGCTAGGTTCCGCTTGCGGGGCGGCGCGTTATCCATGTACTTCTCCGAGGCGAGAGCGCCTACCGCCGCGACCCGCTCCTTGACCGGCTTCGCGCCCTCGGGTCGCCCGCCTCCTTGGGGGGCTGCCACCAGCGCGCCCTTCTCCGGGCTCATCGTCCTCATGTAGGCGACGAGGTTCACCACGTCCTCTTCGGAAATCTGGCCCTGGTATGCGGGCATCGTATCCCGGTAGCCGACGGTGAGGCGGTCCCACGGGCGCAGGATCGATTCTCGCAGATAGGCCATGTCGGCGACCGCCGACGTGCCGTCAGTGAACTTGCGGGCGGTGCCGGCGATGCCGACTAGAGTCGGCGCGCGCTCGGTGTCGCTTTGCACGTGGCAGTTGCCGCAACCATAGCGGTTCCAGACCTGCTCGCCCATCTGCGGGGCGGTCATCGGCGCCAATTCGTCGCCCCCGTTCTGAACCCAGCGTGCGAATTCGGCCGGCTCTTGCACGATCACCGTTCCGCCCATCTCGGAGTGCTGGGTGCCGCAGTACATCGCGCAGAACAGGTGGTAGCGACCGACCTTGGTCGGGGTGAACCACACGTGGCCGTAGCGGCCGGGCACCACGTGGTACTGCACCCGGAACTCGGGGATGTAGAACGCGTGGAGCACATCCTGGGAAATCAGGGTGACCTTCACCGGTATCCCGACCGGAAGGTGCAGGGTGTTGTTCTCGCGGATGCCGTTGGCGTGCTGCATGTGCCACATCCACTGCTTGCCGATCACGAACACTTCCATTGCGTCCTTCGGCGGGATGCGCTCCTTGATGAACAGCCTCGCACCCAGGAAGAACACCGCCAACCCGAGAAGCAGGGGAGGCAGCGACCAGCCGATCTCGAGCCCAAGATGCTCGTGCTTGGGGTTGGATCGATCGACCTTCGAGCCTTGCCGGAAGCGGACGGCGAGCGCCACCATCGCGAGCCCGACGAGGGCGGTGAACACGATGGTCAGGATTACGAGCGTGTAAAAGATCAGATCGTGTTCGCCTGCGAAATTGGAGGCTTGCTCCGGCGCGACCGGAAAGTTCATCTGGCCCAGAAGGTTCGGAAGGTGCAGCATGGGACGGCGGGCCCTAGGCCACACCTCCTGGCAGTTTCGGCGTCCGGTGGGCGAGCGACATCTTGAGAATCGCAAGGCCCAGGATCAGGACCGTAAGCATTCCGGCGAGCTTCAGCACGTTTTCGATGACCAGGGTGCGCTTGCCGGTCAAGGGGTCGAGCATGATGCACCCGAGCAGGATCGGCTCCGCCTTCTTGCCCACCGCCTCGCGCGATGCAAGAGCGAAGCCGTCTTCGAGCACGATGGTGGGGTAATCGACGCCAAAGATGTAGCTGGAGACCATGCCGCGCGGAGTAAGGATGATCGCCCCCGCCGGGTGGTTGATCTGGTCGGTTTCCGGCTTGTAGTCGTACCGGAAGCCCACCGCGTCGGTCACCTGGTGGATCGATTCGAGCGAGCCGGTCAGGCAGTGCCAGCTTGGCGCCGACTGAGGCCGCTCGTAGACCTCGAGGATCTCCCTCTTCTTGGCCATCGCCTGCTCGGGAGTCTCCTTCGGGTGGATGCTGAGCAGGATCACGTCGAACTTCTCTCCCACCGCCGAGGTCTTCTTCAGCTTGGCCGTGGTCTTGAGCAACGCCTCGACCGTTACTTCGCAGATGCCGTGGCATTGGTAGAACATCGGCACGAGCAACACCGGCCGACCGGCGAACAGATCGCCAAAACGCACCGTCTTGCCGGTCTCGTCGGTGAACTGCGTATCCATCGGAACCTGGGCGCCAAGCTTCTGGTCGATGCCCATCCGGCTCAGGTTGGGCCCGGGCGGATTCGAAAAATTCGGAACCTGCTGAGCGGCGGCGAGCGACCCAGCGCCAATTCCGATCAACGCGAGAAGGCAGCCCTTCATCGAGCGCCCCCATAGGGCTTGGCGTCTTTAGCCACTGGCAACCGGGGCGTCACGAGATCGATGGCGCGGGCGACCGGGATGCGGTAAATGCCCTTGCTCTTATCCAAGATCGCGGCGGTGTTGAGTTGCTCCGTCTCGCCCTGTCTCAGCGCCTGGATATCGGTCTTGGCGGTGATGTTGGTCTGCAAGAGCGGGTTGGGCGGCGCGGGGGCGTGGCGGGTGAACGGCTCCTTGACCTCCTTCTGCGCCAGCGCCTCGCGGTTGTACCACCAGAAAATGCCGAGCGCAGCCACGTAAGTGAGGGTTACGAACGTGAAGAACAGCATCACCGAGCGCCAAATGCTCTTGAAGTGGAGATGCTCTTCCTCGTATCCCATCTTGATGAGGGGATCGGGGATGTCGCGCTTGCGCTTATGCATGCTCGACCGCCTCCATCAGCCTCATGTCGTGCACCGGATACACCGACGCGCCCTTCACCTGGCTGCCGAACGCGGCCAACCAGATTCCGCCGACGCCGAGCAGGGCGACGATGTCCTGCCAGTGCACCATCGGGCCTGTCGTGCGGTACATGGGCGTCACGATGTAGTACACGTCCAGGAACCGCATGAGAATGAGCCAGCCGCACACCCAGGCCAGCGCGCGTGGCGAGGCCTTGATGCGCGGGGTCATCAGGGCGAAAAAGGGCACGAGGAACTGGAACACGATCAGAAATCCGCCAATGAAGTTCCAGCCGTCCGCCGACCGGTGGAAGTAGTAGCCGGCCGGGGTCGGCAGATTGCCGTTCCAATAGATGATGAATTGCGAAAAGTTGAAGTACGCCCAGAACAGGTTTAACGTAAAGAGCATGTTGCCCAAGTCCTTGGTGAGGCTGAGAGACATGATCTGGTTGAACGGGCTCTTGTCCGCGTTGACGCAAACGATGAGGGTGCAGAGAGCAAGCGCGCCGAGCGCGGGCCCCACCACGAACAGCGGCCCGAACATGGTGGAATACCAGTGGGCGTCGAGCGACATGACCCAGTCGGTCACGGCGAGCGTGACGGTGATCACGAAGAACACGATCCCGGGCGCGGCGAAGTTGGTGCGCTTCTGTGCTTCAGTTTCGTCCCCGCTCTCGTCCTGCCGCGCGCTGGATCGCCGAAGCCATGCCGCCGCCAACGCCCAGATCGCAAACAGCACGAAGGTTCGGCCCGTAACCATCTGCGGATTGATCCAGCCTGACTTGTGCTGCAGAATCGTATCGGCGGCGACTCTTGCCTTGTCCGCCCACGGATAAAGCACGCCATACATTCCCACGACCGGCAGAAAGAGCAGGGCCATCAGGCTAAGTGCTCTCGGCCCTCCCCCCGCCTCGAGCATCCTCAAGATCGAAAGCCCCCACGAGCCGCGCACGGTGTGATGGAGCAACGTTAGGCCGAAACAACCGAGCGTGAGCGCCGCCCAAAACACCCAGCCGAAGAGGTAAGACTGCGCCATCTCCACTCGCTGGTCGGGGGCGAGATACATCAGCCCGATGGACACGCCCAGCAGCGGAACGCCGATCAGGAGGCCGGCGGGGCCGAGCTTGGCGACGTTGGCCTCGGGCGCTTGGGCGGCGTGAACTTCGCTCATCGCGCCACCTCCTTTTCAGCCTTCGGCGCGCTCTGCAGCTTGGCCAAGTCCCTCGAATCGACGTCGGCCGCATTCGCGTTTTGACTAAGTTGCAGCGCGCGGATGTACGCGGCGATCGCCCATCGATCCTGAGGCTCGACCCGGGCGGCGTACGAGAACATCGCCCCGTACCCGTTCGTGATCACGTCGTAGAAGTGCCCGACCGGCATCTTGCGGAGACGGTCGGTGTGGTAGCTGGCGGGCTTGCGGCGCAGCGCGAGGCCGCGCTTTGTGATCATGCCGTTGCCATCGCCAAGGCGTCCATGGCACGGCGTGCAGTAGATGTTGAACCTCTCTTGCCCGCGCAGCAGCACGTCCTTGGTGATTTGGATCGGGAACTCTTCGACGTACTTGCCGTTCACGCGGCCGGTGAAGAACGCGTCGTCGGTCTGCAGGTGCCCGCGCGCCACCGTGCCCTTCGGAAGCGGGCGCGAGGCCTGCCCCTCATAGCCGTGCCAGCCCGATTCGTCGAGCGGCGACAGTCTGGGCTGCTGCCACATGTCGGTGTGGCAGCCCCCGAGGATAACAGCGACCGGGGCGAGGATCAGGAGGCGCTTCATTCCTCGTCCTCCACCACCGAAATGGAGAGCGGCCGCAGCCCTTGTAGGAACTTGCTCGTCGCGTCTTCCTCCACCATCTCATCGTCCGCCTCCAGGCAGAGGAAGAACCGATCCTGTGAGGCCCGCTCGAAGCCGGGGGCGCCGAAGATTGGATGATAAGGCTTGGGCAGGCCGTTGAACGCGAACATCCCGATCGTGCCGATCAGCGCGCTGAACAAGATCACGCACTCGTAAGCAGGGGGCACGAACGAGCCGAGCGAGAACAGCGGCTTGCCACCCACGTTGATCGGGTAGTCGGCCACGCTCACATACCACTCGAGCGCGAGCCCGGCCAAACCCCCCAGCACGGCGCCGAAGAAGAACGTGAACGGCACGACGAACGAGCGGAAGCCCATCGCTTCGGAAAGGCCGTGGACCGGAAACGGGGTGTACGAATCCATCCGCTTGTAGCCCGCCGCGCGCGCCGCGTTGGCGGCCGCGATGATCGCCTCGGGCGAATCGAACTCGGCCACGATGCCGTGCAGCTTGGTGCCATGCCGCCTCATCGCGCTATCGGCCTCCCTTCGCGCCTACCGCGACCTTGCGCGCCTTGCCGTGAGAAAGGGTGTGGAGCAGGTCCTTCATCTCGAACATGTTGATCGTGGGAAGGAACCTAACGAAGAGGAACATCATGAAGACGAAGAAGCCGATCGTGCCCGTGAACATGCCGAAATCCCAAAGGGTCGGGTAGTACATCCGGTCGCTTGCGGGCAGGTAGTTGATCGTGAGGCTCATCGGGATGATCACGAACCGCTCCAGCCACATACCGAGGCTCACCACGAGGCACACGAACCACACGGTCGGGATGTGCCGCCGCGCCTTCGGCGACCACATTAGCTGCGGGATCACGCCGTTGCACAGGATGAGCAGCCAGTACAGATACTTGTAGGGGCCGAAGAACCGCCACAGCATCACCCTCGTCTCCGGGATCTCGCCGCTGTACCAGCCGTAATACACCTCCAGCATGTAGCCGAAGAACACGATCAGGCCGGTCGTGAGCATGATCTTCGCGCACCAGTCGATGTGGCGCATCGTGATCAGGTCCTTGAGCCCGTAAATCGCCCTGATCGGAATCGCGAGCAGAAGCACCATCGCAAAGCCCGCGAACACCGCGCCCGCGACGAAGTAGGGTGGAAACACGGCCGTGTTCCAGCCGGGCACGATCGAAACCGCAAAGTCGAGGGACACGATCGAGTGCACGGACAGCACGAGCGGGGTTGAGATGCCGGCCAGGATGAGGTACGCCTGCTCGTAGCGGTGCCAATGCTTCTGCGAGCCTCGCCACCCCATCGCGAGGATCGCCCAGAACCGCTTCATCGCGACCTTCTCGGCCCTGTCGCGAAGCGTGCCGAAATCGGGCACCAGGCCCACCAGCCAGAACACGAGCGAAACCGTAAAGTAGGTGCTGACCGCGAACACGTCCCAGATCAGAGGCGAGCGGAACTGGGGCCAAACCCCCATGATGTTCGGGTAGGGCAACAGCCAATAAAACGCCACCCACGGCCTGCCCGTGTGGAAGAGCGGAAACATCGCCGCGCACATCACCGCGAATATCGTCATCGCCTCCGAGAAGCGGTTGATCGAGTTGCGCCACTGCTGGCGAAGCAAGAGCAGGATCGCCGAGATCAGGGTGCCCGCGTGGCCGATGCCGATCCACCAAACGAAGTTGATGATGTCGAACGCCCATCCCGCCGGCACGTTGTTTCCCCAAATGCCGATGCCTTGGTACACCAGCCATCCGACCGAGACCATCAGGATGTTGACAAAAATGAAGGCGATGAAGGTGGTGGCCATCCACGGCTTGTTGCTGTGCCGCTTCTGATCCTGCACGACGCTCGCGATCGTGTTGTCCAGCGACTGGAAGGTTTGCTGCCCGCCGATCAGGGGGTCGTGTCCGCCGAGGCCTTCTTTGTCCGCCATCATGCGGGCACCTCCGGATTCGGATTTCTAACCCTAGAGAGGTAGGAGGTGCGCGGGCGGGTGTTGAGCTCTTCGAGCAGCCGGTAGGCGCGCGGCTCGCGCTTTAGCTTGGCCACCGCGCTCTGCTTGTCGGCGATGTTGCCGAACGTGATCGCTCTGGCCGGGCAAGCCTGCTGGCAGGCGGTGACGATATCGCCGTCGGCGATCGGTCGCCCGCCCTTCTTCGCCTCGATGCGCGCATCGTTGATGCGCTGCACGCAGTACGTGCACTTCTCCATCACGCCGCGCCCACGCACGGTCACGTTCGGGTTGTTCAGCATCTTCAGCAATTGAATGCCGTTGTGCTTGGGTTCGCGCACGTCGGGCGGGGTCTGGGTGCTGAACTGGTCTTGGTTGTCGGTGAAGTTGAAGAAGTTGAACCGCCGCACCTTGTAGGGGCAGTTGTTGCTGCAATAGCGGGTGCCGACGCAGCGGTTGTAGACCATCTGGTTCAGGCCTTCGTGGCTGTGCAGCGTCGCGCCGACGGGGCACACCGGCTCGCACGGCGCGATTTCGCAGTGGCCGCACATCATCGGCTGGAACAGCATGTCGGGATTCTCGAGCGAGCCCTGCCCGCCGCGAGGCCCGTAGTAGCGGTCGATCCGCAGCCAGTGCATCTCGCGCCCGCGGCCCACTTGGGTCTTGCCCACCACGGGCACGTTGTTCTCGGCTTGGCAGGCGGTCACGCAGGCGTTGCAGCCGATGCACGAGTTGAGGTCGATCGTCATCCCCCACTGCGGCAGGTTAGTCTTGAACACCTCCTCCTCGTACATCGTGATCGCGGGCTGCTCTTGGCGGTTCTGGTCGTTGCCGGGGTGGTGGCTCTTCTCCAACGCCTCGTCCACGGGCCCGGGCGATTCATGGATGGTGGGCGCGAACGACGACGGATGCTTGGCGTAATCGGCGAGGGCGCCGGTGCGGATTATGTCCAGCTTGTCCCCGTACGACTCCATCTGGTGGTGCATCTGGGTGGTCTGGACCTTGTGGAAGCCGTCGATCTTCTTGATCTGCGCGCCGCCCGCGTGGCCCATCCGGGCCGAGGTTCTGAGCGGATAGGCGTCGAAGCCGGTGCCGTTGCCCACCGTGCCCGCCTTGGTGCGGCCCCAGCCAAGGTGGATCGTGATCGAGCCTTCCGGGTGGCCGGGCTGCGGCATTGCCGCCACCTTGATCGTGCGCCCGCCCACGGTGATTTCGACCATGTCGCCGGCTTCGACGCCGAGCTTCTCGGCAGCGCCGATGCCCATCAGGGCGGCGTTGTCCCAAAGGTTCTGGGTGATCGGTCTCGGCAGTTCTTGAAGCCAGCCGAGGTTGTTGAAGCGGCCATCGTGGAGGGCGGGGTCGAGCCGGAAGGCGACTTCTAGAGCAGGGCCACCGCTCCGCTGTGGTGCGTCCGGGATGCCGAGCAGTATCCCTTCCTTCTTCATTTTGACCAAGGCCTGCCCGGCCCAACTTTCAGTTGGGAGCTTGGCCGCCGTTCCAGGCACGAAGCCCGCGTGCAGCACCTCGCGCCAGCTTTTCTCGAAGTCGTTCGGGAACGGACTGTTCGGGATGCCGCGCTGCTTCCAAGTCTCCTGCACCAAGTCGTGGCCGTCGTCCGGCTTGCCCATGAGCCCTGCAAGCAACTGATGATCCGAGCGTCCGTCGAATAGGGGCGCGGTGAGGGGCTGCACGATCGATGCGGTCCCGTCGAAGGCGCGCGCGTCGCTCCAGTGTTCGAGGTAGTGGGTGGCGGGCACGTGCCAATCGCATAGCGCGCTGGTCTCGTCCTCGTAAAGCCCGTGGCGCACCTTCAGCTTGACCTTGGCAAGCGCGTCGGCGATGCCAAAATCGGCGGGGGCGTCGTAGGCCGGGTTGCCGCCAAGGATAAACAGCGCGTCCACCGAGCCAGTCTTCATCGCATCGCAAAGTTCGCTCAGGCTTCGTGTATGGTTTACGGGCTTAGCCGCGACTGGCTCGACGATCTGCCGCGCCTTAGAGCCAAGCACCTCGTTGATCGAGTGGCAGGTCGCGTGAAGCGCTGCTGGCTGGTCGTCACCGGGGATGACGACGGTGGCACCGTTCTGAGCCTTGAGGTCGCGGGCGATCGGCTCGATCTGAGCCTTGTAGGGGCCGGTTGCGGGCTTGCCGCTGAGGGCGGCAAGCAACTCGGCGGCAATCGCCCCGATCTCGCTCGGCTTCACCGGCCAGCGGTGGTCGGCGTTCGCCCCCGTCACGCTCACCCCGCTCTCGAACATGTACAGTCGGCTCATCGACGTGCGCCCTTCCGTCAACCGGCGCCCATCCGCAAATTGGCGCGAGTAAACCAGGCTGCCCGGCATCGAGGTGAGAAAGTCGGCGTCGAGCGACACGATCCGGTTCGCCTTGGATAGGTCGTAGACCGTCTCGACCGGCTGCCCGAACGCCATCATCGTGCCCTCGTAAGCCGAATCGCGCGCCCCCGGCTCGTATTGGTGCCAATGGGCCTTCGGGTAGGCGGCGAGGAACTCGCCGATCTGCCTTGCCAGGGTGGGCGAAGTGACAGTTTCGGTCAAGAGTCGAATGCCCGCGCCGCCCTTAGCCTTCTGCTTTTCGAGCGCTTCGCGCGCAATGGCAAAGAAGGCGTTCCACGTGCTGATGTCGCCTTGGCTGGTCACGTTCTGTGATCGGTCCGGGTCGTACAGACCGAGGATGGATGCTTGCATCCAAGGGTTGCAAGCGCCAAGGCTGGCGGGATGATCTGGGTTGCCCTCGATCTTGGTTGGGCGGCCTTCGTGGCTTTCGACGAGCACTCCTACCCCATAGCCGCCGAGCGAGAACGTGCTCGCGTAGAACAGGGGCTTTCCCGGCACTAGCTCTTCCGGCGCCTTGACGTAGGGCACGACGCGCGGCTCATCGAGGAACATGCCGCGACAGCCCGCAAGGCCGGCGAGCGCCATTGAGGCGCCCATGAACTTCAGAATCGTGCGGCGGTCGATCTGCGCCAAGGTCGCGCGGCCGGGGAACTCGTCGTCCACCCAGGCCCGAAATTCGGGCGTCTCCGCCAGCTGTTCGAGGCTGCGCCAATATTCCTGCCCGCGCTTGCCCGCGAGGGCCTCGCGCGCCTTGGCCAGATCGATGCTCGCCGGTCGCTCTTCGTTCATCGGTGGCACACCGAGCAGTCTGCGAGCTGCTGCACCTTCACTCCGTATTCGTTCACGAGCTTGCGGCCCTTGTCCACGTCGTCCTTGGCAAGCGAAATCGGGTCGTGGCCCTCGATGAAATCCTGTTCGCGCCCGCTCAGGCCGCTGCGACCCTTCTCCTGCAGCTTCCAGTAGAGGTTGAACACCTGCTGGCGGGGCGAGAGGTCGGGCCGGCTCTCGTCTTTGTAGAAATAGTTTTGCGGCGCGCGGTGGCACTGCACGCACCACGCCATCTGGAACGCATTGCCCTTATAGGTGATGTTCATCTCCTGCACGGGGCCGTGGCAGGTGTTGCAGTTGAGCCCGCGCGCGATGTGGATGCTGTGGTTGAAGTACACGAACTCGGGAACCTTGTTCACCTTGTTCCAGCGGATCGGCGTGCCCGTCTCGTAGCTCTGGCGGATCGGCTCCAGCATCGGGCTGTTGGTCCAGATTTGCGAATGGCAGGACATGCACGTCTCGGTGGGCGGGATGCCCGCGAACGACGACTTCTCCACCGAGGTGTGGCAATACCGGCAGTCGATCCCAAGCTCCCAGGCGTGGTGCTGATGGCTGAACGGCACCGGCTGGTTCTTGGGCACTTCGACCTTGGTGTTGAGCGGCGAGCGCGAAACCGCCGCGATCATAAGCCCGATCACGATGGGCAGCGTCGTGCCGAAGATCAGCGACATCTTCGCGGCCTGGTTTGCCGCCGGCTTAAAGAGTTGAGCCATCCGCCCTCGCCATCCGTGCTTGACCCTCCGGCGAGGCCAGTGGCCCCGTCATGCCTCTCGGGAGTTCGCTGATACTACCCCGATCCGTGCGCGCGATTGGATGCCAAATCATCGCCCGATCCGCCGCCACCATCAGGAAAAGAAGTGCCAGATACAGCATCGAAAACTTATACAGCGACACAGCATGCGGCCTGTCGGTGGTGCGGATCAGCCCGATGCAGCGCGCCAGCAGGAATGCATTGAGCAGCACGATCGAGCCCATGTAAAGCCAGCTCGCTTCGCCTTGCACCAGGGGCAGGACCGACACGATCATGGTGAACGCGGCATAGAGGGTAATCTGGATGACAGTCGTTCGCACGCCTTTCACGACGGGCAGCATGGGGATGCCCGCCTTGGCGTAGTCGTCCTTGATGAGCAGGGCGAGCGCCCAAAAGTGAACCGGCGTCCACACGAACACGATCGCAAATAGCACGAGGGCCAGAGGGGAAAGCTCGTTGCGCACCGCCGCCCAGCCCACGAGGGGCGGAAAGCAGCCCGCCGCGCCGCCGATCACGATGTTTTGCCACGTTCGCCGCTTGAGAACGAGGGTGTAGACGATGACATAGAAGACGAGCCCCGCCAGGGAAAGCATCGCCGCCAGCAGGTTCGCCGCCGCCCAAAACAGGATGAACGAGCCGATCGCGAGGGCAAAACCGAACACGAGGGCGTTGGCGGGTGAAATCTCGAGCGTAACTGTCGGGCGCTTCGCGGTTCGCTTCATGGTGGCGTCGATGTCGCGATCGATCACCATGTTGATCGCATTGGCCGCGCCCGCCGACATGTAGCCCGCCACCGCCACCGCGAGGAGCAGCCATCCGCCCGGCCAGCCGGGCTGCGCCGCGAACATCGCGGCGAGGGTCGTGAACAGCAGCAGCGAGATCACGCGCGGCTTGGTGAGCTTGACGTAGTGGCTGACCAGCTCCTTGCCGCGAGGGCGCGGCGCACTCTCGATTTGCTCCCGCTCGACCGTGTCGAGGCTGGGTACTCCCTCGCGGAGCGCGGAGACCGCGGTCAGGATAAGGCTCACCCACAGCGCGTCGGCGAGCACGAGGTGAACGAGCTGCATCCACACCGGCGCGGAAAGCGCGATGTTGAGCAGACCGAACGAAAACTGGAGGGCGTACAGGATGACCGTCCACTGAACCCGGTTGCGCACCTCCTCGCTGGGCCGAAGATGGATGAGCAGCCCGCCGAGCAGCACGATGTACAGCCCGACGCTGGTCGCGATCAATGGATGGAGCGGCTGAAGCCGGTTGAGGTAGTGGGCGCCGGGGATGATCGCGCTTGCGAGCACGTTGTCCACGGGCCGCAGCATGTGGCCGAGCGCGGAGAGCGCGCCCGTAATGCCGAGCAGGATGACGAGCAACAGCCCGAACCCGACCGCCCACGGCACCGCGCCTTGCCCTCTCAGCCGGAAGGGCTTGTCGCGGGTCGCCGAGGCGAGGGTGATGGTGAGGGCGGCAAGGAGCAGAAACGTGTTGATGAGATGGGTGGTCATCGCCACCGCCCGGTACGCGCTCTCGTTGTGAGCGACCAGCTTGTACTTGACGAGCCACGCGCCGATCAGGGCCTCGCTGCAGGTGAAGCCGAGCGATGCGATCGACCAAGGCCGCGCCTGATGGCCCTTGGGAAAGGCGCGGAACGCCCAGACCGCCATCGCGGCCACGAGGACGAGCACGAACCCTGCCGAGGCGCGGTGGCTGAACTCGATCCAGCGTGCCGCGCTCGCATTGGTGGGGATGAACTGCCCGTCGCAGAGGGGCCAGTTGATGCCGCACCCATCGCCCGAGAAAGAGGCGCGCACGAATGCGCCCCACGCGACGGTGAGGAAATTGTAAATGAGAATGCCCCAGACGAACCCGGGGAATCTGGTGCGCGTCACCGGCCGGCCCCCCCAAGTGCTCGTGGTTGGGGCGAGATTCGCGGATAGGAAGGCCGAGACATGGGGATCGGCTGCTTGGCGCCGGGGAACATCGGTGGCAGGCCCTACCTAGCGACCAGGATTATACCGAGACGCGCGACTTTGACCAGGGAGGCGCGGGTCGCCGGCAGCCGCTCTAGCGGACTTTGCCGAGCTCGGTCTTTAGAACGTTTATCGCGTCGATGTTTTCGGGATCGACCCCGTTCAGCGCGGCCAGATAGATCGAGACGAAATCGCCGAGGTAGGTCAGGCTGAGCATCCGCTCGAGGAGGCTCTCGCCAAGCGCGACCGCGTCATGGAACTCGGCCTTGGAACCCACGAGCTCCCGGGTCACCCGCTCGCGGGTTCGCATCTTCTCGCCTTCCTTGCCATCCCGAAGCACCACCGCCACGTAGCCGGCCACTCCCTGCCGCTCTGCCTGCGCCCAGCCTAGTATCTCGTTATGGTTCAGCTCCGGGAAGGTGGAAGCAAGGGCGAGGTTCTTCGCGTCTTCGTTGATTTGGCCCTTCCAGCGGTTGGCTACCACCCCCTGCCAGCTGCCGAGCCCCATCAGCACGCCGAGCTCTCCGTGGAGCGCGGCGCCAATAGTCTTGGCCGGATTATCGCCCTTGGCCTCTACCGTCCATATGTCGCGGCACCGGTCGAGCAGGGCGAAGGCGGCCTCATAGTCCTGCGCGGGCAGGAGCTTCATCGACTCGCACGCGGCCAGCACCGGCATCAGCAGATGGCCGAGCGACGTCCTTGGCGGCAACCCAGGCGGGATGAGGGCGAGCGGATTTCGATCTTTGCGCGCCAGGTCGGCTAGGCGGCCACCGCTCGCGACAACAACGATCTTGGCTGCCGCCGCGCGCGCCGCTTCGTAGGCGGCCAGCGTTTCCTCGGTGTTCCCTGAATAGCTGACGCAGAACACGAGATCGCCGAGCCCTACATACTTCGGCAAGCCGTAATCGCGATTCACCAGAAACGGGCAAATGCCCTGAGCCTCGAACAGGGCGCGGGCCAGGTCGCCGCCCGCCGCCGAGCCGCCCATGCCGGTTAGGCATACTACGCCCGGCCGTGCACCCATGCGCGGCGGCTCGACCGTGCGGCCAATCTTGAGCGCCTCCCGGCACTGGTCGGGGAACGCCTCGAAGAGGCCGAGCATGCCCTTAGGGTCGTGGCGCGTCACGAATCCGCGGTCGTTTAGCCTGGGATCGATCAAAGCAGGCTACTCGTCCGCAAACGGGTCGTACTCGTCCGCGCTCGGAGCGGATGTGGACCCCGCCGCCACGCCCACCGGCTCGGCGCCGCCGCCCGCGGCGTCCTCGCGAGGCCGGTCGAGGGATTGGACGCTATCCGCCACGATTTCGACCACCTCGCGGTTCTGGCCGTCGGTGGTGGTGTACTTGCGCGATTGGAGCCTTCCGTCGACCGACACGAGGCGGCCCTTGTGCAGGTAGTTCGCCACGAATTCGGCCGTCTTCTCCCAGGCGGTGATGCGGAAAAAGTCCGCGTCGGGCCCCTCGGCAGGCTTGATTCGCTTCTGGACGGCGATGCTGAAATCGACCACGCTCTTGCCCGAGGCGGTGGTCTTCAGTTCTGGGTCGCGGGTGAGGCGGCCGATGAGCACGACGCGGTTAAGCACGATAGTTACTCCTCGATGGTGTAGATTCGATGGCGGATGAGGTCGTCTGAAATGCGCATAAGTCGGTTGATCTCGGCCAGTGCGTTCGCCGGGACGGAGAAATTCATCAGCACGTAGTTCCCTTCCCGGTGCCCCTTGATCTCATAGGCCAGCTTACGCTTGTCCCATTTTGCAGCCTTCTCCACCGCGCCGCCCTTTTCCTCCACAACCGACTTGAATCGGTCGGCGATATTCTGGACCTCGGCGTCGCTTAGGTCCGGCTTGACGATATAGAAGGCTTCGTATTTGCGATCGTTCATGGGTGCTCCCCCTGGGCTTGCGGCCCCCGCGGACTCGCCGGGGGCAGAGAGCCAAAGCTGGCGGATAGGATACCCGGCGCGGTCCGGGCTCCCGAACGATCCCGGCAAGATCACGGGTTTGTCGCGAGCCCCTACCTGGCATTGAATCTGAGGACGGGGCTCGGGCGCTTGGGTATCGAGGTTTAGAAACCGATGAAGTTCTCGGGTCGGGCCGAGTCCACGCCCGGTGGCATGTCAGGAGTTAGGGCGGGTAGAAGCTTATGGCGAACGTCAAGAAGCGCATTGGGGAGCATCTCGTTTCGCTCAAGCTCATAACGAACGAGCAGCTCGCCCAGGCCCTTGCCATCCAGCGCGAAACCCCAGCCCCCCTCGGCAGCATCCTCGTCTCGCTCGGCTTCCTCTCGGAAGACCTGTTGCTTAACGCGCTCGCCTCGCAGATGAACGTATCGCCTTGGCGATTGGAAGAGAAGTCGCCCACCGTCGAGGCGTTGCGCCGCGTTCCCGGCCACATCTGCCGGGCCTACCACGTGCTGCCCGTCGCGGTCCGGGGCGATCTGCTCGTGCTCGCAATGCGCAACCCGCTCGACCTGGATGCGATCGATCTCGTGCGCAATTTCTCCAACATGCGAATCGAGCCGGTGCTCGCGGCATCCGACCGCCTCGTCAAAGCGATCGACGAAAGCCACGGCGGAGCGCCCACCGCGCAGGGGCGACTGGACGGCCTCGTCAGCCAGGCGCTCAAGGATTACAAGATCGATCCGAACCGCGTCGCCCAGCGCGAGGACCTCACCGAAGCCGACACGCGCCCTGTGGTTGGCCTCGTCAATCAGATTCTCGCCGACGCCATCCGGCTTGGCGCGAGCGACGTGCACATCGAACCGCGCGCCCGGCAAGTCGACATCCGCTACCGGGTCGACGGCATGCTGCTCAAGGTGCGCGAGGTGCCTCTCAGCCTGCACCCGATGCTCGCCACCCGGCTCAAGATCATGGCCCAGCTCGATATCGTCGAGTTTCGCGTGCCCCAAGACGGCCGAGTAACAGTCGAGTTGGACGATCGTACTATTGACCTGCGCGTTTCCGTGCTCCCGAACCAGCATGGCCAGCGCATCGTCTTGCGGATTCTCGACAAGACCGCCTCCTTCAAGACGCTGCAGGAGATCGGCTTCTCCGAAGACCACCTGCGGGTCTTCCGAACTCAAATCCGCAAGCCCTACGGCATTCTGCTCGTTACCGGCCCGACTGGAAGTGGCAAGACCACCACCCTGTATGCCGCCCTCTCCGAACTCAAGGGCGCTTCGACCAACATCATGACCTGCGAGGACCCGATCGAATATGAGATCGACGGGATCAGCCAATCGCAGGTGAACGAGAAGGTGGGCCTAACCTTTGCCTCGCAACTGCGCGCGACTCTGCGCCAGGACCCCGACATCATCATGGTTGGTGAAATCCGAGACGGCGAGACCGCCGACACCGCCATCCGCGCCGCCCTCACCGGCCAC
Source organism: Fimbriimonas ginsengisoli (assembly GCA_016179045.1). Classification (GTDB taxonomy): domain Bacteria; phylum Armatimonadota; class Fimbriimonadia; order Fimbriimonadales; family Fimbriimonadaceae; genus JACOSL01. The sequence continues at coordinate 66,514 of JACOSL010000039.1, read as the reverse complement.
CTCGTGCTGAGCACCCTCCACTGCAACGACGCCCCATCGTCGATCCCCCGGCTCCTCGACATGGAGGTCGATCCCTTCCTGCTGAGCACCTGTCTTGTGGGCGTGGTCTCGCAGCGGCTGCTGCGGCTGCTCTGCCCGGATTGCCGCGAGAGCGTTGCGCCGACCGAAGAGGAACTCCAGTTCATCTCAGGAGCGTTGCGCCCGAACGAAGTGCCCGTGCTTTGGAAGGCCAAAGGGTGCGGCAAATGCTTTCAAACCGGCTTCAAGGGCCGCACCGCCGTGCACGAGATCATGTCGATCAATGCGGAGATTTCCAGCGCGATCTCCTCGGGCGAGCCCCTGGAACGGCTGCGCGAGCGAGCGGCGGTTTATGGATATCTGCCGCTGGCTCACCATGCCCTGCGACTGGTTTTGAGTGGACACACCTCGCTGGAAGAGGCGAGGCGTCAAATTCTGCTCGAATCGCAATGGGAGCACGAAGCGGTCGTCGAGCCGGAGATGCTGCCCGCACTGCGCCAGGCTAGCTGACGGTCGATTTCTCCGGCAATGTCAGACCATCGTTCGACCATAGTCCGACAATCGCTCGACGAGCCGTTTGGGAGTCGGTCTGTAAGCCGGATTCTGTGTTTGTGTGGCGATTTGTCTATGCGGCCAACCCGGAGGGTCGGCGAGCCGCGTCAACCCCTCCCTATTCGGCCTTGCTTCCGGCGGGGTTTGCCCGGCGTCGCGGTTGCCCGCAACGCCGGTGAGCTCTTACCTCACCATTTCACCCTTACCGGCCCTTGCGGGCCGGCGGTGTCGTTTCTGTGGCACTTTCCGTCAGGTCGCCCTGCCCCGGCTTGCGCCGGGCGCCGCGCTCTGTGAAGTCCGGACTTTCCTCCCCGACCTTGCCGAAGCTCGATCGGGGCCGCCACCCGGCCGACTCCCAACTCTATTGTGACGCGCACCCAACGTCTCATAGCAGCCGCGCGAACGTTTCATGAACCCAGCGCCGCTTGTCGGCCAGTTCCGCCTCGCTCGCCACGCCGGGTCGCATCACCGGTGCCGGCATTTCATAAAACGACCCTTCCGCGCGGAGCGCCCTACCGCCGCCCGTTTCCAGATAGCAGGAGCCGCGCCCATCGAAGGTTGCCGCCTCGCCGTGCCCGAGCCGGCTCGCGATGATCCCCGCCACCACCCGACCCTCGGCTTCCGCCATCACCCCCGCCTTTGGCATCGAGAGGGGGACGTCGGGCTTGTAACGCCCAGGCAGAGACACCCCGTTCACGTCGCCCACCGCAAACACGTTCTCGAATCCGGGCGTCTCCAGCGTCCGAGAGTCGACCGCAACCCAACCGCTCGGCCCCAAAAGTCCAGCGTGCCGAACGCAGGCGTGTGGCTCGTGGGGAGGGACCGCGATCAGGAGGTCGTAGCCGACCTTTTCGCCGCCTTCGAAGTGTAGGGTGCGGGTCGTCGCATCCGCTCGCTCCAATTTCATTTGGGGGAAGAACCCGATCTCCGCCCCTTCGAGGAGATCGCGTACCGCTTTGCCCACTTCCGTCCCGCCCGTCGGCATTGGCTGGCCCTCCACCGTGTGAATCGACACCGTCGACGGACGCTTCCGGCCCGGTTTGGAGAGGAATTCGGTCAGCAACAGCGCGGCCTCATAGGGCGCGGCCGGGCACTTGTAGGGCGTTCTCGGGATGACGATGACCACGCGTCCGCCCTCGAACGCGGCAAGTGCGTCTCGAAGGTCGGCAGCACCGCCACCGGAATAAAAGTGGTGGGCGGCTTCCGCAAGGCCAGGCATGGCCCTGAGGTTGAGGTCCGCGCCGAGCGCGATCACCAACTGGTCGCCTTGAAGCTTGCCCGCATCGGTCTCGACCGAACGGATGTCTGGATCGATCGACTCGATCCGTGCGTGAACGAACTCGATCCCCTTCGCAGCAAGGCCCGCCCACGAGTGGGTTGCGACTTCGGGGCCGGTCGCCCCTAGCATGAGCCACGTGTTGGTCGCCCCGATCCGAAAGCCCTCGCCGCCATCGACGACTACGATGCGTTGCGTGCCGACGAGTTGTTTGAGTTCGTTGGCCGCCGCGAGCCCGCCGAAGCCCGCGCCGAGGAGGAGGGTTGTGCCCACACCCGAATTCTAGTTCATGACGGGGGTTGTTCGCCCTTGCTACAATCTGGCTAATTGAAGTACGGCCTTGCCGATTTGGGAACGCTCGCCTACGGGCCTTGCGCGGAGCTTCAGGCCGAAGTGCTCGAGCAGGTGGCGTCCGGCTCGCCTGGCGTGCTCATTTTCGTCGAGCATCCGGCGGTGCTAACCCTCGGCGCGGGATTTCACGCCGACAATTTGCTCTTCACCCCTGCCGATTACGCCAAGAAGGGCATCGAGGTGGTCCGCACCGACCGGGGCGGCGACGTCACCTTCCATGGCCCGCGCCAACTCGTGGTCTATCCGATTTTCGACGTCGCCCGCCACGGCAAGGACCTCCATCGCTGGATGCGCGATCTCGAGCAGACGATCATCCTCGCCGCCGCCGAGTTTGGCGTGGAGGCCCGCCGCTTTTCGCCCCACACCGGGGTTTGGGTCGGCGAGCGGAAGCTCGCCGCAATCGGGGTGAAGATCAGGCGCTGGGTCTCGATGCACGGCGTCGCCCTCAACTGCGACAACGATCTCTCGCCCTTCCAGCTCATCGTGCCCTGCGGCATCAAGGGCTACGGCGTCACCAGCCTATCCTGCGAGGTTGGCAGGACGGTGACGATGGAGGATGCCAAGCCGACCGTGCGACGTGCGTTTGAGGAAGTTTTCGGCGTCGAGTTCGAGCCGGTATCGCTTGCCGCGACGCCACGCGAAATGCCTCGCGCGGCGGGGTAAACCCGCCCCATGGGGCGGGGGCGGCTTAAACATATTCCGGGCGCGGCGGGGGTGGACGAGGCCGGCCGGGGGCCGCTCGCGGGGCCGGTCGTGGTCGCCGCCGTCATCCTTCCGCTGAGGTTCAACTGCCGCGGCTTGAACGACTCCAAGAAGTTGACCCCGGCCGAGCGTGAGGAGCAAGCAGCTCGAATCAAGGAAGGCGCCGCCTGGGCGGTGGTCGAGGTGGATGTGGCCGAAATCGATCGCTTCAACATCCTGCAGGCGACGATGCTTGGCATGGAGCGCGCCGTGCGGAGCCTCGCTTTGACTCCAGAGGCCATTTTTGTCGACGGCAACCGGCTGCCCTACTCCCTGCAAGGGATGGCGAGCGCGGTCATCAAGGCGGACGCCACCTTGGCCTGTGTTGCCGCCGCCTCGATCATCGCCAAGACCCACCGCGATGCGCTCATGCGCGATCTGGCCGTCGTGCACCCCGGTTATGGCTTCGAGGAGCACTTCGGATACTCGACCCCCCAGCATTTCGAGGCACTCCGGCGCCTCGGCCCCTGCCCGATCCACCGCCGCTCGTTCGCGCCCGTTCAGGAGGCGGAGCATCCGTGCCTGATCTTCGTCGATTAGGCCGCGAGGCGGAGGATCGAGCCGCCGCCTTCCTGCTCGAACAGGGCCTGACGCTCGTGACCAGGCGTTACACGGCGCGGGGAGGGGAGATCGACCTTATCGCCCTCGATGGCGAAACCCTCGTGTTCGTGGAGGTCAAGAGCCGGGGTCCGCGCGGCTCGCCGGAGGAGGCGATCGACGACCGCAAAGCGGCAAGGCTTTCGGCCGCCGCCGACGCCTACATGGCGGCGATGCACGAGCGCGACCGTCCGATCCGGTTCGATCTCGTCGCCATCACCCCGGAGGGCGTACGCCACCACCGCGACTTTTTCCGCCAGGGCGAGTAGACACAGCGCGCGAAATAACCTGAGGTGCGAGCTGAGACGCATCGACTTCGGGCTCAATATCGAACAGCGACGGCTCCATTTGGGCGTCGGCAGGCGGCCGTGCTCCTGCGATGAGACGCTCGGGCTGCAAAGCATCCTCGATCGAGAGGCAAACGGCGCCCTTGGCTTCAAGCAAGCCTTCCGCCCGGGCACCCTGCAACACGTACACTGATTTGCCCTCTCTGAGAGCCCCGATGGCCCCTGCCCAAGTACCGCCCTTGTTCGGGTCGCATTCGACTACCAGGGTGGCTTCCGCGCAGGCGTAGGCTAGCCGGTTTCTGGCCATCGCGGTACCGACGTCGAATCTTGCCTCGGGGTGCACTTCGGACATCAGGCACATCCGACCATCCAGGATCGCCTCGCGATACATCTTTTGGCCCGCCTCCCTCAACAGAGAGTCGGCGAGTATGCCTACGACGGTGCCACGACCAGCCACCGCCGCTGCCATCGCAGCGGAATCAACTCCCTTGGCCCCTCCAGATACGACCGTTATGCTCGATTGAGAGCAGGCCCGGCCAACCTCAGCAGCTTTAGAGAGACGCTCGTCTGAAGCGTTCCTAGAGCCTACGATGGCCAAGGCGCGATCGCCGAACGCATTTGGATCCCCGCAACCGAACAGCAAGACGGGCGCCCGGTGCTTCAATTGCGCGAACCGTGCGGGATACCCGGCATCTGCCGAGGACCTGACCCACAGGCCAGCCTGCAGCCATCGGTCGATCGATTGGAAGACGCCGAGTCCCCGGTGAAGTAGCGCATCTAGGCGTTCTCGCTCGATTGGGCAGCCCTGAAGGTCCCTGTTTCCCAGCAGCAGGGCCTCGGCCGACTCTTCAGCCGTTCCCATCCATCGACGCAACTCAAAGAATTCGGAGTTCGAGAGCGGTGTCGAGCCGTTTGCGGACCAGCGCGCGGTTAGCAGGATCGCCAGCTGTGTCGTATGGCTCTGTTCACTCATCATCGTCTCCTCGGCTCCTGGACGAACAAAGGGCGAGTGGGATCACGGCTCCTGCTCCTGCCTCGACGAGCAATGCTCCGATGATCGCAAACGTCCAGCCCGAATCGACCAGGTCATCCACCAGCAGGGCGGTTCCTGGCGGACAGTCACCAACAGCGAAAGCGCCGTCCAAGTTGGCCGCCTGGTGGAAGCTGTTCAGCTGCTTCTTCTGCGGTTCGGTCTCCTTGATCTTGGACACGGCGTCAGCGAAGGGCAAGCCGAGCGCCGATGCAAGCCTCCGAACGAAGTTAGGGACAGCCGTCAGGCTGCGAAGGGAGGGTACCGCACATATCCATCCTAAGTTGTCGAACGGTGACCGGCGGATGGCCTCCACAGCGGCATCAACAAGCTCATCGCGGTAATGGCCCCGTAGCTTGTCCTCCCTCACCCAGCGCGCGACTCCCGGGTCGCCCCATAGCGATAGGCAGAGCCCTTCTCGGCACCGATTCTGGTCGGGGATTTTGCCCGTGAACCCGTACTTCGTCAAGGCCTTGGCCGGCCACAGCTTGCGAGGTTGAATGGGAACCTCGCTTCGGCGCAGGAAGAGCAGGGCGGACTGAAGGGTGTCAGGGTCGAACGTCGACGGCAATATCTCAGCATTGAGGCAATTGGCGCAGCGTCCGCAGGGTTCGGCCGACGGATCATCCAATTCCTCTCGAACGACCATCATGAGGCACTTCCCAGTCTTGGCGAAGTCTTCGAATTTTGCACGCTCAAGGGAGCGGCGCTCCTTCAGCCTCTTCTCGCGTTCGACATCCTGCGTGTAAAGCACCAGCGTTCGTTGCCAGTCGCGGCCAACTTTGACAACGGGCGACGGAGTGGTCACGCTTAGAGTCGTTAGAATCCTCTCGATCTCCCGCCTGGTCAAATTCAAAGCGTTGGCCAACCTGGCTATACTGCGCGGCCCATTTTCGAGCGTGTCCAAGACTGCCCTCACACCCGCCTCATGCGGCCGGGCGTTCTCCACAAACCAGCGGTGGATATCCGCATCCTCGTTCGCCATGAAGAGGACTGCGACGGCGTCATCAATGGCGCGTCCTGCTCGGCCAATCTGTTGGTAGTAGGCAACGAGATTCCCCGGGCTCTGGTAGTGGACGACAAAGCCCAGATCGGGTTTGTCGAAGCCCATGCCCAGCGCGACGGTCGACACGAGAGCCTTCACATCGTTTTTCAGAAGCAGGTCTTCTCGTTCAACCCGTTCTTCGTCACCGCCTCTTGTCTCTCCGAGGCGGGCATGGTAAGCCAACACCGCGTGGCCTCGACTTTGTAGCCATCGTGCCACGCGCTCCGCATCGCGTATTGTCAGGGTGTAGATGATGCCGCTGCCGGGCAGGTCGTCGAGATGGTCCGAAAGCCACGCCAGACGCTCTGCCACGTCCAGGCCGGCGACGACCTGCAGTCGAAGACTCTTGCGTGCCAGCGAGCCGCGTAGGGTCTTGGTGGCGGGTCCGATTTGAGCTTGAATATCCTCAACGACTCGACTATTCGCGGTGGCGGTAGTCGCCAAAACCGAAGTGGTAGGCGGAAGTTTGCGAATCATCGCACCAAGCCTCTGGTAGTCGGGGCGAAAATCATGGCCCCAATCTGAGATGCAGTGGGCCTCGTCGATCACGACGAGGCCGACCTTGGCAAGGCTGGATGACGCGATCAAGTCGCGAAACGAATCGCTGGCTAGTCGCTCGGGCGAAATCAGAAGAAGGTCGGTGACGCCCTTTTTGAGATCAGCTTCAACGGCTGGCCAGTCCTCTTCGTTTCCGCTCGTGTAGTGCGCCGCCTTCAGACCCAGCCTCGACGCCGCTCGCAGTTGATCGCGCATGAGCGAAAGCAATGGTGAAATCACCAAAGTGGGACCCTTACCCTGGTCGCGCAACATTCTCGTTGCCAGGAAATACACCATGCTCTTGCCCCAGCCCGTAGCCTGCACCACGACCGCTCGAAAAGGCGGTGTGAACACAGCTTGGACGGCGTCCTCCTGGCCCGGTCGGAACTCAGCCTTAGAATCGTCGAGGGCCTGACGAAGCAGCGTGAGGCGTCGTAGGTGGGCTTCCATGGGTTGTAGCGAGCCTCGGAGTCGCGCGATTGGCCGCTCCGCGGTATCAGCGATAGCTGCTAATACGCCTCATGCATGGTTATAGCGTACTACGAATATGAGAATGATCGTCGACACTTTGCTTGAGTGCGCCCCGTACTCGTTGCGCTCTGGCGCTAGGTGTCGAACTGCCGCCCTCAGTAGTGCCAGTCGACGTTGCCCGCCTGGCGAGCGTGTGCTTCGATGTACTCGCGCCGGGGCTCGACCTTCTCGCCCATCAGCCTGCTGAACATCGTCTCGATCTCGATCTCATACCCGGGCTCGAGGACCACCTGGACTAGGCGCCTCTTGGCGGGGTCCATCGTCGTCTCTTCGAGCTGCTCGGCGTCCATTTCGCCCAATCCCTTAAACCGGGTCACCGTGTAATTGCGCTTCTTAAGCCCCTTGATGATGTCGTCTCGCTCTTCCGCCGTCATCGCGTAGTGCCTCTCGTTGTTGCCCACCTTGATCACGAACAGGGGCGGTTGCGCCAGATAGATGTGCCTCGCCGCCATCAGTGGCTTCATAAAGCGGTAGAAGAACGTCAGCAGCAGGGTGCGGATGTGCTCGCCGTCGACGTCCGCGTCTGTCATGATGATGATCTTGTCGTAGCGCAGCTTTGACAGGTCGAACAGGACCTCGCGCTCTTTCGGGTCGCGCTTTGAAGATTTCTTGCCGTTGACTTTGGGCGCGCCGTTTCCGGCCGGCTCCGCCGCCTCTTCGCCTTCGAACGGCTCCTCGACCGTTTCTACCGCCTCCTCGACCTGACCGCGGCCGAGGGTGAGATCGATCCCGATGCCGAGCGCGGCGATCATCGCCTTGATTTCTTCGTTGTCGAGCGCCTTGTCGATCCGGGCACGCTCGACGTTCAGAATCTTGCCCCGAAGCGGCAGCAGCGCCTGAGTCATGCGGTCGCGCGCGCCTTTGGCCGAGCCGCCCGCCGAATCGCCCTCGACCAAAAACAGCTCGCACTTGGAGGGATCGCGGCTGACGCAGTCGACCAGCTTTCCTGGCAGGCCAAACGAATCCATCGCCGAACTGCGCTTAACCGCCTCCGCCGCCTTGCGAGCCGCTTCGCGAGCCCGTTGCGCGATGACCGACTTTTCGATGATGCGCCGGGCGATGCCGGGGTTGTTCTCCAGAAAATCGGTAAGGCCGTCCCCGACCAGCGAGTTGGTCAATCCCTGCACCTCGGGAGTCACGAGCTTGACCTTGTCCTGCGAGTTATAGGATGGATTCTCCAGGCGAAGCGAGATGACCGCGGTGAGCCCGTCGGTCACGTCCTCCGACGAGAAGTTGTGGTCCTTCTCCTTCAGGAAGCCAGTCCGCCGCGCGTAGGCGTTGATCACCCGGGTCAGGGCTGCGAAAAACCCGGAAACGTGGGTGCCGCCATCCGGCTGGTGGATGGTGTTTGAAAACGCGAGCAGCGTCTCGGTGTAGCCGTCGTGGTATTGGAGCGCCACCTCGATTTCGGTCGTGTCCTTCGCCCGCTTGAAGAAGATCACGTTGTGGAGGGTTTCCTTGCCCTCGTTAAGGTCCTCCACCAGTTGCGGAATGCCCCGCTGGTAATGAAACACCTCGTTCGCGTCTTCCTGGTTTTCGTCGACGAACTCGAACTGGACAGTGGGGTTGAGGTAGGCGAGTTCGCGCAACCTGCTCTTGATCAGGTGAATGTCGTATTCGGTTTCGTTGAGCACGGTGGGGTCAGCTTTCCAGTGCACCTTGGTGCCCGTGCCCTGAGCTTTGCCCACCACCTTGACCGCCTCGACCGGCCGGCCCTTCTCGTAGCGTTGGAAATGCAGCTTGCCGCCGCGCCGAACCGTGGCTTCGAGCCATTCGGACAGCGCGTTAGTACAGCTCACGCCCACGCCGTGCAAGCCGCCTGAAGTCTTGTAGCTGGTTCCGCCGAACTTGCCCCCCGCGTGAAGCACGGTCATGACAACCTGGAGGGCGCTCACGCCCATCTTGACGTGCATGTCGACCGGAATCCCGCGACCGTTATCCTCCACCATCATCGAGTTGTCGGAAAGGTGCGAAACCTTGATCTCGTTGCAGTACCCGGCGAGCGCCTCGTCGACCGAGTTGTCCAGCACCTCGCGAAACATTTGGTGCAGGCCCTTCTTGGCATTGTCGCCGACGTACATGTGGGGGCGCTTGCGAACCGCCTCAAGGCCCTCCAGGACCTGGATTTGATCGGCTTTGTAGTGTTCGGCGGCCTCGGCCGTGAGCGCTTCGATGACTTGAAGTTGGTCGTCGGGTTTGTTGTGCGGCATGCGTACGGGCCTTACGAAAGCGCTCCGCCCACGCGGAGCTGCCTGAGTTCAAATTGAACCTAGAGTCTACCCGACTCGTTGGCCATTCTGCCCGCTTGCGAGTGTCCTTGGATGCAGTGGCGTGCGTCCTAGGATGATCTGGCCTTGCCAGATGCATAATCGCGCAAAGGGATGGGTTTCTACGAGTCGGCGGCGAAGCCTCTCCTGTTTCGCCTGGACCCGGAAAGGGCGCACAGCCTGGGCTTTTGGTTTATCCGTCACGGCTTGGTGCGTGCGCGGCCCTCCTACCACCGCCTATTGCGCCAGACGCTCTTCGGCGTGTACTTCCAGAGTCCGCTTGGCTTGGCCGCCGGATTCGACAAGAGCGCCCAGGCGCTCGCTCATTGGCACCAGCTTGGCTTTGGCTTTGTCGAAGTGGGCACCGTGACCGCCCAGCCTCAGCCGGGTAACCCGAAGCCCCGACTCTTCCGCCTGCCGAGGGACCAGGCGCTCATCAACCGGATGGGCTTCAACAACGAAGGCGCCCATCAAGTCTCACGCAACATCTCAACCTCAAACCCGCAACTGCCCTATGGCATCAACATCGGCAAGTCCCGTACCGCCCCCTTCGAACAAGCCGCAAAAGACTATCAAGAGGCGTTTCGGAGTCTCCACTCGTTTGGCGCGTACTTCGCGATCAACGTGTCCTCGCCCAACACGCCGGGTCTCACCGAGCTTCAAGAGAAAGGGCCGCTGCTTGAGATAATCCACGCCCTGCGCGAGGTTAACCCCGACCGCCCTTTGTTTGTGAAGGTGTCGCCCGATCTCGACACCGCCGCGCTCGACCGCGTGATCGAAGCGGTCCACGAGGCGAACCTGACCGGCTTGATCGCAACCAACACCACCGCCTTGCGTGAAGGGCTCCGCCGCGATCCGCGGGAGACGGGCGGCCTTTCCGGGCGGCCCCTCAAGCACCGCGCCCTCGACGTGCTCTCGCACCTTTACAAGTCCTGCAACCCAAATGTAGTCTTGATCGGGGTGGGCGGCATCATGGACGGCGACGACCTTTACGAACGCATCGCCCATGGCGCGAATCTGTGCCAGGTCTACACGAGCTGGGTGTACCGCGGCCCAAGTCTTGTGCCGCTCGCGCTGCGGCGTCTAGTAACCCTGATGGAAAGGAAAAACCTGCGAAGCATCGACGCGTTGCGGGGTATTGCGCTCCGCTAGGCGCCGAGAGCGCGATAGAAGAAGAACGCCGCCATCGCGAACCCGTAGATCGCGATGGCGACCCTGAGCCGTTCCGATTCGATGCGTTGCGACAACCGCGCGGCTACGAGCCCGCCCACGATCGCGCCCGCCGCCAGCACGAGGGCTATGTGGACCAGCACGATCCCGACGGAAATGAAATACACCGACGCAACCAGGTTGATCAGCAGCGCCAGCCAGTTCTTGATCGCGTTCAGTTCGTGGATATCGCCCTCGACGCTCAGAGCGAACGCGGCGAGCATCATGATCCCCATGCCCGCGCCGAAGTAGCCGCCGTAGATCGCGACCAGGACCTGAAGCCCCAGACTCCAGACGGAGGAGGCATGGTGGCTAACCGTAGTTGTCCAGGTCTTAATCCTAGGTTGCGCGGCGATGACGACCGCGGAAATCAGAATCAGCCACGGTACGATCCGCACGAACGACCGCTGGCTCGTGTGCACCAGCAGTTCGGCGCCAACCGCCGCGCCGATCGCGGTCGGCAGGGCGAACTTCCAGAAGTACCTTCCCGTTCGCGCCAGCTGGTTCAGCAATCCAAGGGCGCCCGCAAGCGAACCGGGCCAAAGGGCTACTGAATTCGAAGCGTTCGCCGTCACCGGCGCGATCCCCAAGCCTACGGTTAGGAACGGGTAGGTCAGCAGCGAACCTCCGCCCGCGACCGCGTTGATCGCAGAGGCGACAGCGCCCACGAAAAACAGCAGGGTCAGTTCTAACAACGTGTGGGCCGTTCGAAACTCGAACAAACTCAGAGCCTTCCCAACAGATCCGCCATCTCAATCGCCGCCAACGCCGCTTCGCGGCCCTTGTTCCCGTGCTTGAGCCCAGCCCGATCCAGTGCCTGCTCGACGCTGTCGGGCGTGAGGATGCCCCAAGCGATGGGTAGGTGCTTTTCGACCTGCATCCGCATCAGAGCCGACCCCACCTCGGCGGCGAGGTTGCCCGCGTGGGGAGTCTCGCCCTGCAGGATGCATCCGAGCGCCAAAATCGCGCTTGGGGGCTTCTTCTCGATCGCCGCGCTCGCCGCGGCGGGAATCTCCCACGCGCCGGGAACGTGGATGACCTCGACTTCCGGCTCGCCGTGGCGGGCCAGTTCGTCGAGCGCCCCGGATAAGAGAGCGCTGGTGACCAGCTCATTCCACCGGCTGACGATCACCACAAAGCGCTTGCCGGACGCGTCCATGCGTCCTTTTATCTCCCGCATACCTATTAAGTATGGCGCGCTAGGCCTTATGCTCGCGGGCGGTTGCCTTGGCGGGCGCTGGAGAAGCCGGCGCGGCGGGCGCTTCAAGCGCCTTCGGCCCGAGGACGGAGGCAAGGCCCGGCAGGGCCTGGATCGCCTGCATGACCTCCACCGGCACCGCGAGCACGACCGTGTTCGAAGTCGATGTGCCCAGGCTGTCCAGCGTCTGGAGCGTCCGGAGCTGCAGCGCGCCCGGGCTGGTCGCCATCGTAGACGCCGCAGCGGCAAGGTTTTCCGCCGCGAGGCGGTCGCCTTCCGACTTGGTGATGTTCGCGCGCTTCTCACGCTCGGCGGAGGCCTGGCGCGCCATCACCTTTTTGAGGTCTTCGGGCAGGATGAGGTCTTGGATGCGGATCGCGGCCACCTGTAGGCCCCAGCCCACGATCTCCTGGTCCACCATCTGCCCGCTGCGCTTGCCGACGCCCTCGCGGTCGGCAAGGATTTCGTCGAGGGTGATTGAGCCGATCACGTCGCGCAGGGCGGTCTGGGCGTATTGGCGTATGGCGTGCATGAAGTCCTGAACCCGGATGATCGCGTCCGCCGGGTTTTCCACTTTAAGGAATATCACGCCGTCGAGCGAAACGGGCACGTTGTCCTTCGTGATCGCCTGCTGCATCGGGATCGCGAGGGTGAGGATGCGCGTATCGACGAGCCGAACCGAATCGAGCAACGGCATGACCGTGAAAATCCCCGGTCCCCTCGTCGAGCGAAACCGGCCAAGCCGAAACACGAGCGCCTTTTCCCACTGCGCGGCGAGGCGCAGACTCGACGCGGCCAGCCCGCTTGCCAACAGCCAACCGGCATAGAGAACGCCGCCCGATTGAGCGATCGTGCCCCCAAACAGAAGCCACCCCAGCCCGGCAAGCACCGCGAACACGATTCCCGGAAGCGGATTTATCATCTCCCCATCTCCACCCGAGCGTTACGGGCGAGGGAAGCGGCGCGTTTCGTCTCCCTTCTCCAGCGCGCCCCGCATTTCGCGCATCATCAGCTTGGTCTCCTTCGGGTTGAATCCTAGCCACATGCGCTCGATCTTCCCCTCTTTATCGACCAGATAGAACATTGGGTAGCCCGGCGGCGACAGGGCGGCCAGGACGGCGCCGGTCGGATCATACAAAAAGTCGGTCGGGAGCGCGGATGGGCCCCTCGTAGCCGCAAGCAAGGTCACGTTGCCGCGGAACTCTGCCAGCAACTTGCCCGCTTCTGCAAGGGCTTGGGCGCCGATCGTGGAGGCCGCCCAGGCTGGATCGGTAACGACGAGCAGCCCCGGCTTTCCCACCGCGTCCGCCACAGGCTTTCGCCGACCGGAGCCGAATTCGACCACCGAGCCCGACGGGAGGGCATTGTCCAGCCCAAGGGGCTGCGGCTCGGGCGGGGTGGTGAAAGGCGAAAACCCCCGTGGGACCTTGATCGCGAATTGCGCGGTAGCGGAGTTCGCATTGAGTTTATAGGACTTGATTTCCAAGGTACGGGTGAGCCGGCCCCCGATGAAATCCCACGTCTCCTCGTCGCGCAAGAGGCGGCCGTCGTCAGCTAGGAAGAGCTTCGCGTAGCGTGTCCCTGCGGGCGTATTCAGAACCACATTCACCAGATCTACTGGAGTTCCGCCTGTCTTCGAGCGCCCGCCATATCGATACGAAGCGCCTTTCGATAGCGCCGCCCGGATGCTGCCGAGGGCGATGTAGTCGGGATATGCAAGCCTCATCCCAATTCCCGACATGCGGAAGGACGGCGATTCGATCTCCGGCGCTGTCAGATAGTCGTCGAACCCATGGGTGGGGGTGTAGACCTCCACGCATTCTCCGTGAGACTGGCCAAATTCGAAGCGCTCCTTGCCGAAGGTGAGGCGGTACGCGCAATCGCCCGGCCGGGAAATCAGAATGCGTCCCTCGCCTCCCTGCGGCATTCTCGAGGTCTTCACCGCGACTTGCACCTCCGCCTGGGGCAGGCCGCGCATAAACGTGCTGAACCGCTCGATGGCGAGGATGGCGGGCGCGTCGGGCGGGGCGAGGACGGCGAGGAAGGCGATCATAGCTGGGGAGAAGACTCCTGTGCCCCCAGTGTGGTCGTTATCGACCTTAGCTCGCAAGGGGATACCCAATCCGGAATCCCTCCAGACGTTTCGTCTGGAGGGTTTCTTCCTGAGGCAGCGCCAGCGTGGCGGCCCGGCCCACAACGGCCGTCAATTAGCCTCCAAACTGCGAGCCTGGAGGCATCCCACAATGGCGGCCGCCGCCTCAACCTCCTGGCAACAAGCCAGAATCACACCTGCGATGGGCACGGCGGCGTCGATGACGCGCCACCGTGCCGGTTCGCGTTTCGCCTCCCGCAGGAATCCGTCGCGCACCTTTCGATGAAATTCGATCGACTCCCGATCCATGCGATCCATCTTGTCCAGCGAAAGCCGCGCGAGCCCGAGCTCAGGGTCGAGGTCGAGAAGGAGGGTCAAGTCGGGCGTCAGGCCGCCCGTCGCCAGTTGGTTAAGCCCGCGCAGCGTCTCAAGGTCGAGGCCGCGGCCGTACCCCTGATAGACCAACGTTGAATCCGAATATCGGTCGCAAAGAACGAAAGCGCCCGCAGCCAAAGCGGGCTTGATCACCGAGGCGACATGCTGGGCGCGGTCGGCCAGGAACAGGAAGAGCTCGGCCGCCGGGCTGAGGTCGCCGCCCGAGAGCAAGATATCTCGAATCTTCGCTCCAATCTCGCCCTCGCCCGGCTCCCGCGTCATCACTACTCGCTGGCCATCCGCTTCTAGCCGCCGTGCGACGGCTTTGAGCACGGTCGTCTTCCCTGCGCCTTCCGGCCCTTCGAAGGTGACAAACACTCCGTCATGTTACTTGTGCTTTCGAGCCTCCACAATGCTGAATATGGAGGCGCCCCGCCCCACCGAAGGCTTCTTCGCCCGCGAGCTTGGCGCCCTGCTGGCACCCGATCGGATTCGGGTGGGGGCGGCGGCTGCGCGGGCTTACGAATGCGACGCCTACACGGTGGATCGCGCCGAACCGTGGGCGATCGCCCTTCCGGAGAGCACCGAAGAAGTGGCCGTGCTGGTCCGTTGGTGCGTGCGTCACGGCGTGCCTTTCACCCCGCGAGGCGCCGGCACCGGCCTAAGCGGGGGGGCGATGGCGGCCAGAGGCGGCATCATCGTCTCGACCAAGCGAATGACGCAGATCCTCGAGGTCGATCTGCCCAACCGCCGCATCCTTGCCCAAGCGGGTATCGCCAATAAGCGCCTATCCGATGCGGTGGCGGCCGCAGGCCTTCACTTCGCGCCCGATCCTTCCAGCCAGACGGTTTCCACCCTCGGCGGAAACATCGCGGAAAACTCGGGTGGGCCCCACACGCTCAAATACGGCGTCACCGCCCAGCACATTCTTGGCCTCACCCTCGTCGATCCCACCGGTGAGGTTGTGCATCTGGGGGGAGATGCGACGGGCGGTCCAGGGCTCGACTTCGTGGGCCTGGTGGTGGGCGCGGAAGGAACGCTGGGCATCGTGACCGAGGCTTGGGTCAAGCTGACGCCTTTGCCCGAGGCCGTGCACACCCTGCTGGCCTCCTTTGCCGAGATCGACCAAGCCACGGCCTCCGTTGCCGAGATCGTCGGGTCCGGCATCTTGCCCGCCGCCCTCGAAATGATGGATGAGGGCATTATGCGAGCCGTGTCCCAGGCCTTTCGCCTGAGCTATCCGGAGGGGGCGCGCGCCCTGCTCCTCATCGAATGCGACGGAGCTCCCGAGGCCTCCGCGAAGGAAGCAGCCGAGGCGGAGCGGATTTGTCGAGCTCACCGGGCGCTCGCGGTCGAAATCGCAGAGGACGAAGCCGCGCGTCAGCGCCTCTGGATTGCACGGAAAAAGGGCATTGGCGCGATGGGCCGCCTGGCCCCCAGCATCGTCACCCATGACGGCGTGATCCCCCGCTCGAAGCTGCCCGAAATGCTGCGATTCGTGTACGAGGTGGCCGAGCAGCATCGCTTGCTGGTTGCCAACATCTTCCACGCCGGCGACGGCAACCTCCACCCGTGCTTCGGGTTCGACGACCGCGATCCCGAGCAGATACGCCAAGTGGTCGAAGCGGGCGAGAAGATCTTGCGGAAGTGCGTCGAGCTTGGCGGCAGCCTCAGCGGCGAGCATGGGGTAGGTGTCGAGAAGAGCGAGCTCATGAGTCTCATGTTCTCGCCGGACGACCTGTGCCTCCAGGCCGACGCCAAGCGCATCTTCAACGAGGGCGATCTGTGCAATCCATGCAAGGTGTTTCCTTCCCAAAAGGGTTGCATCGAGCATCGCGCGCGGTGGCGGGGGGTGGCGTGGTAGCGTTTCGCCCGGGCAGCGTCGGCGAGCTTTGCGAGGCGCTCACGGAGCCAGGAGCGTGTTGGATCGAGGGCTCGGGGTCGTCGGCCTCGTTCCGAGTCGGATCGACTGCGGGAGCCCGGACGGTTCGCCTGGACGGTCTGTCCGAAATCGTCGATCTCGATCCGGCGAACCAAGTCGCGGTCGTTCAGGCTGGTGCGAGCCTGCAGAAGCTGCAGACAGCCCTTGAAACCGTGGGCCACTGCCTGCCCTATGATCCCTACTTGGGCGCGGGCACGGTGGGTGGCGCGCTATCGATGAATCTGCCTCACGGTCTCGAGGCGAAGCATGGCTCATGGCGCGACTGGGTGCTTGGCCTGACCGTCGCGCGGCCCGATGGGAAGCTCGCTCGGTGCGGCAGCCGGGTTGTGAAAAACGTCGCCGGTTACGATGTCGCCAAGATGTTCGTGGGCGCTCGCGGCTGGCTTGGAGTGGTTGCCGAGGTGATTTTGCGGACGTTTCCTAGGCCGCATCCGCCTGCTGCCTGCCTAGAGCAGGGCGCGCCGCTCTCGGCTGGTCCGCTGTGGATTCAGCGGACCCTGCCGCAAGATGCGATCGCCGCCCGCGAAGCAGCGGGCGACAGGCTGTGCCTCTTCGATCCCGGCACGTTCACACTCGTGGCCGCCTTGCCTTGCGATGAATCGCTGCCTCGTTTCGACGGCGACTGGGTATTGCGGCGAGGATGCGGCAATCAAAACGCGGTCGTCGAGGAAGCAATGCAACGACGGCTGATGCTTAGGGCCAAGGCCATCTTCGATCCGGACGGGAAACTCAATCCGGGCGAGTGGGGCGAACTATGAACGCCGAACTGAGCGAACTGGCTTCCCATTGCATCCGGTGCGGCTTCTGCCTGGAATCCTGCCCCACCTTTCTCGTCACCGGCGAAGAGACCGAATCCCCCCGCGGGCGCATCTACTTAGCCCGAGGCTCCCTCGAGGGTCGCCTCGACTGGCGTCAGGCCGCGCCCCACCTGGATGCGTGCCTAGGCTGCCGCGGTTGCGAGACCGCATGCCCGAGCGGGGTGCAATACGGCCAAATCGTCGAACTTGCTCGTGAGGAAATCGCGGCACGACGTGCCGCCCCCGGGCTGCGCCTCTTGCTGGGGATGCTCACCCGGCCCGGGGTGCTTCGTCGGCTCGGCGCACTCGGTCGGCGCCTGCCGGGGGCGAGGATGCCCCGCATCCTCGGGCTACTTTTCTCGAACGAACCGCCCGTCGCCGGTCTGCCCGTCGCCCAGTGGTCGGGAATGCTCCCGCCGCTCGACGAGACCCTTCTAATGCCGATCACGGGGCAAGCATTCATCCTCGATGGGTGCGCGATGGGATCGCTATTCCCTAGGGTGCAGGAGGCGTCCGCCCGGCTATTGCGCCGCGTCGGCCTAGCGCCGAAGCGGCTCGCGAGCGGATGCTGCGGCGCACTCCACGCCCATTCGGGATACGTTGCTCAGGGGGCGGCGATGGCCCGGCGGGTGCTCGCCCGGCTGCCGGAAAATGACGTACTCGTCGCCACCGCCGCAGGGTGCGGCAGCTGGCTCAAGGAGCAGGCGCATGGCAAGCGTCGCGTGCTCGATCTAAGCGAGCTGCTCCACGAAAACGGGCTCGGCGAGGCGCTCAAGAAGGCGCCCGGCTACTGGGCCGTCGCCACCTACCACGACGCCTGCCATCTCGCCCATGCCCAGGGCATCCGGAGCCAGCCGCGCGAGCTGATTACCGCCATCCCCGGCCTCACCCTGCTTCCCATGCCCGAATCGGACCTTTGCTGCGGAAGCGGCGGGATATCCAACCTCACCCACCCGAGCCAGGCGGTCGCCCTCCAAACAAGAAAGCTCGAAAACGCCCAAGCAACCGGCGCAAGCCTGCTCATTCAAGGCAATCCCGGGTGCCACCTGTGGCTCGCGCCCGCCGCGAAGGCACGGGGGCTGACGGTGCTCCACACCGCCGAAGCGCTCGAAGCCGCGTTCATCGGACTAGAATGGTTCTGCGATGGGGCGAAGCAAACTGCCGAAGCGGAGCGAACGTAGGACGGATGGGGCCAAGCCCATGCCGCCCCACAGCACCATGAAAACCGCCGCCCTCGTCGACGTCCAGAGTTCGCCCGACGATCGCGACATCGCAATCGACCGCGTCGGCGTGCGCAACGTGCGCTATCCGATGCACGTCCGCAATAAGGACAACGGGCTGCAGCACACGGTCGGCACGTTCACCCTCACCGTCGACCTGCCCAAGCATTACAAGGGCACCCACATGAGCCGGTTCCTGGAAGTGCTTTCCCAGCACAACCACGACCTTGGCCCGGAAACCATCCCCGGCATCCTCAAACGCCTGCGCGAACGGCTCGATGCCGACTCGGCCCACCTCGAAGTGCGCTTCACCTTCTTCCGCGAGAAGGCGGCCCCCGTGACCGGCGGCAAGGGCATGATGGGCTACGAATGCGGCTTTTCCGCTACCGGCGGCGCGGTGAACGATTTTGAGCTGCTTCTCACCGTTCCCGTTACTACGCTCTGCCCATGCTCCAAAGAGATCGCCTCACGGGGCGCCCATAACCAGCGAGGCTACGTGAGCGTGCGGGTCCGCCCGACCGCCCTGCTTTGGCTCGAGGATGTGATCGACCTCATCGAAGCCTGTGGCTCCGCGCCGCTGTACCCGCTCCTCAAACGTCCCGACGAAAAGTTCGTGACCGAGCAAGCGTACGACAACCCGCGCTTCGTCGAGGACCTCGTGCGCGAGGTATCGGCGGCCTTCGATAACGACCCGCGCGTGGCCTCATACGAGATCGAGGTGGAGAACCACGAGTCGATCCACGACCACAACGCCTACGCGCGTCTGGCGCGGGCGAAGGCCCGCTAGGCCTTTAGTCGCGCAATTGCCTATCTAGGAAGGCCACCTCGAGGGCATACCACACGAGCGACAGTGGCTCGAGCATCACCATGAAGGCAAGGAGGAGCAGCCCAAGCAGAAACGCAGAGACCACTCCGGTTGCGGCCAGGATGTTCAAACCATCTCCGTCTTCAAAGAATCGCAAAGGGTGACTCCTTGATCCATCCAACCGCCGACGTGCGGTCCGGGTTCCAGGGCGCGGTGCCTTGCGCTGCTTCGCTACAATGAAGCATGTTCTCGAAGTCCGAGGCGTTTTACGACGCCATGTACTCCTTCAAGGACTACGTGGGCGAGGCCGAGCGGCTGGAAGACCTAATCCAGGCGCGCTGCCCCAAGGCCGCGTCCCTTCTTGACGTCGCGTGCGGCACCGGCATGCACCTAGCCGTGCTCAAACGCAAGTTCCGCTGCGCGGGCATGGACCTCGACCCCCAGATGATCGACATCGCCTCCCGGCGCAATCCCGAGGTCGAGTTCCGCGTCGGCGACATGCGCGATTTCGACTTTGGACGGCGCTTCGATGTGATCACCTGTCTTTTCAGCTCGATCGGTTATGCGCAGACCGTCGATGGCCTGAACTCCGCGGTTGCCTGCCAGGCCCGGCACCTCACGCCCGGCGGGCTGCTCATGGTCGAGCCGTGGATCGAACCGAAAGCCTTCATCGATAATCACCTGGGCAGCTTGTACGTCGATCACGACGATCTCAAAGTCGCGCGCATCCACGTATCGCGGCGTGAGGGAGGCCGGTCGATCATCGATTTCAACTATTTAGTCGGTACCCCTCAAGGCGTCGACCACTTCGTAGAGCGGCACGAAATGGGCCTGTTCACCGAGACCGATTATCGGGGCGCTTTCGAGGCGGCGGGTCTCGCCCCGGAGCGCGATCCCGAGGGACTCATAGGCCGGGGGCTGTACATCGGCCTCAAACCCGCCTCATAGCCCGGAAAATTTCCGGAACAGCCTGTAGAATGGTCAACGGTGGGTCGCGGATGCGATCGCGCGGCCGGAGGTTAATCATGCGTGCTTCGAAGTTCTGTCTCGTCCTGCTAGCTCTATGCGTAGGCCTGTCGCTCGTTCTGGCGCAAGACACGCCCACGCCGAAGGCGAAGCCCCAGGCGAAGTCCCACGCCAAAGCCAAGCACACCCGTACGGTCAAGAAAGCCGCCGTCTACTCCTGCCGGATGTGCGACATCGCCAGCAGCAAGCCGGGCGCCTGCCCGATGTGCGGCGACAAGATGGAGAAGATCACCGCGAAGGTTTATTACTCCTGCAAGGACTGCCACACCACTGCCGCCAAGGCGGGCAAGTGCCCCAAGTGCGGCAAGGCGATGACCAAGGTGGCCGAGACCTACGCCTGCGATAAGTGCCACGTGACTGCGCTTAAGGCAGGCAACTGCCCCAAGTGCGGGGACAAGATGGTCAAGCATGTGATGGACATGAAGGCTTAGGCCGCGCTAGGTCAGCCGCACGCCTCCGTTATTTCAGGACGCCAAGGATGGCATCCCGCAAAGAAACGGTGAGCGAGGGCCCGGAGGGCGTGAGCGAGCCAAAGAAAAACATGAAACCCCTGCCTCACGGCGGGGGTCGCGCGAAGCGCGGGGGGTGGTGCTCCACCGCCAGGTGGAGGGCAATCTTAATCGGATCGCCCGCGGGCACGACGAGCGTGCCCCTCCCCTGCCACGCTCAGGAGCGGCTCCGGGGGGCATAATGAAGGCCGCCCATGCCAGCAGAACGAACCGTCGCCGTCGTCGGAGGAGGCCTCGCCGGCCTGATGGCGGCGATGAAGCTCGCAGAGGCGGGCCATAAGGTCAAGCTCTTCAGCCTCGTCCCGGTCAAGCGCAGCCACAGCGTGTGCGCGCAGGGCGGCATCAATGCTGCGGTGAACCTGCGCGGCGAGGGCGATTCGCCCTACCTGCACTTCGAAGACACGATCACCGGCGGCGACTTCCTCAACCATCAGCCGCCCGTCATGCGGATGGCCGAGCGCGCGCCCGCGATCATCGACCTCCTCGACCGGATGGGGGTGCCGTTCAACCGCACCTCCGAAGGCCTGCTCGCGTTCCGCCGCTTTGGGGGCACCCTCAAGCACCGCACCGCCTTCGCGGGCGCCACCACCGGCCAGCAGCTTCTCTACGCGCTCGACGAGCAAGTGCGCAGGTGGGAATCGATGGGGCTGGTGGAGAAGTACGAGAACTACGAGTTCCTCGGCATCGTCAAGGACGCCAGAGGCGCCTGCCGGGGCCTCACCGCCCAAAGCTTGCGGGGCATGGAGATCGAGGCGTTCGCCGCCGACGCGGTCGTGATCGCCACCGGCGGCAACGGCGTGATCTTCGGGCGCTCCACCAACTCGATCATCAACACGGGCGCGGCCGTCTCGATCTGCTACCAGCAGGGCGTGCATTATGCCAACCCCGAGATGGTGCAGATCCATCCCACCGCCATCCCAGGCGAGGACAAGTGCCGCCTCATCAGCGAATCGGTGCGCGGAGAGGGCGGCCGCCTCTGGACTCCGCGCGATGCGGGCGATCCGCGCAAGCCGCTCGATATTCCCGATAAGGACCGGTGGTATTTCTGCGAAGAGCTCGACCCGGTCTACGGCAACCTGCTCAGCCGCGACCTCGTGAGCTTTGCCATCTACTGCATCTGCCGCATCGGGCGCGGCGTGCAGGGCAAGCAACAGGTGTATCTCGACATTACCCAGCTCCACACCGACCACGGCGGCCCCTACAGCCGCGGGCAGATCAACGACAAGCTCGAAGGGGTGCTCGAGATTTACGAGAAGTTCATGCGCGAGGACCCCATCGCCACCCCAATGCGCATCTACCCGGCGGTGCATTACACGATGGGCGGGCTGTGGGTGGATTACGAGACCCAGCGCGACGGCTCGTGGGATGTGGGCTCGCCTCGCAACCAAATGACCAACGTGCCCGGCCTCTACGCGGCGGGCGAGTGCGAGTTTCAGTATCACGGGGCGAATAGGCTGGGCGCGAACGCGCTGCTCGCGTGCCTGGTGGCGGGCGAGATCGCCTCGCAAGGGGTCTGCGCATACCTTAAGGCGATGGACGCCTCCGCCGAGGGGTTGCCCGCCGCGACTCTGGAGGAGGCTCGGCGCGAGCGCACATCCGAATACGAGGGGCTGCGCCGCTCGAACGGCGCCGAGAACCCGTACCGGCTACACGCCGAGCTCGCCGACCTCATGTGGAACCGGTGCGGCATCTGGCGCACCCAGCACGAGCTTGTGGAGGCGCGCCAGGCATTGAAGGATTTGGCGGCGCACGCGCGGCAGTGCGATCTGCTCGACGATTCGGGCTGGACCAACCAGGCGGTCCCATTCACCCGCGCGCTCATCAACATGATCGAAGCCTCGCGTGCGATCGTGGAGGGGGCGATAGCGCGCGACGAGAGCAGGGGCGCCCACTTCAAGATGGATACGCCCGAGCGGGACGACGCCCACTGGCTGAAGTCCACCCTCGCTTCGTGGACCCAGAACGGCCCCGAACTGAGCTATGAGCCGGTAGACGTGCGCATGATCGCCCCCCGTGCGCGCAAATACCGGATCAACCAGAACAAGATCGTGCGCGAGATCATGGGCGAGGACGCGCTCAAGGGCGTCGGCGCGGCGACCTAGGCTAGTCGGACTGCGGACTCGGTCAAGCTTCAACATTGGCGGCCCTTGGTGGTTGGGGTGTGTGGTACGACAGGCGTTGTTCGCAGCGGTGTTGCAGGCTCCGCAGCAATCGTTCGACCCTCGTTCCATGCAACCTCCCGCGTGCTGCGGAGACCACCCCCCCGGTTCGGCGTAGCCTCACCGACCCCCGCCGTGAGGCAGGGGTGAATCTAATTTTCCTTGGGTCGCTCACCCCGTCCCGGGGTTCGCTCGCCGCTCTCTTTCGGCACGCCGTCCGTGGCGTCCCTTTGGTAACGTAGTTAGAGGCTAGCTTCGTGCTCGGAAGCAAGCTGCTCATATACGCTTCGACCATCACTGGCCATCCTTCAACGCAGCTCTTCCACTGCCGAGTCATGCTTGCCCTCGTTGGGTGAACGATTGGCGAAGACGCACTGAGCTGCTAATGTCAGATGCGCCGGGGCGAAGTTGCCACATCGGTTCTGTCAGGGGGACGCCAAGGATGGCGCCCCGGAAAGGAGGGTGAGCGAGAGCCCGGAGGGCTGGAGCGAGCCTAAGAAAAGAATTCCCCCTCCCTTGAGGGAGGGGTTTGGGGGAGGGTGGCGGAAAGGGCATCGGCGCCAACATAGCCAACTCTGCGAAACGCAGGGTGTTACGCTTGGCGTCCAATAGGGCATGAGGGCTTACGCCCTTCTCCTTGCCTTCGCAGTCGGCGTGCAAGGCTGCTCGCCGTCTGCCGGGCAGCGGTCGACACCTGTTACTCAGGAAGCCGCGATGGCTGGCACTCCGGCGAGCCAGGCCGAGCGCATTCCGTACCTGATCGGCAAGCTCACGATTCCGGATGAGGAGCGTCTCACCGATGCCAAGACGGGAGCCGTTTCCGAGGGCCTAGCCGCTCGAAACGAACTGATTGCGATCGGTGAGCCGGCGGTACCCGCGCTCATCGAGGCGCTGAAATCGAAAGATGACTGGACGAAGGCGTATGCCTTGGAAGCTCTTGGGGCCATGCGCGAGCGCAAGGCTGTTGCGGCGCTCATCGGCGTTCTGCACGGGGCTGGCAAGCCCTGGATCCGAGAAACCGCCGCCTACGAACTTGGGGGAGATCGGTGATCGCAAAGCGGTTCCGGCTCTGGTCGAGGCGCTCAAGGTCCGTACCGAAGGTGATTGGCTTGAGGGAACTGCCGGCGTGGCCGAGTCTTCAGCCGCGTCCCTCACCAGACTCCGCGATTCGTCTTGCCTCAGGGCTGTCGCGGCGCAACTTGTTTCGAAGGACCCGTGCCCGCTGCATCCGGGGGAGGTGGGCGGTCCGAAGCCGCTCGGCGATCTTGTCGCACTTCATTTGGCTGATTTCGGGAAAGAGGCGGCAGATTGCGTAGCGCCGTATCTCGAAAGCGCGAACGGCGAGGTGCGACTGCGAGCGGCCGTTGCCCTTGGGCTGGTCGGTGATTCAAGGGGCGAGCCGGTCCTGGTTGAGTGGCTTGGAGACAAGGGGCGATCAGGTTTCAGGCGCCTCCTGCGAGGGCCGCCCGAAGCTCTCGCGAAGCTCGCGGACCCTGCGCTCCTGCCCCGTTTGCGGGCCATGCTCTCAGACCAAGAAGACCACTGGCTCGCGGACCGAATCCTACAGGCATATCCCTCCCAGTTGCGCAACGGCAAGTGAGCCTCTGCCCCAACTCGGGCGGTACACTCTGCACCAATGGCCGAGCTGGACCTGGAGCTCGTGCGCCATGCGCTGGATACGGCCCGGCGGCATGGCTTTGCCGAGCTGGAGCTGGAGGCCGGCGGCGCGGTGTTCCGCGCGCGCCTCGATCAAACGCCCCAAGCCCAAACCGCCAAGACCCCCGAAATCCCCGCCCCCGACGGCGTGCCCATCCGCGCCCCCCTCATCGGCTACTACGTGCCGGGCGCAGCGCCCCTCGAACTCGGCATGAAGGTGCAGCCGGGCGATGTGATCGGCGTGATCAACGCCCTCGGCATCGATAACGAAGTGGAAAGCAGCGTGAGCGGAGAAGTGATCGAAGTGCTCGTGCAAGACGGCGAGGCGGTCGAGTTCGGCCAGCCGCTCGCGATCGTCAGGGTGGCGCGATGAAAAGGCGCGGCAACACCCTCGTGATGATGCTCTCCGCCGTCGGCATCCTCATGCTGCTGCTCGTCGTGTTCTTCGTCGGCCAGGTGGGTGGCGTGGGCGCCGGACCTGGCAAGGAGCGGGCGGATAAGATGGGCACGACCGTGCCGGGCAAGGTGATATTCGCCGCGCGCGACGAGGTCTGCAAGAGTAACCTGAGCCAGGCGCGCGAGGCGGTGAAAATCGCGCGCATGGGCGCCCCCGACGGCAAGGCGCCGGACACCTTGGAAGAGCTGCACCTCGGATCGTCGTTCACCAAGTGCCCCATCGAACCTCATGAGCCCTACAACTACAACCCGGCGACCGGAGAAGTCACCTGCCCGCACCCGGGGCACGGCGACTACTAACGGCCCGATGATCGGCAAGGTGCTGATCGCCAACCGGGGCGAGATCGC
Organism: Fimbriimonas ginsengisoli; assembly: GCA_016179045.1. Classification (GTDB taxonomy): domain Bacteria; phylum Armatimonadota; class Fimbriimonadia; order Fimbriimonadales; family Fimbriimonadaceae; genus JACOSL01. Next base: position 41,490 of record JACOSL010000039.1, on the reverse strand, counting down.
CTGCCGCATCATCCGCGCGTGCCGGGAGATGGGGATTCGCTCGGTCGCGATCTATTCGGAGGCCGACCGCGATTCGCTCCACGTCAAAATCGCGGACGAGGTGATGTGCGTGGGCGGCAACGCCAACGGCGAGAGCTACCTCAACCTCGCGAACGTGCTCATGGCGGCGCAGATTTCGGGCGCTGACGCGGTGCATCCCGGCTACGGCTACTTTAGCGAACGCCCCAACTTCGCAAGCGCGCTGCATTCGCTCGGCATCCGCTTTATCGGCCCCACGGTTAGCGCGATCGAGGCGATGGGCGATAAGGCGAAGGCCAAGCACGCCGCCATCGCCGCCAAGTGTCCGGTGATCCCCGGCAGCGACCATCCCGTGGCCGACGAGGCGCAGGCGCTTGCCGAAGCCAAGCGGATCGGGTTCCCCGTCTTGCTCAAGGCGATCGCGGGGGGCGGAGGCCGAGGCATCCGCCGCGTCGACGAGCCGGAGGAACTGCCCGCCCTCCTGCAAACAGCCCGCGCGGAGGCACAGGCCAGCTTCGGCAGCGGCGAAATCCTCGTCGAGAAGTGCCTGGTGCAGCCTCGCCACGTGGAGGTTCAGGTGCTAGGCGACGCCCATGGCCACGTCGTCCACCTCGGCGAGCGCGAATGCTCGGTTCAGAACCTGCGGCACCAAAAGCTCGTCGAAGAAGCGCCTTACTCGCGCCTGCCCAACAAGGTGCGGCGAGCGATGGGCGACGCGGCGGTGCGCGTCGCCAGTTCGGTGGGCTACCAAAGCGCGGGCACGGTCGAATTCCTCGTCGACAAGGACTTCCACTTCTACTTCCTCGAGATGAACACGCGGCTTCAGGTCGAGCACACGGTGACGGAGGAGATCGCGGGCATCGACCTCGTCAAGCTCATGCTCGAGGTGGCCGCAGGTAGGAAGCTGCCATTCCGGCAAGACGACATCAAACTCAAGGGCCACGCGATCGAGGCGCGAATCACCGCCCAAGACCCGGACAAGGACTTTGCCCCCAGCACCGGGCTGATCGCGGGCTGGCGCGCCCCCGGCGGGCGCGGCGTGCGCATAGAGACCCACTGCTACGCCGGATTCAGCGTCAGCCCCTACTACGACCCGCTGCTCGGCAAGCTGATCGTGCTGGGCCGCGACCGCGACGAGGCGGTGCGCAAGCTGCAGGCCGCGCTCGAAGAGTTTTCGATCGAAGGGATCGCCACCAACCTGCCCTTCCTGCGGCGGCTGTGCGCCCATCCAAGATTCGTCTCGGGCGAGGTCGACACCTCGTTCGTGCCCGCGATGCTCGCCGAGGAGGCCCGTGGGGCCTAAATCGCGGCGAAAGTCGCGAGAGGCGGCGCTCCGCGCGCTGTATGAAATCGAGATCGGTCGGACGCCCATTGGCGCCGCCATCGGCCAGATGGAAACCGAGGCCAAGCTGACCGACGATCTGCTCGAATTCGCCCGTTCCCTCGTCGAGGGGGTTCGCGCCGAGCGGCCCGAGCTCGACCGCCTCATCGCCGAGCGCCTCGAAGGCTGGGATTTCGAGCGGCTTGCCGCCGTCGACCGCAACCTGATTCGCCTGGCAACCTACGAGCTGTTTCACTGCCCCACCATCCCTCCTGCGGTGACCATCAACGAGGCGATCGAGATCGCCAAAAAATATTCCACCGCCGACAGCGGCAAGTTCGTGAACGGCGTGCTGGGCCGGCTCGTTCTCGATTCGCCGAAGGCCGAATGGACGCCGACCGAGGGGGGCCATGAGGAAGCGGTCGAGCCTGAAGCGGAACCTCCGGTCGAGACGGTCGAAGTGACTCCCGACCAAGCCGAACTGGCCAAAGCAGGCGGGTGGACGCTCCGCTCAGAGGAGCCCAAGCCTTGAGCGCGCGGATCATGGACGGCAAGGCGCTTTCGCGCCAAGTCCGGGCGGAACTTGGTGCGCGGGTCGATCGTCTGCGCGCGCGCACCGGCCATGTTCCAAGGCTCGACGTGATCGTGGCGGCCCAAGACCCGGCCAGCCTCGCCTACGTTCGGATGAAGCGCAAGTGGGCGGACGAAATCTGCATCGAGGGCGAGAGCTACGAGCTCACGGAACGCACCGCCCAAGGGGAGGTGATCGGGCTCATCGAGCGGCTCAACGCCGATCCAGCGGTTCACGGCGTTCTCCTGCAACATCCGTTTCCGAGGCAGCTGAACGAGAATGCGGCGCTCCTCGCCCTTGGTGCGGCCAAGGACGTGGACGGCATCACGCCCCAATCCCTCGGGCGGCTGGTCGCGGGCCTGCCCGGCTTTCGGTGCGCCACCCCGCTCGGCATTGTGCGGCTACTGGAGCATTACGGAATTGAGGCGCAGGGCAAGAGGGCGGTGGTGATCGGTCGCAGCGTCATCCTCGGCAAGCCGATGGCGCTGATGCTTCTGGAAATGAACGCCACCGTCACCGTCGCCCACTCCAAAACCGTTAATCTGCCCGACCTGTGCCGCGAGGCGGATATCTTGGTGGCGGCGGTGGGCAGGGCCGAGATGGTGAAGGGCGATTGGATCGAGCCGGGGGCGGTGGTGATCGACGCCGGCTACAACAAGGTGGAGGGGCGAGCGGGCGATGTGGGCGATGTGGATTTTGCGGGGGCGAGCAAGGTCGCCGCGTGGATCACTCCGGTACCCGGCGGCGTCGGGCCGATGACGGTTGCCTCGCTCCTGAGCAATGCGGTCGATGCGGCGGAAGCGGCGCTGGGTTAGGCTGGTGAGCTGGCTGCTTGTCGGCCTGCTCGTCTATGCCGTCGGCTGCTGGATGCTCGCCTTGAGCTACATCTCCCCCATGCGTCGCCACCCGGTGCGGCCTGCAGGGGCATCCGAAGTCTCGATCTCGGGCAGCCCCCCATTCCCGGCTTGGTGCACGCCCGGATTGGCAGCGGGCGGATCGAAACGAAAGGTGCTGTTCGTGCTCGTGCACGGATACGGCGGCGACCGTGGCTCGTGGAGCGAAATGCTGGTGGAACTCGACCGCCGAGGCTACGAGGCGGTCGCCCCAGCAATGCCCGCCCACGATGCCAACCCCGACCCCACCTGCGGCTTCGGCGTGAAGGAAGCCGAAACGGTGATTCATGCCGCGAGCTGGGCGCAGGCTCGGTTCGCCAAGCCGCCCAAGACGGTGCTCGTCGGCATCTCGATGGGCGGCGCGGCTTGTTGGCTGGCGGTCGAGCGCGCTCGGGCCGACGCGATCGTGTCCGAAGGATCGTTCGCGGTGCTCGATGACGCGGTGCGCCGCTGGTTCGATCTGCTCCTGCCCGGCGGGCACGTTATTCTCGCTCCAGTACGTTGGCTGGCGAAGGTTCGGTCAGGGGTCGATCCTTCCACGGTTCGGCCCGTCGATGGCGCCGCGCGTTGGCGAGGACGTCCCGCGCTAGTCATTCAGGGCGACAGGGATCGCCTCATGGAGATGAGCCAGGCCAAGACGCTTTCCGAGGCGGCCGGTTGCCCGCTTTGGGTCGTGCCGGGCGCCGAGCACGCGCAGTGCCAGAACCTCGCCCCGGCCGAATACGTGCGCCGGCTTAGCGAACTGGCCGACGCGCTCGCACACTGAGCCCCGGCCTGGGAGAATTACCTGCTTCGCAGGTTCGTTCCATGTGGAATATGCGGGGTGCGTGGCTTTCACGCTGGGGAAGTGGGGCGGCATGACATGGCACACGGCTAGGGCTTTGTGGGAACTGAGGGAAGGCTATGGGAAGACCGTGGGGCGAGTCTGATATGTCCAATACAAACTCGCTTGTCGGCATGTCGGACATCCAGGTCGTGAAGGGCGAAGGCCAGCTCACCATCCCCGGGCTTGCGGCTGGGATCGGCTTGTGCGCCTTGGATGCCACCGCCGAAGTGGGCGGCATGGTTCACATCGTATTGCCCATTTCACCCACCGACAGAACTCCCGGCCGGGTAGGCATGTATGCCAACACCGCACTCCCAGCGTTACTTGATATGATGGAGCAGGCGGGTGCGCAGCGCGACCGAGTGCGGGCAGCCTTCGCGGGCGGAGCGCAGCCCGTGACCGGCGACAAGGCCGAATCGGCGCAATCGCTCCAGATCGGCGTTCGCAACATCGAAGCGGTGCTAAAGGCGCTCACCGACCTCGGAATCCCGCTTACCGACCAAGATACGGGTGGCCACCTGGCCCGGCGTCTGGTGTTCTCGGTCGACAACGGCGTGGTCACGGTGCAGATGGCCAACGGCCCCGAGCGCCTTCTTTCGAATTTGGGGGGCAAGCTGTGAGCGATCTTAATATGACTCTTGAAGCTATCCTCAAGCAGACGACCGATCTGCCCACGTTCCCTGCCGCTGCTCTGGCCGTGCTCAAGGAGACAAGTTCCGCGGACGCGAGCGCCAATTCGATCTCGAAGCACATCACCCAGGACCAAGCCCTGACCGCGCGGGTGCTGCGTCTGGCGAACAGCGCCTACTATGGCCTGCCGCGTCAGGTGATGGATGTGAGCGAATCGGTCATCGTGCTCGGCACCCGTACGGTGCGCAACCTCTGCATGGTGGCGGCGACGTATCCGTGGATGAGCCGGCCCCTGCCCGGATACGGCCTCGAGCCCTACCACCTGTGGGTGAACTCGTTTAGCGTCGCCCTCGGTTCCAAGCTCATCGCGGAGCGCACCGGCGCCGCCCAGAGCGACAGCGCCTTCACGGCCGGTCTCCTGCACAACATCGGCAAGGTCGCCCTCAGCGCCTGGCTCGAAAACAAGCTTGGATCGGTGCAGCAGATCGCTCAGGCCGAGGGGCTGTCTTTCGACGAGGTCGAGCGAAGGATGTTTGGCTTCGATCACGCTGAAGTAGGCGCGTTTCTGGCCGAGCGATGGAACTTGCCGAAGCCCTATGTGGACGTGATTCGCTTCCACCACCAGCCCGAAGCCTGTGGCGCGGGCAGCCCGCTCGTGGACATCACCCATTTGGCCGACCATCTGTCCATGAACCTTGGCTTCGGCGTGGGCGGGGACGGCTTGCTGTACCGGTTCTCCGAGCCGGCCATGAGCGAGCTCGGCCTCACGGCAGGCGGCCTCGAAGAGCTTGGCGCGGAACTTAGCGAGACCTACGAGAAGCAGGAGAAGCTGTTCCTCGACAACGAAAGCGCTTCGGAGCGCCGCGCTGCCTAGCAGTCTTCGCCGCGTTGAGTTCTGCGACGCCCCCGAGCCTGAAGCCCGGGTAGGGTAATGCCGTGCGGCCGATGCTCTCGGCGGAATGGCGATGGCTGGCGATCCTGAACTACGAGATCGAGCCCGCCCTGCTCGCGCCGCTGATCCCACCGGGGACAGAGTTCGACCTTTGGCAAGGCCGCTGTGTTATCAGCATCGTGGGGTTTAGGTTTTTGCGAACCCGGATGTGGGGATTATCCCTCCTTGGCCATGGCGATTTCGACGAAATCAATCTCCGGTTTTACGTGCGGCGGGAGGCTCCGGATGGCGAGAGGCGCGGCGTGGTGTTCATCAAGGAAATCGTGCCCAGGCGTGCGGTCGTTTGGGTTGCGCGGACGCTTTACGGTGAGAACTATCACTGGCTGCCGATTGAGCATGAGGTGCGCCCCGAGCCTGGCGGGCGAGTCGAGTACCGGTTCAAGTCGAACGGAGCGTGGGGCCGGATGGGGGTTACGCCCTACGGGCTGGTCGAGCCGCTTGTGGCGGGTTCTGAAGCGGAGTTCACGGTCGAGCATTACTGGGGCTACACGAAGCGGGGGGCTTGCACGAGCGAGTACCAGGTGGATCATCCCTGCTGGCGCGTGGCCTCCGTGCGCGACGCCGTGCTTGAGGGTGACCTCGCCGGCCTCTACGGTCCCGATTTCGCCGCCGTGCTCTCGGGTCCGCCGGCCTCAGCGCTCCTTGCCGAAGGTTCGGCGGTGACGGTGGGGGCCGGCCACTGCTTGGATCTGGCTGAAACGGTTCCGAACCACGGCTACCGTGAGGAGAATGCGTAGATTGTATTGATGGCGTATTCAAACGCGATGGCGGGTCTGCGGATGCCAGGGATGGCGTCCCCAAAGGAAACGGTGAGCGAGCCCCGGGACGGGGTGAGCGAGCCAAAGATAATTGAAAACCCCTGCCTCACGGCGGGGGTCGCCGAGGCTAGGCCGAGGCGGGGGGTGGTCCTCCGCCGCGCGCAGCCCGGCGGAGCGAGGAACCGCATCATCAACGGTGCCCGAGCGATGCGTCCGGAATTGCAGAGGGGCGGGGGCTGACGGAGTGGATGACAGCCCCGTCATCGTCTTCGACGCCGACTGCGGCATCTGCTCGACCGGGGTGCGGGCGATGCAGAGGCTCGACCGCGCCAACGCGTTTCGCTACGAGCCGTATCAGACCAAGACGGATGAAGAACTCGCGAAGCTCGGTCTCACCCGTCGCCGCTGCGAGGGCGCGGCCCAACTCATAACCTCTCGAGGCCGCGTGTTCGGCGGCGTGTTCGCTCTCAACGGATTCCTTTGGACCCGGTGGTGGGGCAAGCCCATCGTGACCGTCACCTACCTCGTGTTCCCGATCCTGCTCGTCGAAATTGGCGCCTACGCGCTCGTCGTCCGCAACCGCTACCGCATCTCGAAATGGCTCGGCTTGCAGGCATGCCGGATCGACTACCGGCACTGACCGCGATAATTACCAGGATCTGGGCGAGTTGCCTAGCAAGCACGGGCAGACCAGACGGCTAACGTTCGACTTCGCAAATTTGCCGGCTTTACACTTGCGCTCGTAGCCGCCGCAAGCCCTTAGCCCCGTTCATGCTAGGATCGCGGTTTGCAAGAGCGATGAATCGGTTGTAATATTAGCCCAAGCGCTGGCTCAGCGCTCCAAGGAGCCCCCGAATGAAGCCCTTCAAACTCTATCTGCTCACCGGCGCGAGCATCGGCGCCCTCGCCAGTCCCCTCCTGTACACGAATGCCATCGCGGCGCGACGAGCACCCACACCCACATCGGTGGTTGTGGTGAACACGGCCGCCCAGCCTGTGCCCACCGCGGCGCAGGGCACGACGACGGTCGCAGGCACCGTGAACGTGGGAAACACGCCCACCGTGAACGTCGGCAACCTGCCCGGTACGACGACGGTCGCAGGCACCGTGAACGTCGGGAACACGGTTCCCGCCGTGCAAAGCGGCACATGGAACGTCAACGCTAGCCAGAGCGGAGCGCCGTGGAGCGTCAGCGTCACGGGAACACCTGGCGTACAGGTGACGAACACGCCGAGCACGCCCGTCCCCACCTGCGTCATCGAGTGGCGCACGCCCGTCACGGCTATCCTGAACTATTTCTTTACGGACGGTCTCGGTGGAACAGGATCATTGACGCCATACGTGGTCCCTAACGGCAAGAGGCTTTTCGTGAAGCACGTTAGCGGGGCGGCCACGCTCTTCAACTCTGAGAGGATTGTGGGCTGTGTGGGCACCAAGGATGGTAGCCCTTTCATGGAGGTGCCTTTCACCGACCGTGGAACGGATAACGGCACTACATACAGCGTCGCCGGCGGGCCGGTGGATTTTGAGGCGGATTCCGGATCATCGGTCGACTTTCTCCTCAGCAGAACCGTTGGTACGGACGTCGGCGCCGCGCGGATCTACGTTAGCGGCTACCTGGAGCCCATGCCCTAGCCCCGGGGGCATGAACGACTTGGGCGATCACGAGGCATCGTCCACTCCCGATAGTGCCTTATCGCATCATGCGTCGAGGCATGGCAAGGCACACATCGAGCAAAATTGACGCGGAAGGTGTGAGAAACAATGCAAACGGATCAGCCTCGCCCAGACAGGACGCTATTGACGACGGGAGCGCTCCTAATTCTCATTGCGCTTGTGATTGAGTTTGGCTCCTCGGTATGGTTGCAAGCGCGAGTCGCGATCTTCAGTCAGGGGAACCGTTGGTTTCTCGCGATCTTCTCCACGCTCGGCTGGCTCGCCTTTGCGCTTGGCCTTATTGGCGTGGGGTTGATCCTCATCTACGCCGCGAAAAGAGCGCGTTGATCAGCGTCGGTGGCTAGTGCGGACTCAAACGCGTGCCAGCTTAGCGTCTCCTAGGGGTCGCATCTTGCGATGCCATATCGAATCTATACTTTTTCGTCCATAATGAGGCGTAGGAAGAAGAGATGAGCGAGGCCCTCGACACCAGCACCCAGATTCTCGAGCAGTTCGCGGCCAAGGATTACGAACACGGCTGGTCGGTATCGCTCGAAACCGACCAATTCGAGCCTGGCCTCACCGAAGACACCGTCCGCGCCATATCCCAGCGCAAAGGCGAGCCCGAGTGGCTGCTCGACTGGCGGCTCAAGGCCTTCCGCCATCATGCCACGATGAAGGAGCCGCATTGGCCCAACGTCAAATACGCGCCGATCGACCTGCAGGACATCATCTATTACTCCGCGCCGACGCGCAAGCCCGTGCTCGACAGCCTGGAAGAGGCCGACCCCGAGCTCCTGCGCACGTTCGAAAAGCTCGGCATCCCGATCGACGAGCAGAAGGTGCTGCTCAACGTGAAGGGAGCGGCGCCGAGCGCGGCGGACGCACTCAAGATTCCGCTCTCCGGCGTGGCGGTGGACGCGGTGTTCGATTCGGTTTCGGTCGTGACCACCTTCAAAGAGAAGCTCGGCGAAATGGGCGTGATCTTCTGCTCGATCCAAGAGGCGGTTCAGGAGCATCCCGACCTGGTCAAGCAATATCTCGGCTCGGTGGTGCCGTACAGCGACAACTATTACGCCACCTTGAACTCGGCCGTGTTTTCCGACGGCTCGTTCGTATATGTGCCGAAAGGCGTTCGCTGCCCGATGGAGCTCTCAACCTATTTCCGCATCAATGCGGAGAAGACCGGCCAGTTCGAGCGCACCCTCATCATCGCCGACGAAGGCGCTTATGTGTCCTATCTCGAGGGCTGCACCGCCCCCATGCGCGACGAGAACCAGCTTCACGCAGCCGTGGTCGAGCTGATCGCCCTCAAGGACGCCACCGTCAAGTACAGCACGGTCCAGAACTGGTATCCGGGCGACAAGGACGGCAAGGGCGGCATCTTCAACTTCGTCACAAAGCGCGGACGCTGCTGGGGCAAGGGCTCGAAGATCACCTGGACCCAGGTCGAGACCGGCTCCGCGATCACATGGAAGTATCCGAGCGTGATATTGCAAGGCGACGATTCGGTGGGCGAGTTTTATAGCGTGGCCCTCACCGCTAACAAGCAGCAAGCCGATACGGGCACGAAGATGATCCACCTCGGCAAGAACACGCGTTCGACCATCGTCTCGAAGGGCATCTCCGCCGGCAACGGCCAGAACACCTATCGCGGCCTCGTGAAGATCAACGCGGGCGCCGAGAACGCGCGCAACTACTCGCAATGCGATTCGATGCTGATGGGCGACCGCTGCGGCGCTCACACCTTCCCGTATATCGAGGTTAAGAACCCCACCGCCACCGTCGAGCACGAGGCCTCGACCTCCAAGATCGGCGAGGACCAGATTTTCTACTGCAACCAGCGTGGCATCCCCACCGAGGACGCGGTGAACATGATCGTCAGCGGCTTTTGCAAGGACGTGTTCCGCGAGCTGCCGATGGAGTTCGCGGTCGAGGCGCAGAAGCTGCTTGGCGTGAGTTTGGAAGGGTCGGTAGGATAGACCTACGGGCGGCCCAATGAAGATCACCATCGTCTTAGAGCGGGATTCGGGCGGCTGGGTCGCGTCGGCGCCCGGCCTGCCGGGGTGCGTTTCACAGGGCGACACGCGCGATGAAGCGCTGAGCAACATTCGCGAAGCGGCGACTCTGTACATAGAGGATTGTCTTGCCAGCGGCGACCCGGTGCCGTCGGTAGTCGACGTCGTGGTGGTCGAATTGCCGGAATCGGCCTAATGGCTCGACTTCCGAGCGACCTTTCCGGAAAGCAAGTTCGGACCGCGCTCGAGCGGGTGGGATTTGTATTTCGTCGGCAATCCGGCTCGCATATGGTGTTGCGCCGCGAGTTGCCGTTCGCTCGTGTCGTCGTGCCGGACCATCGCTCCATCCGACCTGGCACGCTGCGGCACATCATTGCTGAAGCAGGGCTCTCGGTCGACGAGTTCGTTGCGCTTCTCTGAAGGCTTTGGAATCTTTGGTGTTCCTGGCAAGGGCGAACTGGCGACCTTCATAATGACCTCGTGGCAGATCGGAGCAAGTGGCGAGTGCAGATCGGCGACCAGGCCGAGCTAGAAGCGCGGCGACTGCAAGAATGGGCCGACATGACGCCCCAACAGCGTCTCGACCGCTTCGCGGAGTTGCTTGATCTGTGGTGGCCGCGTGAACGTCGATTTACAAGAACTTATCGAATCGTTACAGTCCCAGAACGTTGAGTTCTTGGTCGTCGGCTCGGTTGCGCTGAGCGTCCACGGCCGCGCCCGCTATACCGAAGACATCGATCTGTGGGTTCGCCGAACGGCCGACAACGTTGAAAGGTTGAGGCAGGCACTGATCGACTTCGGGCTTCCGATCAAGCCGGATGCGCTAAGGGATTTCGTTGAGAAGGATCGTCAGATGATCATTCTGGGCGCGGCGCCTCAGGCCGCGGACCTGCTCAATTTCCTCGGGGGCGTCGAATTCGACGACGCCTGGCGGCGAAAAATTCGTTCCAACTTCGAGGGCCTTGACCTCGACTTTCTCTGCCGAGAGGACTTCATCGCGTCCAAGCGGGCCGCAGGCCGTCCAAAGGATTTGGCCGACCTCGCCGCGCTGGACGATCTCGACAAGCGGCGAGGCTGGCGAAAGAACCGCTAGTTCGCGCTCTTGAATATCCAGAAGTGCGCGCCCTGCGGGTCCTGGATGAGCGCCATGCGGCCTACGGTGGGCACGTCCATCGGCGGCACGACCACCTTGGCGCCAAGCCCGGTGCACTTGGCGAGCCGGGCGTCCACGTCGTCCACCCCGATGTACACCGCCCAGTGAGGCGGAACGTCCTTCATCTCCGGGGTGTTCGTGGCCATCACGCCGCAGATGGCGGAGCCGTTGGCGCTCAGCATGGGGTACTTCATCTGGCCCATGTCGTAGTCTTCTTTGCCCCAGCCGAGGGCCTCGGTGTAAAAGCGCCGACCTGCTTCGGCATCGCCCACGTAGAGCTCGTGCCAGGGGAACGTCTTCGCGGTCGCGGTTTGAAAATCGGTGAGAGTTGCGGTTGCTGTATCCGACATGGTTGGTCCTCCGGCGGCCCATCCGGGCCGCAACGGCTCATCTTACTGCGTTCTGTGTTAGGAAACCGTTGGTCCCGGGCCGCGGTACAGTGGCGCCATGGGCGCCATGTCTGGAGGCGCGGAGATTGGCCTTGCCGTGCGGTTGCCGCTTCCCGGCGTACTGCTGGCGGTCGCAACTGTGCTCGCACTCCCAGGTTGCAGCAAGGAAAGGGGCAGGGAATACACCCTGCATTTCGCTCGCAGTTCGCTGACGGTCGGCAGCTTCCGCCAAATCGACCCAAACGGCTTCGTGCTGGCCGTTTCGCGCGACGGATCCCGGATGGCCACTTTGCCTTTGCCTGGCTGGTTGCAGGGGGTGAAAAACCTAGATTGGGTCGGGGATGGGCCGCCCTTCACTCGCGTTGTGGAAACGGATTCGGGTCGCGAAGTGGCGGTCGTGCGAAACCGGGGATTTCTGCCTGTTCTGTTCTCGCTCGATGGCAGCAGCCTCATTGGCTTCAACAGCGAGAAAGTAATCACCGCCAACGGTGAAGAGAATCGCTCAAAGGTTGAGCAAGTGACGATCGCTACTGGCGAGGTTCGCGTTCTGTACCGCAAAAAAGGTTCGGGGTCAAATTTTGGTCGCAACGCCGATCACACGATCTGTACGTCAGGCAATCTCGTCTTGTGCGCTACCGGCTACATCTGCCTCACGCCGGATGAGCAAGATGCCGCGAAGTTCGATGAGTTTGGCAACGCCTGGTTCTTCTCAGGCTCCGGGTGGTCAAGGGTTCACCGCAACGGTCGACTGACAGAGAGCCTGCCCAGACCGAGGTACTTGACCAAAGATCAGGCACGCGATCGCGGCTCACTGCACCTTCACTGCCAGACAGAGATGTTTCGGTTCAAGGACAACTCAGCAGGCGTCGCATCGTTGTGGCTTTTCCACGACCATCCAACAGGGTGGCGCGGAACCGAGGACACACGCCCGTACCAAGCTGCTTTCGTTGGGGTGCTGGGCCCGTTTGTTGATGACGGTATCTTTTTCGGCTTCGTTCCTCACCGTCCGCTCATTTACGTGAACTCTGAAGACGGCGTGTTCATCATCCCGTACGAGATCACCCCGGATTCAAAGAAGTAGCGTCCCGTTCCCGCCGCGCGCGCCTGCGATCTCCAGGCCCATCTCGGTTCGATCGAGCGCGACCGCCAGCCTTTCCGCCGGCGTCATCGCGCGCAGGCGGCGCAGCCACTCGCGCTTGATCCAGTCCTGCGTGAAACGCTCTTCCAGATCTTCCACGCCCGTGAGTGTATTCCAGGTCGCCTCATACAACCGAAACTTCCCGTCGGGCCACGCTCGCTTCGAACCGGGGATCGGAATCCAGCACCTCGACCACCTGCGACAGCACCGACTCGACCGTGCGCACGTCGGCGCCCACCACCGCCACCCCGATCGCCGCGTTGCCCCAAAGATCGTGGTCGCCAACCTCGGCCACCGAGGCGCAAAACCGCCGGCGCAGCCGATCGACGAGGCTCCGCACGATCGCCCGTTTCTCCTTCAGCGAGCCCACCCCCTCCAGGCGCAGGTGAAGCTCCAAAGCCCCGACCACCATGGCTCCCATTTTAGGCTCTTCGCGCACTTCCGGCGTGCATATCGGCAAATCCGTTGTAACATGAAGGTTCCTATGAATGAAGGTTGCTCTTACAATCTAATGCGGCGAGGGCTTCGCGCACACCTCGGTGTTTTTACTGGGTTAATGGTGCTCGGTATCTCCCTTTTGCCCATGGTTGCGCACGCGCAAACCGTGCTCGCCAGGGCGCGGCTAGGCAACAACACAGAGGACATCGAGACGATCCGCAGCGGCCTCTACGCGGGCCAGATCGCGATCATGGACGGCTATGACGTGCTCGGCCTCCCCGCCATGGGGCACGGCCACGGCGGCGTGCACAAACTTTTCGACATCAGCCGCCTGGTGGGCCTTACCGGTGGCCCGCGAGGCATCGCCTATGCCGAATCCGAACGCTCGTTCGTGTTCGACGACATCAACATTCCGAACGTGCTTTGGTTCACCGACGAGGTCGGCACGCCCAAGTCGCCCAGGCTCGTCACGCGGCTCGGCGACGACCCCGTCGCGGTCGAGGCCTTGAACTACATCCCGCGCGGCTCAGCGTTCTATCCCGACCGCCTCGCCCAGGTCACGTTCACCACTTTCTTCACCGAGACGATCGACATCATGCGCCTGGATGGCACCGTCGAGGCTCAGATCATCCCCGACGACGAAATCCAGGCCCACGGTTTCGGCGGCTTCAGCTTTGTGGGTCCGAACCGGCTGCTGATCGGCACCTACGACAAGCTTCTCTACGAGACCGATCTCAGCGGCCATGTGGTGGCGGGGCCGATAGCGGTGGAAGGCAGGCCCGATTCGCTTGAGGGTGTCGGCTCGACCGTCGATGGCCGGATCATGGCGGCGAGCTACACCGAGGGCAAGCTCCGCTACTTCGACCACAACTTAAACCGTCTGCCCGGCGCCGACCAGGACTTCAAGATCGGGATCGGCCTTAGCCGTCCTCTCGGGCCCGGGTTTGACAGCGACACCGGCGAGTTGCTTTTCAAGGACGAGATCTCATCGTTTCCCGACATTCTCCTGTTCTCCGTGCCCCAGTCGCTCGGCTCCAAGACGCTGGTGAAGAACCTCGCCGACGACGGGTATGACTTCTCCCGCCTCCGGCCCGGCATGGCCTACCTGCCCGACGAGCACCGCATCGCGGTGCCCGCGAGGAATCCGGGGGCGATGCTCCTCTACGACAACGCCGGCGTGCTTGAGGACAACGTTGACCTGTCGGCTTTCCCGACTTCGCCCCTCGTCTGCGATTATCTGCCGAGCTTCGCCCAGTTCGCGATCATGTTCAACGGATTCGCCCACTTTGGCCAGGTCTCCTTCGTGACGCGCACGGGTGCATTGGTGAGGACCATCGATCTGCGCCCGCTTGGGGTGTTCTTCTGCTCGTTTGCCGCCTTCGACCCATCTGATCCAAGCGGCGGCAGGCTGCTCGTGATCGACCCCTTCAACGACGCCATCGTCGTCGATCTCGACGGCGCCCTGCTCTACCGCTTTGAGTACCGGGGCCCGCTCAACATCCCGTTCGGCAGCTTTCTGGTCACTTCGATAACGAGCGGTCCGTACGCAGGGGCCTTCGCGACCGTGCAGGGCGACAACAGCGAGGTCGTGATCTTCACGCTCCCGTGATGCGCCGTTGAATCCGCCATAATCTAGCCGATGGTTCAGCGGCTGCCCGATTGGCTGACGATCCGCCTCCCCCGGCCCGACACGATCAAAGAGGTCGAGGGCATGATGCGCGCCAAGAGCCTTCACACCGTGTGCGAGAGCGCTCGGTGCCCCAATCTGCCCGAGTGTTGGACCAAGCGCACCGCGACTTTCATGATCCTCGGCGACACCTGCACCCGCAGTTGCGGTTTTTGCGCGATCAAGGTGGGCCGCGGTCTGGAAATAGATCCCGACGAGCCCGCGAATGTCGCCCAGGTTGCGAACGACCTCGGCCTCAAGCACGTCGTCGTCACGAGCGTGGCGCGAGACGATCTGCCCGACCAGGGCGCGGGCCAATTTGCCGCCACCATACGGGAACTGCATCAAGCTAGCCCCTTCGCGATCGTGGAGGTGCTTACCCCCGATTTCAAGGGGCGCGAGCCCCTTATCCGAGTGGTGACCGACGCGAAACCCGAGATTTACAACCACAACGTCGAGACCGTCGAGCGTCTGCAAACCATCGTCCGGCCCCAGGCGCAATACGGCCGCTCGCTCGGAGTGCTTGAAAAAGTAAAGGAGATCGATCCTGCGATCTATACCAAATCGGGCATCATGCTCGGCCTTGGCGAGACTCGGGACGAGGTAGTCCGCACCTTGCAAGCCTTGAGGCAGGTTGGGGTCGACGCGGTCACGATCGGCCAGTATCTACGCCCGACGATGCGGCACTTGCCCGTCGTCGAGTTCATCCATCCTGTCGTTTTCAAAGAATACGAGCGGATTGGGGAGGAAATCGGATTTGCGTTCGTCGCGAGCGGGCCGTTCGTGCGCAGCTCCTACAATGCGATCGAGTTCAGCAAGAAGGTGATGGCGGAGCGGCTGGCCAAGGCAGAGGCAGCGAGCGCCTAGCCGCATTCGCTCGCCCGGCTCGTCTATAGCTTGGATATTTCGCGCGCATGCGAGCCCTGTGGAGCCCCCTGAAGTTCGTCGTCGCAGTTGCGCCGAGCGTGATGCTTGGCGTATGGGGCTACTCCTATGCCCGCGAATGCGCGGAAACTCTCGCCGCGCCGCAAGCGCCGCTCGAGTTTCGTTACGCGACGAAGGGCGGTCCCCTGCGGTTCACCGCCGACTCATACGCGCTCGATCTTCGCTCAGGCTCCCTTCGGCTGACCCGCCCGCGAGTGGACGATCCCAACGGCGCGCCCATCGCGCTCGCCGAGTTCGTCCAAGCCGATCGGCTCGTTAACCGCGCCGCCGGCGCTCAGTGCATCGAGGTTCTGGTGCGCGAGCTCGACGTGCGCCTGACCCGCCTTGCCAGCGGCCACTTGCCGATCACCGATTACCTGCCGGAGCGCGGCCCGCGCCGCGAATCGCCTGCCTTCAGGGTCACCGTCGAGCGTGCTGCGATCACCGCTAACGACTTGGCGGGCGCCAGCCCGTGGACCAGCCGCCTAGTCGCCACAAATCTGGTCGTCGAAGGCGCGGGCGGCGATTGGGTGGCGAGCGGGCGAGGGGAATTAGGCGGCGTGGGAGTGGCCGGTTTCCGTTTTGTTTCGGAAGACAAAGAACCTCTACGTCTCGACGTCGATACGCCGGGGCTCGCACTCGGCGAGGTCTGGGCCCACTTCGCCACGACGCTCGAGGCTCGGAAACTTCCGATTCTCCGCGATCTCCAGGCGGCTCGCCTGAGGGTCGGCGGCAGGGCGCAGGTATGGATGGGAGAACAGGTGCACCTAACTGCCAGGGTCCATACCGAGGGCCTTAACGTGACCTATCGGCGCGACGCTCGCGCCGACAGAGCCCAATTCGACGGGCTCCTTACGGAGAGCGGCGCCCAGGGTCGCCTGAGCTTGCAATCGTCGGGCCTCGACGGGGCAAGCGATGGTTTTGCCGCCTGGGCCGGCTCCAAGGGCCTGGGCGCAACCATACGACTTCGGTCGGCAAGCCTAACCACCTTTCATCGTGCCTTTCCCACTCTGGCTCTACCCCAAGCATCACTCGCTGGCGGCGTGCTCGAAGGCTGGATGACATTGGACCGGCAGGACCGCTTTGGCCTTGACGGCGAGGCCCAATTTCAGAAGGTGACGGTTGCAGGCGAGATCGTGGATCACCCGCTTCTGAGGGGGCGGCTTGCGGGCGGCACGCTCACGGTCCGCCTTCTTGGCGGCGGTTGGGATGGTTCGCAGCTAAAGGGCTTCGCTCGGATCGATGTCGCCACCCATCGCCTCTCCGGCGCTCTGGCCAGCGAGTGGAGCAATCTGGGTCGCCTCGCGACGCGAATGGGCGCGCCATCGGTAAAAGGCCTTGGCGCCTTCGCCGCGACCTTGGGTGGCACGACCGCTGGCCCCGAGGCGGATTTGCGCTTGGTCGGGCGCGGCTCGATCGCCATGAAAGGACGCACTGTGCTCGGCGATCTGCAAGGCGCGGGTCGCTGGCGCAATGGAGAGCTTGCGATCGATCGGGGCTTGATCGAGAGCCCCGAGGGAGCGCTGACCCTTTCGGGCAAGGTTGACAAGGTCGGCAAGCTCGACGCGAGCGTGCGAGCAAGCGGGCTTGCGCTGGATGCGCTCGATACCGAACTCAGCGGGACGGGCGCGTTCCAGGGCCGCCTGGTCGGCACGCTTGGCCAACCACGGCTCGAGGGCCGCGCAGAAGTTTATGGAGGCTCGGTCCAACGCTGGAGCATCCCATTCGCCGCGGCGAACATTCTCCTGGACCGCAAGACGCTTGTCGTAAAGCGGATGCGTGGGCTCAACGGGGCGGGCGAAATCGCGGGCAACCTCCAACTCGATCTGAAATCAACACACCTGGCGGGCAGCTTCACGGGCCGGGACTTGCTGTTGCAGGATCTGTTCCCCGACGCCGAAATCGCGGGAGCCGTTCAGGTGGATCAGGCCTCGCTTTCGGGTCGACTCGACGATCCGCAGCTCGTTGCGCACGTCTGGGGCGACACGCTCATCGCGCGCAACCTGACCGCCGACCGCGCCGATGCCCGGGTGCGCTTCGATCGGGGCATGTGGACGCTTGACCGCGCCGACCTGCAGCTAGGCCAGGGCAGCCTCAGCGCGAACGGCTCCTACGATACAAAACAACGGAGCGGGACCCTCGTCGCCGTGGGCAATGAACTGGGCTTGGCCAACTTGGCAAGCCTTGGCCTGCGCGCTCCGGTGGACGGAACGGCGACCGGCTCGGTTGCGCTTTCCTTCGGGGCGGATGGAATCACCACCGCCGTCGGCCAGGGCCAAGTGGGCGGGGTCGCGCTGAACGGCACTGCCCTCGGCGAGGGGCGCTGGAGCCTCGCGACCCAGGGCCCGAGCGTAGTCGGCAGCCTGACCCTCGGCTTCCTCGACCGATACGTCGAGGTGAAGGACGTGGCCTTCGACCGGGAAGCCCAAACGATAGCGGGCGACCTAGATGTCTACAATTGGAAGCTGGCCGATCTCTACAAATCGATCGAGCCTTCGCTCGATTCGATATCGCAGCCCTTGAGGGATCGGCTGCAAGGGCTTGCCGGCACGTTGAGCGCCCATGCCCAGGTGAGCGGGCCTTGGCGGGCCCCCGACTTTGCGATCACGTCCGTGCAGGCAGAGGGTCTGGCATTGTACGAGCGCCCCTTTGGCTCGTTGACCGCTTCGATAACTCGAAAGCATGGCGTATGGTCGCTGGACGATGTGGACCTGACCCATGGCGAGTCTCGCTTGAAGGTGAACGGCACCATCGTGCCCGGTGGGAGCCTCGATTTGGATGGCGAGATCTCAAAGCTGAAACTGGATGACTTGGCGGTGCTTGACGAGCGCCTGGCCGACCTGTCCGGCGTGGCCGACGTTTCGTTCGTGGCGAAGGGGCCGGTCGCGAGTCCGGACATTCGCGCTTCCTTCCGCTCCGACCGCTTGGCGGTGGGCGGTGCCGAGGGTCAACGCACCGAGTTAGCGCTCCTCCTCGACAGCATCCACGTGACGGAGAGCTCAATGGGAGCCGATGGACGACCCCAAGGTGGGATCGAGGCCGAGGGCGTCTTCAAGTACAAGGGCATTGCTGGTCGCCTCGATGCGCAGGTTCCGTTCGCCTATCCGCTCACCATTCCGGAGGGGCAACCGATCGAAGGGCGCGTTCGCGTTGCGGAAGACCTTGCATGGCTGCACGACTTCTATCCCGGAATC
Organism: Fimbriimonas ginsengisoli; assembly: GCA_016179045.1. Taxonomy (GTDB): domain Bacteria; phylum Armatimonadota; class Fimbriimonadia; order Fimbriimonadales; family Fimbriimonadaceae; genus JACOSL01. Next base: position 22,945 of record JACOSL010000039.1, on the reverse strand, counting down.
GACGCGGGACGAACGCTCGGGAGGGTGGCGGGCGAGGTGAGGGTCTCGGGTCCGATCGATGCCCTTACCGCCTCCGGCACCCTCGAGGCCCAAGCCCAAAGTCTGGCATTCACGAGCGCCCAGACGTCGATCCGCAATGCTACCGCCAAGCTAACGATCAAGGATCGCGAGCTCGTGCTCGATGCTCAGGGGGAATCCTCGATGGGCGGGTCGGCGAACGTCGCCTTGAAGGCAACTCTCAGCGATCTCAATCAGCTCGTCAGGGCAGCGTTCTCCGGGCGAGCAGTCGAGCCGCTCGCCACTGGCCCAACCGGCGGGTTGACCGCGAACAAGTGGCGAGTCTCAGAGCACGGGGGCAAGGATGGAGGGTCGATCGACGCGACCGTCGAAGCGGATCTGAAATTGGCGGGCGGCGAGCAAGGCCCGCTCGTCAGTGGCACGGTCCGGCTCGAAAATGTGCAGGCCCTCCTTCCCTCGCAGTCGGAAGGGGGAGTACTGAGAGGCGGCCCGGATGAAGGCGCCTTTCTCGATGTCGATCTCTCACTCGGCAACCGCGCGTCGGTGCGGTCGAGCACTGCACAGCTCAGTCTATTTGGTCGTGGCAAGCTTGCGGGCAGGATCGGAAGGCCAAGACTGGATTCCGCCTTGCACGTAGCCTCCGGCACCCTCCGGCTTCCGGCGGGCCGCATCCAGCTCGAGCCTGGCGGAACCATCGGCCTTCAATATCGCGTGATCGACGAGGACGAGGCGGCCGCCCAGCTTCCGGTTAACCTAGAGGGCCAGACCAAGCTCACGGCCATACGTTTTGGCGACACTGCCGAGCGTTATGACATCAGGCTCAAGATAACGGGGGATTTGTTAAAGGAAGGTGACCTGAAGATCACCGCATCCAGCGATCCGCCCGACCTCAGCTCCGATCGGATTCTGGCCTTGCTTGGCGAAGCCGGAGCGCTGGAATCGATTCGTAGCGACGCCCCGCGCGGCGAGCCGGAAAGGCAGATTCGCGAGGCGCTAACCGGTTTCGCTCTGCCCGTCGTGTTCGAGCCCGTGACTGCCCGCCTTGCCAGCAGCCTCGGTCTCGAGTATCTCAGCCTCGAATACAACCAATACGATCTTGCGACGGTGGCGCTCACGAAGACTTTGGCCAAGCGCCTGTCGTTCGAAGCGCGCCGGCAAGTCAGCGACCCCCCGATCGGCTTTCGCCAGCACTACGAGTACAAGCTCGTGTACCGACTGCCCTTCCGAACTGGCCGCAACAGCCGGGTGGGCCTCAGCGTCGGGACCGACCAGGACCGGCCCTGGAAGCTGGCGGTGGAGTACGGCTTGAGATTCTGATAACCGGGGCGGCACGAGAGCATCAGAAGCCCAGGAAAGATGCGGGGGTGAGGGGTAAAGTGTGCGGGTGTCTTCGGCGTGCCCGGACCCACACGCCGGCTGATTCCAGGGGTTAACCAAAGGATGCGTCTCGTACGGAAGCTGCTGCCAATTCTCGTTTTCCTGGTCCCACTAGCGGCAGCCGCCTTCCCTCAAAACGGAAGCGTTCTGGAGATCGCGGTTACAGGCAACCAGAGAGTCTCCAAGGAAGCCATCCTCGCCGCCATGCGCACGAAGGTGGGCCAGACGTTCTCCCAGACCCAGCTCGATCAGGACAAAGTGGCGATCGAAGACCTCGGGTTCTTTGAGGCGGTCGATGTGCGCGCAAAGACGATGGAGCCCGCCGGCTGGGGCATCACGGTAGACGTGCGCGAATGGCCTGTTATCAAGGAAATTCGGATCGTCGGGAACACGGTCGTGAAGACTGCCGAGATTCAGAAGGCGATCACAGTCCAGCCTGGGCAGGTGTTCAACCTCAAGAACGTAAAGCCGAGCGTTGAGGCGATCACCTCTCTCTACAACAAGAAGGGCTATTTCGCGCGTATCGACGAGTTCGCTCCGCTCAAGGAATCCCCCAACACGGTCAGCATTTCGGTGATCGAGTTGGTCGTGGGCGAAGTGAAGGTGGTGGGCAATTCCCGCACGAGAGCCCGCGTCATGAAGCGACTGATCAAGACTCGCCCCGGAGAGCCTTACAGCATCAAGAAGTGGGAGGCGGACCTCCGGCGAATTTACGGCACCCAGTGGTTCGAAAGCGTAAAGAGCAGTGAAGACGACCGCCGAGACCTGGGCAAGGTCGATCTCACTGCCGAAGTCAAGGAAGCTCGGACGGGCACATTGGGTCTCGGGTTGGTGATGGACCCGCGAACGAGCATCGCCGGGTCCTTCAACGTCTCCGATGCGAACTTCAAGGGCACCGGCCAATCGGTCGGCGTGAACTACCTGCAGGGAACGACCGGCGGCGGCGCCAGCGTCGACCTCAACTACGGCAATCCGTTCATGGACGCGCGCGACACGTCGATGAACCTGTCGCTGTATTCCCACGTCGTCTACCGCTTCGCGGGCACCGCCTTTGGCGGAAGCAGCAATCCTTCCGGCTCCAACCGATACACCGAGCGTCGGACGGGCGGCACGGTCGGCTTCGTGCGGCCGATCCATGATCTGTTCTATCCCAGTTGGTCGATGCGGTTCGAGCGAATCAAGACAGCGAATCTCAACACGACTCTGCAGAACGACTTCATCCAGCAAGACGGCGATGTGGCCGTCATGACTCTGGGCCTTACGCGAAACCGGCGCGACGTAGATATCGATCCGTCGCGCGGCGATTGGGCCCGGGTGTCGCTCGAGCCCGGCTACAGCCGCATCACCGAGGTGGGAGGGAACTTCTCGGATACGAGCCTGCTGGGCAACCACAACTTCTTGAAGAGCAATCTGGAATATCGCGCCTACACCTCGCCCCATCAGGCGCCTCGAGGACGTGAGATGGACGCACCCCGCCGCGTAATCGCCTTTCGAGCTAGGTACGGGGCGATCGCGGGCACAGCGCCCTTCTTCGAGCAGTATTTCGCGGGTGGCTCTGACACGGTGCGCGGTTATGCCGAAGACCGCTTCTGGGGTAAGCAAACGCTTTTGACGAGCCTTGAATATCGCCACCCGATTCAGCGCGCCCTCAACGTGGTGGGCTTCGTCGACTACGGCGGCGCGTGGGGCGGCTACGGCTCGGTCAACACGTACACGCAGTACGACACGATGCGCCTTTTCCTCGGCTACGGGGTAGGACTCAACTTCCGCACTCCGCTCGGGCCAATTCGGCTCGATTTCGGATTTAACAGCCACGGCGGGAACCGTACGCATTTCCAGATCGGATCGTCTTTCTAAGAGCTGGCATGGATTTGAAGCAATTGGGATGGGTGGCCGCGGCGGGACTGGCGGCCTTCGTCTGCACAGCGGCACGGCACGCTCCAGGCGGCAAGTGCGGCGTGATCGACATAGCGCGGGTCTTCAAGGACTGCGACTTCTCAAAGATTCAGTCAGAAAAGCTTCGAGCGGTGGGGGAATCGCGCTCAGAGTTGCTCGCCTTCATGGAGAACTACCGCGTGCTCAGCGCCGACCAGGCGTCCAAGCTCCGAGCACTGTACATGAAGAGTCCCCAGGCCGATGCTGATCGTGCCGAACTCGACAGGCTCAAGAAGGAAATACAGGAGGCCGACCAAGCCTTCAAGAGCCTCCAAACCAAACCCAGTCCCACCCCCGAGGAAGTCGCCAAACTCCAGGAGTTGAACACCCGCTCGCAGCTGACCGCAAGCCTAGGCGACCGTTGGGCCAAAGAGTTCAACGACGAGGTGCAAAACCTTAACGAAACGCTGCGTAATGAGACCTTGTCCCGCCTTCGAGAGGCCGTCCGCGATGTCGGGAAGAAGAAGGGCTACAACCTGCTATTCACCCGGGAGGCCTCCCCTTACGGGGCTAACGACGTGACCGACGATGCGCTTAAAGCGATGAACAGCCGCAAATAGCGGCCAAACGATTAGGAAGACAAATCATGCGAAGAGATCGATGGGATCAATTAGGCTGGGTGATGGTGGCTGCGATTGCCGGCGTTCTCCTTGCCGGCGCCTTTCAGGGTGCCACCGACAAACAGGGCGTGGTCGACATTTCCAAGGTCGTAGAAGACAGCGACATTGGCAAGGCGAACCAAGAGACCTTCAAGCAGATGAAGGCCGCCCGCGAGGGCGTGCTTGAGTTCCTCGACAGCTATCGCCTGCTGACCAACGAGCAGGCGCAAAGGCTTCGTGATCTGAGCCTTAAAGCAACACGAACAGCCGATGAAACCGCAGAGCTCGATCGAATCAAGGCGGAGGTAATCGCTTCGAGCAAGAAATACGCCGAACTTGGCGGGAAACCAAGCCTTACGCCCGACGAGAGAACCCTAATGGACGACTACACCAAGCGCGGCCAGGTGATGGAGCAGGTCGGCCAGCGCTGGTTTCGCGAATTCACCGCGGAGATGCAGGGGTGGGCCGACAAACAGAAGGCATCGAGCCTTGACTTGGCTCGAAAGTCGGTTCAGGAAGTCGCCAAGGCGCAGGGCTTTTCCATAGTCTTCGAGGCGGGCATCGCGCCCTACGGGAGCAACGATTTGACGGCCTCCGCGCTGCAGGCCATGAATGCCAAGAAATAGAGCGCCGCTCCTGTTGGTCGCAGCCGTGCTTGCCGGGTGCGGGCCTCGCTTGGAGCCGGTGTTCGTCGATCTGGACGCCGCCCTGCAAGATGAGTGGCGTCCCAAGTCGCCCAACGTCCCGGCCCCGCCCGGCACGTCCGATCCGCCCATGGTCGTTCAATTGCCTGCGCTTGCGGCCAAGACCGTCCATGGCACCGAGGCTTCCGGAAAATCTTCTGCCGTAGCTCTTTTGCGCGACAATCGCATCAAGGCGTATCGCGAGCTGGAGCGCAAGCTTCGCGCCGCGTATATTGCCGAGGTGGCTCAGGAGGAGAAGCGCCGGATCGCAGCCCTCGAGCCGGAGAGCGCGAGCGGCAAGATGAAGGCGGCGGCGGAGGTGGATGCCCTGATGGGCCAATACGCACGCGAGGCGGGATGGCGCAAAGCTCGGCTTGCGTTGCTGGTCGGCTTTCCCGATCCCGACCCAGCCTCTGAGCGCGCCCCGCAGGCGAGCAACGCGGTGGCGGGTTCCCGGTTCCAAGAGGCAAAGCGACTGCGGGTCGAACTTGCGGGCCTGGCGTCCAAGTTCCAAGGAGACATCCGTGAGATTGAGCGGAAGGCGGAAAGCTTGGCTGACGAACGATTGACCGCGGTGCGGGTCAGCCTTCAGGAGCGGCGTGCCGAGGCTGAGACGAGGGCTAGGCGAGAGGCGGCGACGCTCCTGCGCAACCTCAATTCCGATGTCGGCTCCGCGCTCGCCGAGCAGGAGGAAGCCTCGATATCCGCGCTTCCCGGCCGTACGATCGTCGATCCTGCTTGGCCCGGCCTGCCGACAACGCCCAAGATGGACGCGCCCGGCGGGGTGGATCGAACGACTATCCGGCGCGAGTTGGCAATCTGGCTGGCCGTTCGGGGGTACCGTGAAGCCAAGAGTCGCTCAGAAGGGCGCGACCGCACCGCCGAGTTCCTCCAATGGAGACGAAGCCACCTCCCTGGACCCTAGCCGAGGTCGCCGCCCTCATTGGCGGGCGGCTCGTCTCGGGTGGGGATTTCTCGGTCCGGCGGCTCGTTCCCGCCGACTCCGACGACCCGAATGGGCTCGCTTTTGTGGAAGGCGAGTCCTACTTGAGGCGCGCGGAGGCATCCAAGGTCGGGGCGCTCCTGGTCGGCGACGGGATAAGCAGCGCCAAGCCCCATGTGCAAGTCGATTCGCCGAGGCGAGCCTTCCGTAAACTCACCGATGCTTGTAGGCGAGAGCCGCGCCTGAATCCGGGCGTGCATCCTTCGGCGGTCGTCGACCCATCCGCCCAGCTCCACCCTTCGGCCCGTATAGGGCCCTTCGCGGTGGTGGAATCGGGCGCATCGGTGGGCGCGAGAAGCCGGGTGTGCGCCTTTGCCTACATCGGTGATGATTGCCGGGTGGGCGAGGATTGCCTTATCTATCCCCATGCCGTGCTCGTCCAGGATGTCCGGCTTGGGGACCGGGTCATCGTCCACGCAGGCGCGGTGCTGGGCGCGGACGGCTTCGGCTTCGAGTGGGATGGGACGGGCCAGCGCAAGATCGCGCAGGTGGGGGGTGTGGTGGTCGGCAATGATGCCGAGATCGGAGCTCTCAGCGCGGTGGATCGCGCCACAGTCGGCGATACGCTCCTCGGGGATGGAGTCAAGCTCGATAATCTCGTCCAGATCGCCCACAACGTGCGCATCGGCGCGCACTCGGTCATCGCGAGCCAGGTTGGCATTGCCGGCAGCACGAAGCTGGGCGAGCGGGTTGTGATGGGAGGGCAGGCAGGCGCGTCCGACCACCTCGACATCGCGAGCGACGTGGCGATCGCGGGCCGGGGGGGCGTAGTTCGCGATTTGGACGCACCGGGCGCCTACCTCGGGATGCCCGCGCTGCCCGCCGCCCAGGCCCGCCGCGCTATGGTCGCCTACACGAAACTTCCCGAGTTGCGCGAGCGAATTCGAGAGCTCGAGCGGCGCATCGCCGAGTTGGAGCAGCGCGGAGAGTGACGTTCGAGCGGCGCACCATTCGCGCGACGGTCGAGTTCGAGGGCCTTGGCCTGCATTCGGGCGAGCGGGTTTCGATCCGCGTTCATCCAGGGTCTGTTGGCATTGGCTTTCGTCAAGGCTCGGAGCGCTGGCAGGCGACTCCCGAGAATGTCACGTCAACCGCGAGATGCACAGCGATCGGGGGAATCTCCACGGTCGAGCACCTCATGGCCGCGCTCGCCGGTTCGGAGGTGACCGACGTCGAAATCGAAGTGGAAGGCGGAGAGGTGCCCGCGCTCGACGGCTCGGCCGCGCCATTCGTCGCTGCCTTCCAGCGTGTGGGCTTCGAAACGATCGGCCACGCCGAGGCGCCCGACCTCTTCCAGCGCGTCTTCGCGCTCCGGGACGAGAGCAAGATCGCGATTTCGAAAGGCACCGGCCACTGGCGGGCTGAGTACCGGTGCGAGCCTCGGTGGCCGGGGGCGCAGGTGTTCGAAACTATCGACGTAAACTCGGACTTCCCAACCCAGATCGCCCCCGCGCGCACGTTTGCCCACCATGACGAGGTGGCGGCGATCCGCGCGGCCGGGCTCGGCCTCGGGCTGGACGAATCAAGCGCCTTGGTGCTGGGCGAGGCTGGCTACGTAAACGAAGCCCGCTTTCCCGACGAGCCGGCGCGGCATAAGCTGCTCGACCTGATCGGCGACTTGTACCTGGCGGGCGTGCCCATCCGCCTCTTAAACGTGAGCGCGGCGCGCAGTGGGCATTCGGTTAACGTCCAGGCGGCTCGGTTGTTGCGCGGGCAGATTGGTGCCTGAGCCGGACGCTTTGAACGATGCCAAGATGATAATTCGCGATATCACGAAACTATGCTTCGTGTCTCGCGTGGACAGTTCGTCATACTGGGAAATGTATTGCCACGCGGCCATCGGCGTCAAGATCTGTCGCTTGTCGCTTGTCGCTCTGAGGCTGGTACCCCGGACGCGACCCGAACGCGTGACCTACTGCTTAGAGGGACGCCATCGAAACGGGGGATCGTCAAGGTCCCACGCGTCCCGGTCCGAGACAACGCCGGGATCGGTCAGCAGCCGACCTACCGGGACCTGAGGCGGTACTCATGCAATAACTACCAAAATCGCGGTAACACGTGCCTTTGCCGCTCGTTTGAGTTTTAGCGCCCCGTGGAGTGGAAAGCGGTGGCCGAGGGATTCCTGCGGGAATAGCGGGCGTCCTGCTGAGGGAGGATGGAAATGGGACTTGCAGGTGTCCGCGCCCGAACCGCGCTTGCGGCGGGCATCGGGGCAATCGTAATCTTGGCAGCATCAGGCGGTGCGTTTGCCCAAAGGCCGCCGACCGCGCCAGGGCCGCCCGCGACCGCGGGCAACGCCCAGCCCAGCGCCGCGATCGTACGGCGTCCCGTGACCGTTGAGATCGGGCTCTGGCAGTTCCGGTTCGCCGACCAAGGCGGCCGGCGAACCGCTCCCCTCGCAGACCGGCCCTACCTCGTCACCATAGGCTTTCAGGCCAAGGTCGCGCGCAACCCGGCAAATCCCGGCTACTTCCATCTCGAGCAGATCGGCGTCGGCCCTATCGGGCCGAGCGCCCATGGAGACATCCCGCTGCCGGGCGGAATACTTCCAAGTACCAACTATGACATCACAAAGGAAACCTTCAGTTGGAGGGTCGACGAGAACGACCCGGGTTGGCTCATGGGCGAAGTCGTTTTGTTTTTCGACCAGCGCCAGTCCTTGCCCCAGGACGTGCGGGCGATGGTCAACGAGATCGCGGCGGTAATTCGCTCCGACTTCGCCCGCTATGGGATGAAGGGGTCCATCCTCACGCCCGACGCCCTAACTCAGATGAGCCTCCTGATCGTAACCGAGTCGCGGGGCTATCCGATCCTACGGGCGATCAACGGCCTGGCGGCACACCAGGTGCCCGACACCTACGGCTCGTTCAACATTGTGCTGGCATCCACGTATCCGTTCGGCCAGATGAAGATGTTCGCCGGCTCGCCCTTCCAGAACCAGAACACAATTCGGATGGCAACCCTGGTTCGCGAGGGGGGCCTGCCTTACGCTTCTTCCGCGGGGTTTACGATCCAGTTTCCGCCCGGACTTTCAGCGGCGCCATTGGCGGGCCTCAAGCCGGAGGTGAGGTTCGCTGGCAGGTGTACGCTCCAGGGTCTCGTGGTCGTGAAATCGCGCGCCTAGGAGCACCTGGTACCCCGGACGCGACTCGAACGCGTGACCTACTGCTTAGAAGGCAGTTGCTCTATCCGCTGAGCTACCGGGGCGCGGCGCAGAGCTTACCTACGGGGTTCCGCGCGGGCATAATCTCCCCACTGATGGCGGAAATCGAAATCGCGTCCACGATGCCGGCCTTCCAGAGTCAACTGCCGTACGTGCCCGAGCGCATCGGCGCGGCGGCAGTGTACTGCTCCGACGGGCGGGTGGGCGAGCACTTCGACGACTTCCTCCACGCCGGCCTTGGCCTGCCCCGATACGACCGCATCGCCCTGCCCGGTGGGCCGGCATGCCTGGCGGGGCACGTCAAGGCGCGCCTGAACGAGCAGGCGGTGGTGGAGGAGCTGAGGTTCCTCGTAGGGGCCCACGGAGTCAACCGCATAGTGCTGATCGCGCACCACGGGTGCGCGTTCTACGCCGAGCGATTGCACCTCGAGGTCGAACGGATGGAGGCGGCTCAGAAGGCAGACCTCGCCAAAGCGGCGCGCTTCATCTATCGAGCGACCGGCCTGGCGGCGATCGAGTCGTACTTCGCCCGGCCCGGAGACGGCCACATCGCGTTCGAACCGGTCGAGGCCGGCCCCCTGAAGCCGTTCTGAGAAGCTGGGCTGGTGCGCGGAAAAGGACTCGAACCTTCACGCCTTTTGGGCACTACCACCTCAAGGTAGCGTGTCTACCAGTTTCACCATCCGCGCGGGCAGGCCGGATTATACCGGGGCGGCTCAAAACGAAGGAGCCCGGGCGGCTCTCGCCGCCCAGGGCTCCGATTGGGTCAACCGTTCTTAGCTGTTGAACTTGACGCTGATCTGGGTGAAGATGAGGCCACCCTTCGCGGTCGGCGCCCCCCACGGCGTGTGGAACGTTCCCGTGATCGTTCCCGGAGCCGAGAGATTGCCAAAGGCGATGGACTTGTCGTCGTAGTCGGAGATCTCATAGCCGATCTTGAAGAACGCGTTGCTCCCCATCCCGTGCCTGAAGCCGACGCGAACCCAGAACTCCCTCGGCGACTCGCCGGTCGTGCCTGCTTCCTTGAACGTCCAGGAGACGGTCTCGTAACCGAGGCTGACCTCGTTGGCCGCGCTGAGCTTGTGGACAAGGTCGATCTTGATCGACTGGATCCGGTCGTTGGTGGCCAGACCAGGCATGCCCTGGGTGGTCTTGCCGACTCCGTTGTAGAACCCGCCGCTCGCCTTGACCTGCAGGTACGGGGTTAGATCGAGGTGGAAGTTCGCATCGACACCCTTGATGCCGGTGGGGTTCCAATAGCCGCCGATCCGGCTCCAGTCGCCAGGAGCGCCGTACTGCGGCGAGGTGTAATTGTAGGCGACGTCCGCGCCCCACTTCCGCCACTCGCGGAGTATGCGGACCCAATACTTGTAGTTGTCAGTGTCGACAACGTTGTGGTTGTTGCTGACCTCGTCCGACTTGCCGTAGCCGGCTGTGAAGTCATACAGGCCCGCCTTGAACGACAGGTCGCCGCCATAGACGTTGACCCCGTTGACGCCGTTGTTGGCCGGACTGTCGTTGTTCCGGAACCAGAGGTAGATCAGGTTCACGCGACCGCACCTCATGAACGGGAGGCTCGCCGCCATGCCCATGTGCTGCTGGATCGTGATGCCGTCGCTCGCAAAGCCCCACGGCCTCGCGCCGCCCGGCGTGAACTTGGGGCCGAACTGGCCCGCGATCAGCGGCATCATGTGCGTGAAGTTGCCCGGCGTGCTGTCGTTGGACAGGTTGTCGCGCCCGCCGAAGATATTCACCTTGGCGTTGGGCATCGTCAGAGAGATGTTCGCGCCGTCCAAATACCACATGCCGTTGTCCCACCGGGAATTTTCGTAGTACGGCGTGTTGTCCGGCCTCTGGAAGATGCTGGGGGTGCCCTTGTATCCGAACCGTCCCGCCTCCACTTCAAAGTGGAACTTCTCCGACAGTCTCTTGATCCTGGTGCCGAACGACACCGAAGCGTTCTGGACGTAGATGTCCTCGGTGGATTCGGAGAATGGTTGACCGGTCGCCAACCCCGATTGCGCCGGCGCAATACCTGGGTCGCCGCTATCCGCGCCTTGACCAATGGCGTTGCCGATGACGACGGTGCCCTTGAACGTAGGACCGCTGTCGTTGTTGCTCTTGACGTTGAGAGCGACCTCGTGGAACACGGAGAGGTCTCGCGTCGCGCCAACCTTTGCCCCGTCGAAGCCGTTTCGTCCGAAGCCGGTCGGGCGCGCATCGACAGTTAGGCCGAACGTTCCCGACGTGCTGTAGCCTCCGAGGGCGAGCATGTCGGCGTCGATTCCGATGTCGATCGGCAGCTTGTGCTTTTCGAGGACGGTTACCCGATCCCCAAGGTTGCCAAGCGTCTTCTTCATCTGGTCGACGTCGACGCCCAAACCCGTGAGCTCCTTTTCGAAGGTCGAGGACATCTTCTTGAGAGCGGCGATGTCGTCGCCCCAAGCCTTCATTCCCGCCATGTCGCTCTTCATCGCGTCCACGGCCGCCTTCAGGTTCTCAAAGTCGGCCTTGGAGACGCCGCCACCGTTGGCGATCTTCTCTTCCATGGCCTTCATCTGGTTGCTCATGCCCTCTTGGGCGCTCTTGAGCGCGACGAACACCGAGTGGCACGCGGCCGCGAGCTCGTACCTGCTCGCAGGGCGTCCGCCCCGGTAGAGTCCGTCTGGGTAACCGACGAGCAAACCTTCCTTCTTCATCCTCGCCAGGGCTTCGTAGGCCCAGTGGTTTTGAGGCGAGTCGGGGAAGTTATCGTCGGCGAATGCCGGCGCGACCATTGCGGCCACGAGCACGGCGCTGAGCGCGTACTTGAAAGTGCGCTTCATATTCGCTGTTTCCTCCTTGATTGTCTGTTCGACCCAGGAGGCATAAGCCGGAGCGGCGCCCTCTCCGAACTGGAACCCATAACTTTCCTTTAGTTCCGATGAGATCCAAGCTCGGGTGTAGGCCTTGCTCGGCAAGCTTCCTGCGTCTCAATTCCCGGCATAAAACCGGGGCTCATTACAGTATGAGGCATTCGGGCATTAAATTCAACGTTTTTGGGGGAAATCGACGAAAAACCTGGTCGCCGCCGGCAACTTTGAACTTAGCAAAGGTCTTGGCCGCGACCCAACTCTGGGGCGCCTAGGCCATGCCAAGGGCAAGTTCGGCGGTCCTAGTCACTGCATCTCGTGGGCCCAAGACAGTCGAGATCTCTGCGAAGGCCTCCAATTGTGCGTTTCGCGCATTCCCGTCGGTCATGAGCGCGCGTAGCGCGGTCGAAATCGCGGCCGGGCGCAGGCGCCAGCCGGCGAACTCCGGCACCACCGCGCGCTGGAGCAGGATATTGGGCAAGCTCACCGATCGTCCCTTGAATCCGGCAAGGTACGCCTGAAGATGGGTGAGCGGCCCGGTGCGATAAATGACCACCATCGGGCAGTCCGCAAGAGCCGCCTCCAGAGTCGCCGTGCCGGAACAAACGAGCGCTGCCATCGCCCTCCGCAGCACGTCGCTGGCCGCCCCGACAGTGAACTTGTCTTTCCTGCGATCGGGGGCGAGCCTCGACCACATAGCGGAAATCCGGTCGCGGTCCGCACCGGGCGCGAGCGCAAACTCCACGCCCTCCGGCCATCCACGCACCACGCTCGCGGTAATCGGGAGATTGAGCCGAAGTTCGTGGTCGCGGCTTCCGGGCAGAATCGCGAGCCCGTCGCGAGGGCCATCGATCCCGGCCTGCCCGAAAATCTGCAGCAGGGGGTGACCGAACCAATGGGCGTTCGCGCCTGCTTCCGAAAGCGTCCTGGCCGACCATTCAAACGGCGTTGAGATCGCGTCGGTCAGGGGCGGCAGCTCGCCCGCCGTCCGTCCGCGCTGCCAGGCCCCCGGGGGCATGAAGTACAGCACCTTCCAGCCTGCCGCCTTCGCGGTTCGGCACAGCCGCATGTTCACATAGCCGAAATCGACGGCCACGAAGAGGCCCGGCGAACCCGCACGCAACCGGGCGGCCACCTTGGGAAGCCTAGCCAGCACGTGCGGCGCTCGTGCTAGAGCTTGCGGGATGCCGATCGCGCCCCAATTCGAGGTATCGGCCACTAGATCGACCCCCTCCGAGCGGAGCCGCGCCATGCCGAGTCCCTCGAAGGTAAAGGAGCGATCCGGGGCGAGGCGCCGCATCTCTCGCACGAGTGCCGCCGCATACAGATCGCCCGATGCCTCTCCCGCTGAGAGAAACACCCTCACCGCTGGTCGCCGCGGCCGTTCTTACCGAGAAAGCGGCGCTGCTCGAACGCGAGAACGTATTCCACTTCCTCGGTGCAGGGCACTTCGCGGCGGACTATCTCCATCGCGTTGGTCAGTCCCAGCCGCGATTTGAACAGGAGCTTGCAGGCCTTATGTAAGGCGAGCCGCCGTTCGGCCGTCAGGCCGAGCCGTCGCAAGCCCACCGCGTTGATATCGCGAACCTCTTCGTTGTCGCCGCTGACTATCATGAACGGGGGCACGTCGCGGGTCAGCCTGGTGTAGCCGCCCACCATCGCCGCCTTCCCGATTCGCACCCACTGGTGGATTCCGACCATGCCGCCGATGTTGACCAGTTCCTCCATCGTAACGTGCCCCGAGACTCCGGTGCTGTTGGCCATGGTGACCCAATCGTGCAAGGTCACGTTGTGGCCGAGGTGGCAGTAAGCCATCAAGTAACAGTGGTTGCCCACGGTCGTGCTCAGACCCTCGCCGGTCGCGCGATGCACGGTGACGAATTCCCGAAACACGTTGTGGTCGCCGACCCGCAGATAGGTGCGCTCTCCCTGATACTTGCGATCCTGGGGATCGCCGCCCAGAACGGCGCCATAGGCAAGCACGTTTTGCTTGCCTAGGTTCGTTCCGCTTCGCACGACGGCATGGCCCTCGAGCACGGTGCCCTCGCCGATCTGAACCTCCGCCTCGACGATGCAAAAGGGGCCTATCCGAACGCCGTCCGCCAACTCGGCGGCCTTGTCGACCACCGCGGTTGGATGCACGGACGTCACCTCAGGCGTCCCTCGCCGCGAGCTTGAATGTCAGCTCCATCGTGGCCACGAGTTCGCCGTCGACGGTCGCGACGCCCTTGAACCGTCCGATGCTCCCCCGCATCCACATGAGTTCGACGGTAGAAACGAGCTGATCGCCGGGCACAACCTTGCGCTTGAACTTCACATCGTCGATCGCGCCGATGAGAGGCACGCGACTCTTGTTCTCGTCGAGCGAGAGTAGCATGCACGCTCCGGCTTGGGCCATCGCCTCGAGGATCAAAACGCCCGGCATGACCGGCATACCTGGATAGTGCCCCTGGAAGAACTCCTCATTGAAGGTAACGTTCTTGAGGCCAACCAGCCTTTTGCCCGGGTCCACCTCCAGGATGCGATCGACGAGGAGCATGGGATAGCGGTGGGGCAGGTGGTCGAGAATTTCTTCGATTGAGATCAAGCGGGTAGCCCCTCGCGGAATTGCGTAACGGTATACCTCCGGCGGCTATCCCCGGCATCGTGCGAGTTGGCTGCGGCCGCTAATGGCGGAAGTGCCTAACCCCGGTTAGCATCATCGCGATTCCGCACGCGTTGGCGGCGGCAATAACCTCGGCGTCCTTCTTGCTGCCTCCCGGCTGGACGATCGCGGAGATGCCCGCGTCAGCGGCGGCGTGGACGCTGTCGGGAAAGGGAAAGAAGGCGTCACTGGCAAGCGCCGCGCCCCGCGCGCCGCCGCCTGCCTGCTCTAAGGCAAGCCGCACGGATTGTACGCGGTTCATTTGCCCTGCCCCGATGCCTAGCATCCGGTCCGCTGTGCCGACCACGATGGCGTTCGACCTTACGTGCCTAACGAGGGTCCATTGGAAGCGGAGGGCGCGCGATTCCGATTCGCTTGGCGCGCGCGAGGTCGCTAGGCGCCATTCCCCGCCCCGATCCTCGTCCGTATCTTGGGCGAGGGCGCCACCTCGCAGCGTCCGCAAGCTCAATCCGGATTCGGCTGAAGGGAGGGTCGCGGCCAGCAGGCGGACGTCCTGACCCCAGCCCGAGCGACTGCGGAATGCTTCAAGGGCGGGCTCGCCGAATGCGGTCCCGATCACGACTTCGAGAAAGTTGCCCTTCTCGGTCATAGCCTCCGCCGCTTCCAGATCGATCTCGCCATGGAATGCGGCGATGCCCCCGAATGCGGAAACGGGATCGCTCTGTCGGGCCACACGATAGCTATCACCAAGAGTTGCGGCGTGGGCGGCCCCGCAGGGGTTGCCGTGCTTGATGATCGCGCACGAGCCCGCTGGCAGGTCGCCCACAAGCTCCCAGGCCGCGTCGGCATCGCCCAGGTTGTTGTAGCTGAGGTCCTTGCCCCACAGCTTTCGCGCGCCTGGGATGCCGCCTTGTCCAAGGGGATCCAGGTAAAGGGCCGCGCTCTGGTGGGGATTCTCGCCGTAGCGCAATTCCTGAATTCGCTTGAAGCCAAGAGTCAGCGTCTCGGAGAATTCAGGCTCGCCCGCCGCGCGGCTCAGGTAGCGGGCGATTATCGAATCGTAATAGGCGGTGTGGCGGAATGCTTTCGCGCTCAGCGCTAGTCGCGACGGACCGAGCTTGTCTGCGCCCACCGCCTCCAGCACCCGCGCGTAATCGCCCGGATCGACGACAACCGTCACGTTGGCCCAGTTCTTGGCCGCCGCCCGGATCATCGCGGGTCCGCCGATGTCGATCGCTTCAACCGCCTGCTCGAGGGTATGTGGACCCTGCACCGTGCGTTCGAACGCATAGAGGTTGACGCACAAGATCTCAATTGCTTCGATGCCCGCGGCTCGGATGGCCTCCCGATGTTCCGCGAGGCGAACGTCGCCCAGCAGTCCGCCGTGAATCTTCGGGTGGAGCGTCTTTAGGCGCCCGCCCATCATCTCGGGTAATCCGGTCACTTCGGCGACGTCGATGACGGCGAGTCCGGCCTCTCGAAGGGCTTTGGCCGTGCCGCCGGTGCTGACTAGTTCGAACCCGAGACGCGCGAGTCCGGCGGCGAAATCCGCCAAGCCGGTCTTATCGGTGACGGAAAGGAGCGCCCGCCGCTTCAGCGGCCGCCTCCTGGTGGCGTAGTGGGCGGTGTGTCGGGGGTGTCGGCGGGTAGAGCAGGCGGAGTGGGCTCGCCGTATCCGACCTTGACCGTCTTTTGGGTGGACTTGCCTTTCTCATCGTAAGCGGTGAGGATGAAGACGGTTGCCTTTGAGACCGGAACCTCCAGCGAGGTAATTGACGTGTCGACCGGCCGCACGTCGCCGCCGTCGTCGAGCGTTAGGCTCTTGGCATCGGTGGTCTGCCAGTGCAGAGTGACGCGGCCGATCGCGGGGTCGACCCACGGCGCCGAGGCGGTGAAGAACACGATTATTGCCTTGCTCTCTTCGACCACGTGAACCCTGAAGGCACGCTTAGCCACTTTGCTGCCGGCCCCCTGAGCCACCAGCGTGTAGGTGATATCTCCTGCCTCGTTGCGCACGAGCTGCTTCTCGCCGACGTTTAGGTCCACGTCCTCGTTGGTGGGGGCGAGATAGGCTTTCGTGACCCCTTGGAGGCTGTATTGGATCATGAAGGGTTGCCCAGCCTTGGCGCTGGTTGGCGCCTTGAGGCTGAGGATCTCTGGATCTGGCGTCGGCGGCGGCTCTCCTATCGTGAGGTCCAGCCGCGAAGGGGGCTGGCTCTCCTTGTTCTCTCGCGATGACGTTGCCTCGATTGCGACGGTGCCGCTCTGCTTGGGGGTAAATGGCACGCTTCCCGACGTGTTCGGTCCCTCGTAGATCGCGGTCCGGCCCGACTTGATCCGCACCCACGTGGCGTTCGAGGCGTTCCAACTGATCGTGGCGGTTTCGCCCCTGAGCAACTCCGTTCGGTCGACGCTCAGCCGGATCGAGGGGGGCTTAGGAATCAAGTACACCCAGTAACCGCCGATGAGGAGCAGAAAGATCAGCGCGACGAGCGTGCCGGGCGAAAGCAGCGCCCGTTGTTCGAGTTGCGCCTGCGCGGAGGCCGCGACGGAGGGTGCTTCGACGCTCCGCGCGCTGATCGAAAACACGTGGAGCTTCGCGATCGAGAGGAACGTGCGGCTAGTGGCGCTGACATCGGCCTCCACCGTCTTCTGCTGCCCGGGGGAGATCGTGACCTGCTCCTCTTCGAACTCGAAGGCGCACGCCTCTTCGGGATCACCCCCCAGGAGCTGGAGGCTGTGCTCCGTGTTGCCCAGGTTCATGATCGTGACCGCGAAGGTCTGCTGCCTTCGAGCGGGGCTGACGTGGCCGCGTTTGGGCTGAATTTCCATGCTCAGGTGGTGGTAAGGCTTAACCTGGAGCACGCCCTGCACCGCCTTGCTCTCGCCCGAGACGAGCGACCTAACCTTCAGAACGAAAGGGTAATTGCCGGCCACGCTTTCGCTGACCCGTGGCGGCTTAAAGAAAAGTTTTTCGGTGAGGGTCTCGCCTGGGTCGACCGCGAATTCCGGAACCGGCACAGCGGTCCATTCCGAATCGAGCCCCTCCACCTGAAGTTCGATCCGCTCAGCCTCGGCCCCCTTGTTAGCCACCTCGAGCGAGACCGGAACGGTCGCGCCGGACTCCACCGCGATGAGGTCCGATGAGAGGCGAACGGAGAAGCTCATCGAGGCCAGTTTAGCAGGTCGGCTCAATGAGGCTCCGCCCACTCCTTGCGGCGAACGGCTCGGCCAAGCGGTAGGATTCAGTTCGCGCAAGGGCGCCTTGGGAGACCACTCGTGCAGGAGATGACCCGCCAGGAGTTCCTGTTCCTATCCAATCCCGAGAAGTTCTTGTTTTACGCCCTCGCGTTCGCTTCGCTCGGCATCGCCGCCTGGCAGATCGCGGGTCGCGCGCGGCTGTGGCTTTCGGGAAAGCCGATTTCTTGGGGCGGGCCCCAACGTGCCGGTTGGCTTCGCTGGCTGCCCGCCACGTCCGCGCTTCGCTGGTGGTGGGGCAACGTTTGGAGCTACGTCCTGCTCCAGCGCAAGGTGCGTTCGTCGCGCAAACGGTCGGGCGCGCCCATGCACCTGATGATCTTCTACGGCTTTCTCACCCTCTTCATCGGGACCACCCTGCTCGCGATCGACACCTATTCGCCCGTCAAGTTCCATCGGGGGCTTTACTATCTGCTGTACGAGCAGGCGCTCGACTGGATGGGGGTGGTGTTCGTTGTCGGCGTCGTTTGGGCGTTCTTTCGCCGCCATTCGATGAGCCGGGCCGAGCTTGGGCGCGCCGCGCTATCCCCAGAGATCGACGAGGCGCTCCGCGCCAAGCAAAGCGTCGACGGACGCCGCCGCCCGATGAGCCACGCCCTGTCCGATAATCTGGCTCTCGGTCTGTTGCTCGTTCTCGGTCTCACCGGCTTTCTGCTCGAAGGCGCGCGGATATCGGCAAATCCGCACTGGTTCGACGCAACCACATCTCCCGTTGGCTTTTCGGTGAGCAGCCTGATCGGGCGGGTATCGCCCGACGGCTACCGAGTCATTTGGTGGTTTCACGCGTTCTGGGTGTTCGTTTTCTTCTCCGTCTTCCCCCGCATGCGGTTGCGCCACCTCGTGATGGCGGTGCTTTCGACCGCCGGGCGGCCGCCCGCCTCGATGGGCGAGCTCGCCCCAATCTCTCTTGCCGAGGTCGAACAGACGGGTCAGATCGGCGTCGCCGTCGCCCGCGACTACAGCCGCTGGCACCTGATGTCGCTCGACGCGTGCATGGAATGCGGGCGCTGCACCGAGGTTTGCCCCGCTTGGGCGGTGGGCAAGGTTCTCAACCCGAAGCAGGTGGTTCAGGACCTGCGCGGCGCAATGGCAAGCGGCGAGGCGGTGGCCTCGGCGGTCAGCGAAGAGGCACTTTGGGCGTGCACGACGTGCAACGCATGCGTGGAAGCCTGCCCCGTGCTCATCCGCCACGTCGATCTGATCGTGGACGTGCGCCGCAACCTCGTCGCCGAGGGCAAGCTCTCCGGACCTTCCGCCGTGATGCTGCGCCAGACCGCCTCGACCGGCAACGCCTGGGGTGCGCCCGCTGCAAACCGCGAGGACTGGATGAAGGGCCTGGACATCCCTCTATGCCGAGATGGGGTGGAGTTCGACTGGCTGTTGTGGGTGGGCTGCGCGGGCGCCACCGACCCCGGCGCGGTCAAGACCACCAAGGCGGTCGCCGCCTTGCTCAAGAAGGCGTGGGTGAAGTTTGCCTGTCTGGGCCCTGAGGAGGCCTGCACCGGCGATCCCGCCCGGCGGGTGGGCGATGAGTTCTTGTTCCAAGACAAGGCGCAGCAGAACGTGTCGGTGTTCGAGCGCTACGCCGTGCGCCGGGTCGTCACGCCCTGCCCGCACTGCTTCAACACCCTCAAGAACGAATACGGCGCGTTCGGCGGGCGCTTCGAAGAAGTGATCCACCACTCGCAAATGCTTGCCCGCTTGATCGCGGAGGGCCGGTTGCAGGCGGCCGCGCCGAAGGCGGCACAGGTCGTGTTCCACGATCCATGCTATCTGGCGCGGGTGAACAACGAAAGCGACGCGCCCCGCTTCGCCCTCGGTGAATTGACCGAGCTGAACGACGCCCTCATCCCGGAGCGCCCCTCGCGATCCCGGCTGGCCGAGCCCCCTCACCTCGGTCGCAAGACGCTCTGCTGCGGCGCCGGCGGCGGGCGCATGTGGATGGAGGAACCTCCCACTCACCGCCCCGCCAACCGGCGGGTGGACGAATTGCTCGCCACCGGTGCGCAAACCGTCGCGGTGGCCTGTCCGTTTTGCCGCATCATGCTCGACGCGGGGATCAAGCAGGCCCGCCCCGACGACGACGTTCGCCTCGTCGATCTGGCCGAGTTGCTTGCGGAGCGAAACGCGTGATCGTCGGGGTCGGGCTGGACGTTGTGAGCGTGGAGCGAATCGCACGCGCTATGCGCAATCCGCGTTTCGTAAGGCGCGTGCTCACCGAGGCGGAGCGGAGGGTTTGCCGAACGCCCGAATGCGTGGCGGGCCGCTGGGCGGCCAAGGAGGCGATCGCCAAGGCGCTGCGCTTTGCCATGAGTTGGCAGGACGTCGAGATTCTGCCCGGACCCGCGGGCGCGCCCACGGCAAGAATCGAGCATCCCGGATTCGATCAAAGCTCGTGTCGTGTGCACCTCAGCATCACCCACGAGCGCGGCCACGCCGCCGCCGTCGCGGTCGTCGAGTCAGGGGCCTGACGAGTACGTACACCATTTTCGCGACCAGCCAATACTCGATCAGGGGAATTTCCTAAGGGCGCGGGCCCGTGCGGCGCAGGTAGATGCGGAAGAGTAAGGCATTGATCAGCGCCAGCAGAAGCCAATAGCTCACAAGCGAGAGAGCATTGGTAAACGAAGGGACATCAACGCCTGAGCCCTGCCAGAAACGCTGAGAAACGATTCGAAGGAGAATTGAGGAGTCCGGGCTGAGGTTGAAATTGACCAGCGCCCCGCCGACGGCCAGCCAGAGGTTGGCCTCATACACCCTCTTCGTTTTCCATCCGAGAACGTTGGCGAGTGTTAGAACCACGACCAAGGCGATTCCCGTTTTGACGTCGCCGATGGCTGCCCTCGCCTGCCCGGAGCCGTACCCTACGAGCGTTGCCATCGTGTAGTGGCTCAAAACGGCCGCGGCGAGCGCACCCACGCAGACGGCGAGAGGCCAGACAAGGCGAACGCTATCGTCACTCCGCGGAAGTGCCATGGCTCTTAATTGTTACACACAACGGAGAGGTCCGTGAGAACGTGCTCACGCCAGACAACTGAGCAGCCGAACCGCCGCCCGCTTATCCAGATTCTGGTTCGCGACGTTGCACGACGAACTGAGCAGGCAACCGGGACAGCCATCCTCGCAACGACATCCGGCCAGGAGTTGCCGCGCGCCCGCCACCCAGGCGGGCAGGTCCTCGAAAAGCCGCTCTGCCAGTCCGACCCCGCCGGGGGCGCGGTCGAACACGAAAAGCGCCGGCCCCGCCAAGCCGGGGAACGCGCCGTACCAAGCGCTGCCCACGTCCGAGCGGTCGCACCCGGCGAGGAGTGGCGCCACCGCCAGCAAGGCGTGCTCAAGCCCGTGCACGCCCCCAAGCTGGGCGGCAAGATCGCCTTCCGGGTCGAGCGGGGGCAGCGCGAGCCGAACGCCCAAAGTCTCATAGGTCTGAGCCGGCAGGTCGAGCGCCTCGAGCGAAAGGGTCCGGTCGCCCTGCAGCTCGATCTTGCGGTAGCCCACCACCTGATCGGTAACGGTTAGCCCTGCGAAAGCGGCCTCCGCCATGCCCACGCTGCGTTGACGAACCTCGACCGTGGGCACGATCGTCGATTGCAGCACCGACCGAGTGTAATACGGCGGTTCTTCCGCAGCCAAATGCGCCCGCCGCCCCGCCAGATCCAGTTCGTGAACCACGTAGGTAGCCCCTCGGTGCAGATACACCGCTCCTTCGTGGGCCGATTGCAGCGCGCGCCAGTGTTCCATCGTCCCAAGGACCTGCGCCCCGATCAAGAGGCTCACCTCCTCGCCCAGCGAGCCCCGGATGTTCACCTTGGGCGCAGGCGCCTCGTGGGAAGGATAGAAGAACAGCGTGCCGCGGAACTCGAGCTCGCCGGATCGGTCCATTGCTTCGGCCACCCCCAGCGCGGTGGGTCCGAACGCGGCCAGTTCGCTTGGGGCGATGGGCCGCTCGTGCGCGGCGCATCGAAGCTGCTGAGCCAGGATGAGGGGATTCTCCGGGTTGATGCCGATGCTTTCGTTCCGGCGCTCGAGCAGGAGGCCCGGCTCGCGGGCGAGCATCCGTTCGAGCGGATCGTCGTGGGGCAGGAACACGGTGAGGCTCGGGCGTACGCCCCGCCCCGCCCGTCCTGCCTGCTGCCAAAAGCTGCTGACCGTGCCGGGGTAGCCGTTCAGGACGACCGCATCGAGGTCGCCAACGTCGATGCCAAGCTCGAGCGCGTTGGTCGTGGAAAGACCGAGCAGCCGGCCATCGAACAGCGCGCGCTCGATCTTGCGGCGCTCGTCCGCCGTGTACCCACCTCGATAGCTTTCGAACACCTCACCTGGCAGGTCGGTCGCCTCGAGGCGCTCGCGCGCATAACGCAGCACGAGTTCGGCGGTGACTCGCGCCCGGCTGAAGACCAGGGTCCGCCGACCGTCGCCAACCAAAAGGGAAGCTATTTCGGCGGCGAGAAAATTGGCGCTCGTCTTCTCCGCATCGCCGTCGGCCGGGCTCAAGAATGCCAGGGTGCGCTCGCCCTGGGGCGAGCAGTCGCGGTCCACGATCGTGCCCGTCCTTCCGGTCAGCCGTTGAAATAGCTGGCTTGGGTTTCCGATTGTGGCGCTGCACGTCACGATCTGCGGGCGCGCGCGGTGCCACTCGCAGAGCCGAAGCAAGCGCCGAACCACGCCGCTCACGTGCGAGCCGAACACGCCCCGGTAGCTGTGCATCTCGTCGAGCACGACCAGCCGGAGCGAACGCAAGAACTTCGACCAGTTCTCATGCCCAGGAAGGATGCCCACATGGAGCATGTCGGGATTGGTGAGCACCACATGGGCGAGCTTGCGAACGCTTGCCCGCTGATTGGTTGGGGTGTCGCCATCGTAGATAGCGCACCTGATCGAAGGTGGCAGCCAGCTCTGCAGCTTCGTGAGCTGGTCTTGCGCGAGGGCCTTGGTTGGATACACGAGCAACGCGCGGGCGGCCGGTTCCGCTTCGAGCATGCAAGCCATCGGGAGGGCATAACACAGGGTCTTGCCGCTGTTGGTTCCGGTTACGACGACCACATCCTTCCCATCCTGGGCAAGGTCGACCGAGAGGGCCTGGTGCTCGAACAGCCGACCGATGCCCGATCCGGACAGGCGCTTCGCGATCCCGGCGGGGAGCGACTTCGGAAGGGTCGCCCAGCGCGCCTCGCGCGCCGGCAGGCGCTCGACCAACACTTGATAGTCCGGCGCCTGCCCAAGCGCGGATAACCACTCGGGCACGGCCAAGCGGTTAGGCATCCTCAGACGAATCGCTCGGCGGGCGCTTGGTCGTCCACTTGACGAGGAACACGCTCAGGATGAACAGCACGCAAAGCGGAATCGCCATCATTAGCATGCTGAACGCGTCGTTGCTTGGGGTCACGATCATCGCGATGGTGAAAATCGCCACCGCCGACTGCCCCCAGTACTGAAGCAGCGCCTCTGGCGT
>JACOSL010000038.1 GCA_016179045.1 Fimbriimonas ginsengisoli | reverse complement strand
TTGCCCGTGTATGATTCAGCGATGCCCGAGCTTCCCGAAGTCGAAACCGCCTGCCGAGTGATGCGCAGGGCCCTGCTTGGCAAGCGGGTCGCCGAGGTGGAAGTGGTGCCCGACACGATCGTGTTCGGGGGTGCGCCCCCGGAGGCGATTGCCGGCGCGCTGAAGGGCCACTCGGTGGTGGATGTGGGCAGGCGCGGCAAGACTTGGTGGCTGACCACCGACGCCCCCGGCGCGGTGATCGGCCATCTCGGCATGAGCGGGTGGATCCGTCACCTCGGCCAGCCGACGATCCGGCTGAAAGAGCACGGCGACGCGCCTCTCGACGATCCCAACGGCCGTCCCCGCTTCCTCAAGCTGCTGATCACGGCCGAAGACGGTTGCCGGGTCGCGCTTACCGATGGGCGGCGGCTTGCGCGGGTCTGGATCGCCGAATCGGCGGAGAAGGATCGCAAGATCAAAGCGCTCGGCCCCGACGCCTATGACGCGCTTCCGAACGGTGAGGCCTTCGCCCGCCTGTTCAAGGCTCGCAAAGCCCCGATCAAGGCCATTCTCATGGATCAGAAGATCCTGGCCGGAATCGGCAATTGGCTGGCCGACGAAGTGCTCTACCACGCCCGCATCGCCCCGGCTCGCGAGGCGGGCTCGCTCTCGGCCAAGGAATACGCGGCTCTGCGAGAGCAGATCGAGGTCGTGCTGCGCACCGCGGTGGAGCTGGGGGCGGACGAGCACAAGTACCCCAAGGGCTGGATGTTCCACTTCCGCTGGGGCGGCTCTCGGGGCCACGAGATGATCGAGGGGCGGGAGATCCGCCGCGAGCAGGTTGGCGGCCGCACCACCGCGTGGGTTCCGAGTCTGCAGAAGTAGGCGTCGAGGTTCCGATGGGGGCGCTCAGACCCACTGGCTAAAGCGGGCGTATGCCTCCACCCCTGTTCGCTTCCGCCTTCGCTGCGCTTCGGCGGCGAGCCGCTCACAGCCCTCCCCCGCACCGCAGGGAAGGTACACAGAGCGGTCGGGCATGACCGACCGCGGCCATGTCAACCATCCGAACGACCAATTGACACGACGCTTCTCAGGCAACATGCGGGACGCCAAGGATGGCGTCCCGAAAAGAAACGGCGAGCGAGACCCGGGACGGGGCGAGCGAGCCAAAGAAAATAGGGTCACCCCTGCCTCACGGCGGGGGTCGCTGAGGTCGCCGAAGCCGGGGGTGGTCCTCCGCCGCAGGCGGAGACGATGATTAGGGGTCTGAGGGGAAGACACGCGTCATTCAGCGAAACCCGGCGTTGCGCTTCCCGCGCTCATAGATGTCGTGGGTGGACTGGCCCGTCTTCCGGAACTTCATTAAGCGCAAGAGCCTCCAGACTGCAAGTCTGGAGGCATTAGGCCGGACACGAAGGAGCGCGCCACTCCCGCGCTAGGTATTCAGCGCGTGTTCGATGCCTTGCCAGACCTCGCCCACGCCAACCGCCGCGATACAAGTTCCCAAACACGAATCCTGGTCCTTCCTCGCGCAGGCGCAAGCTCCTGGAATCAGAACGTGCCCTTCCCCATAAGGCGGATGGTTGATCGGGCGCGTGGGGCCATAGATCGCGACGCAGCGGGTGCCCACCCCACCGGCCAGGTGCATGGGACCGGAGTCGTTGGTCACGAGGAGCCGAGCCCCTCGAAGCACCTCCGCGGTTTCGAGCACCTCCAACTTCCCTGCCAGGTTCAAGCCTCTTCCCTTCCCCACTGCTGCGAGCGCTGACGCCTCCGCCGGCCCGCCGACGTACACACACCGCACTCCCGCCGCCTCAACGCGCGCCGCGATCTCGAGAAATCGGGCCAAAGGCCAGGCCTTGTTCGGGTTCGAGGCGCCAACTTGGATCGCCACGTAAGGCTCCCCCGGCCCCAGCCCCTCGGCGACCAGCCATTCCCGTGCGCCCTGGGCCATCTCGGGTGGAATCGTGAACGCAGGCCGCCAATCGCCGGGCTCCACGTCGACCATCCGCGCGATGCGCGCCATCCCCTCCACCACCAGGTTCTCGTCGGGGTTGCTCTCGTCCCAAGCGTCGTAGAACCGGGCGTATTTGGAGGTCTTCATCCCCACGATCGCCCCCATCCGTCCCAGCCCCATCATGAGCAGCCCGTTGTTCTGGCCGTAGGTGTTGATGCCGAGGTCGAATCGCTCGCGCCGAAGCCGGGCGACGAAGCCCAGCATCGCGGCGATCCGGCTCCGTGGACGGAGCCACACCTCGTCCACAAACGGGCACGCCTCCAAGATCGGCCGCGCCAACGCACTTGTGGCGACCACGATCCTCGCCTCCGGGTAGCGCCGACGGAACCAGCCGAGCGGGCCGGTCATCACCACCGCGTCGCCGAGGGTCGGAAAGAGAAAGAAGAACATCGAGCGCGGGGGGCGCGCGCGAAATCGCTCGGAGAGTCCGGGTGGGCCCTTGCGGGCAAGGTCGATCACGGGAAGGGGCCGAAATTTACCACCCACAGCGCGCGCGGACTCTGCGCTTTAAGAAGGGGTTAAAGCATGATTGCGTTCATGTTAAGCCCGGCTCGGATCGGTCAGAGTGAGCCATGGGTAAGGTGCGTTTCAAAGTCGCCGCAAGCTGGGCAGCGGCGGCATTCCTCTCGTTGCCTGCGCTCGCCGTTCCCCTGGATGCCCCGCGCCAGGACGGCCAGCAAGATAACACGAAGCTTCTGCAAGAGCTTGCCCGCGAGGTGGCCGCGCTGCGCGACACGGTCCGCCGCCAACAGGCGGAGATCGACGAACTCAAGCATGCCAAGCAGAGCGGCGGCCTGAGCCCCGAGCAGGCTAAGCGCTTAGATGCGCTCGAGCGGGTCAAGCTCTCCGGCTTCGAGCAATTCCAGTTCAGGCGTAGCGACCAATCCGGCAAAGAAGAGAGCGCGTTCTACTCCAAACGCACGCGTATCGTCATTGAGGCCAAGCTCGAAACCAACATGGCGATGAAGGCGAGCTTTGACATCGCCGGCGGCAAAGACACGAATGGCTCGATCACCAAAGATGCCTATCTCGCCTACACCGGAACCGGCGGAGGCTGGGCCGCGACCGCCGGGCAGATAGCGCTCCCACTGGGCTACGACCTCCAGCGCGGCGACATCGACCGAGAACTTCCCGAGCGCGCGCTCTATAACCGCACCTTATTCGCCGGCGAGCGAGGGCGCGGCGTGAACCTACGAGCGATGGCGAGCGGCGTGACCCTCCAGGCCGGCCTTTGGAATGCGCTCACCAGCGAGGATCCCGAGCAGCTCACCTTCGCTCCAGGCGGGCACGGCCGGTTGGTGGGAACGGGTGGGATCAAGCTGAACAAGAAGGACGTCGAGGTCGGACTGTCGGGCCTGATCGGCCGCAGACCCTCGTTTGCGGGCACGGCGGCAGTTTCGCCTGAGACCGATCGCAAGCTGGCCTACGGCCATGCGATCCTCAAGAACGTCGCGGGCGGTCGGCTGCACGTGCTCGCCGAGGGCTTAGTCGGCCAAGATCGGGTGCCGAGCACGGCGGGCAGCGTCAGCGCGGTATCCAAGAACATGCACGGCTATCAGATCACGATCGGCGGCAAAGTCGGGCAGAGCGGCTCGCTCGACTTTCGCAACGAGCAGTTCACGTCCGACCTGAACTCGGCCAACAAGACGGCCACCGCCCACGGACTCAGCTACCAGCACGCTCTCAGCCCACGCGCGAAGCTGATGCTGGCGAGGGAGTGGTGGAACGATTCGTCCGCCGCTTCCAGCAAGTACACGATCACCACGCTCCGCGTGACTTTCAGCATGTAGCGGACTATCCCAATCCTGTAGCACGAGGGCCCGGATGGCTTAGCCTCCGGGCCCTCGGCGGTTCTAGTAAACTGCCCTTTCATGCTCGACAACCTGGCCCGCCGCCTTACGGGCATTTTCGCGGGCTTGCGCCGCCAGGGGCGCCTCTCCGAAGACGATGTCGCCACAATGCTGCGCGAGGTGCGGGTGGCGTTGCTCGAAGCCGACGTCAACTTCGCGGTAGCCAAGCGTTTCGTGGCCTCGGTAAAGGAGAAGGCGGTCGGCGAAGATGTATTCGGCAGCCTCTCCGCCGACCAAACGATCGTCAGGATCGTGCGCGACGAACTGACCAACCTGCTAGGCGGGGAGTACAGCAAGTTCAAGTGGGCGTCCTCTCCCCCGACGGTGATTTTGCTCTGCGGCCTGCAAGGATCGGGCAAGACGACTACCGCCGCCAAGCTCGCCAAATGGCTGATCGGGCAGGGCAAGAAGCCGATGATGGCCGCCTGCGACCTTCAACGGCCGGCCGCGATCCATCAATTGGAAGTTCTCGGCGAGCAAGTGGGCGTGCCGGTGGCGGTTCCGAAGGGCGGAGAAACGCCGCTGCAGGTGGCCAAAGACGCGCTGGGCCGCTGCAAGCATATGCTGCTCGACACGCTGATAGTGGATACGGCCGGGCGCCTGCAGATCGACGAGCCGCTCATGCGGGAGCTTAAGGCGGTGCGCGACGCGGTCAAGCCCCACGAGACCCTTATCGTGGTCGATTCGACCACGGGCCAGGAAGCGGTGAACGTGTCCGCCGCCTTTCATGAAGCG
The DNA here is from genome assembly GCA_016179045.1 of Fimbriimonas ginsengisoli. Classification (GTDB taxonomy): domain Bacteria; phylum Armatimonadota; class Fimbriimonadia; order Fimbriimonadales; family Fimbriimonadaceae; genus JACOSL01. Next base: position 47,471 of record JACOSL010000038.1, on the reverse strand, counting down.
ATCGCCCTGACCGGGGCCATCTTCACGAAGCTAGACGGCGACGCTCGCGGCGGCGCGGTGCTGAGCGTGCGCGAGGCGACGGGGGTTCCCGTCCGGTTTATCGGCGTGGGCGAGCAGATCGACGCGCTCGAGCTGTTTCACCCCGACCGCATGGCTCAACGCATCCTTGGCATGGGCGATGTGCTCGGCATCATCGAGAAAGCCGAGCAGGCGGTCGACCAAGGCGACGCAGCCGACCTCGAGGCCAAGCTCACGCGGGGCACCTTCAATTTCGAGGACATGCTACAGCAGTTCGCGGCGATGCGCAAGATGGGCCCGCTTCAGAACGTGCTCAAGATGGTGCCGGGGTTCATCAACATCCCGCAGGAGGCGCCCGACCAGATCGACGACAAGAAGATCAACCGAATCGAGTCGATCATCCTGAGCATGACGCCCCGCGAGCGCACGAACCCGGATATAATAAACGGTTCGCGAAGGAAGCGTCTGGCGCGAGGCTCTGGCACATCGGTGGAAGAGGTCAACGGGCTGATCAAACAGCTCTATGAGATGCGCCGGAACATGAAGCAGATCGGGCTGATGAAGCAGCGCTACGGACGACATGCGCGGCGCCGCTGACGCGAACCACAAGACTCATGGTTAAGATTCGACTTCGCCGCATCGGCACGAAAGGCCGGCCCTATTACCGCGTCGTGGTAGCGCCGAGCACCGCCGCCCGCAACGGACGCTTCGTCGAGAGCATCGGCACCTACGACCCCATAGTCAAGCCGACCCACATTCAGATCGACGAAGCCCGCGCAATGCACTGGCTGATGAACGGCGCCCGCCCCACCGAGACCACCGCTTACCTTCTCAACAAGATCGGGATTCTTCCGAAATACTTCGAGGCTCGCCCCGACGCGAAGAGGGATTACAGCTTTCTCGATAAGCGCACCGCCGCGATGTCGGTGAAGTCCGCGATCGACCATCCCGAGTCGGCAACGAAGACTAAAGCCAAGGCTGATGAGCCAGTCGCGGAAGTTGCCGCCGCCGAGCCCGAGGCTATCGTCGAGGCACAGCCTGAAGCATCCGCGATTGAGCCACAGCCTGAGGCGGAATCGGCAACCGAGCCGGAGCCCCCCCAAGATGAACCTCTCGTTGAGCTAGAGGCGGCGGCCGAAGCTCCGGAGACGGCGGCCGAATGAGCTATCGCCCCTTTGTCGAAGCGCTTGTGCGTTCCGTGGTCGAGCACCCGGAAGACGTGAGGATTGAGGAAGAGGTCGACGGCTCCACGCGAATCTTCTTCGTGCATGTGGCGCCTGACGACGTGGGCAAGGTGATCGGCAAGAGCGGGCGAGTGGTTTCCGCTATCCGATGCGTGGTCAGCGCGGTCGCAGCGCGCGAACGCGAGAAGGCGTTCGTAAAGGTTCCGACCGAGGACTGAGCGGCCCTTACACCCAAATAGCTTCGAGTTCCGTCCGGCTCACCGCATCGCGCCTTGCAAAATCCAACGGCGGGGCTGCGTAGAGTTCCACGCGCTCGCCTGTCACCGGGTGGTCGAAGGCCAGCAGCGTTGCGTGGAGTTGCAGAGGAAGCTCTTCCCTGCCCTTCGAGCCATAGATCGAATCTCCCACGACCGGATGGCCGATCGAGGCCAGATGAACGCGGATTTGGTGGGTTCGTCCCGTTTCAAGCTTAAGCGCAAGCAGCGTGGCCATTTCGTCGCGGTTTAAGACCCGCCCGTGAGTCACCGCCGACCGTCCGCCGGCGTCTATCGCCATCTTCCTCCGATCGCGACGGTCGCGGGCGACCGCCGCTTCGATCCGGAAGGAGTCTTGCTCCACCCGGCCCCGCGCCAAGGCTACGTAAATCCGGGATACGGAGCGAGCCTCGATCTGGCGGGCGAGAGCAAGGTGCGCGAAGTCGGTTTTCGCCACAAGCAAGAGCCCTGTCGTTTCCTTGTCGAGCCGGTGCACGATCCCGGGCCGAAAGGGCGGACCTACCTCGCTCAGGTCGTGGGGACGCGCCAAGAGCGCGTTGACCAGAGTGGGCTCACGAAGCGACCGTGCCGGATGAGAAGCAAGGCCACGTGGCTTGTTGACCACCAGAATGGCTTCGTCTTCGTAAACGACATCGAGGGGGATATCGCTCGGGGTCAAATCGTGGGCCGCCCTGGGCTCGGGGGCATCGAGGCATACGCGCATCCCCGCTTCCACATGGAAGGAGGGCTTGCGCGGCTGGCCGTCGACGAGCACCTTGCCTTCCGATATCAGCGCGGCCAACCGCGTTCTGCTGAAAGCGGGCAACTCAGTCACGAGGAGGCGATCCAAGCGATCCGATTGTTTTGCGACAATTTCCACGCCCGTGCCTCACGAACCTGCGCGGGAACGGCACAATTAGGTTCGGTGCGCCACCCAATCCCCGCCCTTATCCCGGCCCTGCTCCTCAGCTTGGCAGGTTGCCAACCGCCTTCGCCTGCGCGCGTCTCTGCGACGAAGCCGCCATTGCTCGATGACGGGTCGGGCCTGCCACTTGATAGTCACCCCGAGGTCGCGAAGGCGCTCGCCAAGGGCGAGATTCCGGTTTATCCCGGCGCGAGGCTCTCGCAGAAGGGCCCGTGGGCATCCGAGCGCCAACTGGGCAAGCGCTCGGAGATCGACGTGTTTCTCATAACCTCCGATGCCGTAGAGCCCGTCGGCCAGTTTTACGCCAAAGCCCTCGGGCACGAATTCGAGAGCATGGGTTTCAAGGGGTTCGTGCAAGGAAAGACTCCGGGGGGGCGCAGCCTGAGCGTAACGATTGAGCACCTCGAGATGGAGCACACGCGAATCACGCTCGCTTCCCTGTTCCCGCCGCTTCCCGAGCCGAGACCCTCGCCTCCTAAGTCGAACGATCCGGCCGCGCCATCCGAAGGCGCGGGCCCGCGCGAATCCGCCGGCTAGCATCGTCCTGATACAATCAAGCGGTATGGCCGACCGTTACGATCCCGCCGCCTTCGAGGCCAAGTGGCCGGCCGCCTGGCAAGAGGCCGACCTCTTTAAGACCACCGAGGACCCGAAGAAGCCCAAGTTCTACGGGATGGACTTCTTTCCGTACCCGAGCGGCGCCGGCCTCAGCGTCGGCCACTGCCGCAACTACATTCCCACCGATGTGGTCTGTCGGATGAAGCGGATGCAGGGCTATAACGTGCTCCACCCGATGGGCTTCGACGCCTTCGGCCTGCCCGCCGAAAACGAGGCGATCAAGAACAAGACCCATCCCGCGCCGATGATCGAGCGATACGCCGCCACCTACCGTCGGCAGATGGAATTGATCGGGATCAGCTACGATTGGTCCCGCTCATTCGCGTCCAGCGAACCCACCTATTACCGCTGGACGCAGTGGATTTTCGAGGTGCTGCATCGGCGCGGGCTGGCCCATCGCAAGCCCGCGACTGTGAACTGGGACCCGGTCGACAAGACGGTGCTTGCCGACGAGGAGGTGATCGCGGGGCGCGCGGAGCGCTCGGGCGCCTTGGTCGAGCGGCGCACGATCCCGCAGTGGTTCTTCAAGATCACCGACTACGCCCAGCGCCTGATCGACGATCTCGACACCGTCGACTGGCCGGAGGGCATCAAGGCGCAGCAGCGCAACTGGATCGGCCGATCGGAGGGGGTGCAGTTTTCGGCCAAGGTTGCCCCTCTTGGAAGTGGCGAAACGCCCGCGAGCGGTGAGTTCCAGGTGTTGCCGAAGGAACGCGAACTCGCCTTCGAAGTCTTCACTACCCGCATCGACACCATCTTCGGCGTCACCTTCTGGGTGCTCGCGCCCGAGCATCCCCTCGTCGAGAAGCTGCGCCGCATCGTGGGCGAGCCTCACGCGGGCGAGATCACAGCGTATTGTGAAGCGGCCAAACGCCTCAGCGATCAAGACCGTCAAGCGGTTGGCCGAGATAAGACGGGCGTGTTCACGGGCGCGCACGGGATCAATCCGGTCAACGGCGAGAAGACGCCGATTTGGGTGGCGGATTACGTTATGGCCACCTACGGCACCGGCGCGATCATGGCGGTCCCCGGAGGCGACGCCCGCGATCACGAATTCGCCACCAAGTTCTCAATCCCGATTCGGCAAGTGATCTCCCCCGACGGTTCACCGTGCGGCTTGCCGTTCGATGACAAGTGCGGCGTGCTCGTCAATTCGGGCTCGTACTCAGGCATGCCCGTGCCCCAAGCCATCGAAGCACTCGGGCAATGGGTCGAAACCAGGGGCATCGGCGAGCGCAAGGTGCAGTACAAGCTGCGCGACTGGCTGATCTCGCGCCAGCGGTATTGGGGGTGCCCCATCCCCATCATCCACGGCGCGGACGGGCACGATCACCTCGTGCCCGAGGACCAACTCCCCGTGCAGTTGCCGATCGTCGACCACTACGAGCCATCGGGCGACGGATCCAGCCCGCTTGCCGGCATTCCCGAGTTCGTCAACGTCACCGATCCCGACGGGCGCCTTGGCAAGAGGGAAACCGACACGATGGGGGGGTTCGCCTGCTCGTCGTGGTATTTCCTGCGCTTTTGCGATCCCGATAACCACGAGAAGGCCTGGTCGCCCGAGAAGGTGGCTTACTGGATGCCCGTCGATTGCTACGTAGGCGGGGCCGAGCACGCGGTGATGCACCTGCTCTATGCCCGCTTTTGGACCAAGGTGCTCTTCGATGAGGGGCTGGTACCGGTGAAGGAGCCGTTCCAGTGCTTGCGCAACCAAGGGCAGGTGCTTGCGAATACGCCCTTCCGAAAGCCGGCGCCAGGCGAGAAGCTGGATGTCGGCGAGGAAGGCATTCTGATCTCGTTCGAGGAAGCAGCCGAACTGCCCAAAGATCAGGTCGTTTGGCGTTGGGTGCGCATGAGCAAGTCGAAGGGCAACGTGGTAACCCCCGACGAGGCGGTGGCCGTATACGGCGCCGACGCCCTGCGCATCTACGAATTGTTCGTCGCGCCTTTCGAGCAAGACGTGCGGTGGTCGAACGAGGGGATGCAGGGGGCGAGCAGGTATCTCAGCCGGGTGTTCAAGCTGGCATCCGAGCTCAAGGAGTTGTACGACCCCCAGTGGCGCACGCTCCTCGACCTAGAAGAATTGGACGAACCCGCGCGGGCCGTACGCAGGCTCACGCACCAGACGATCCGCAAGGCGACCGAAGACATCGAGCGCTTTGCCTTCAACACGTATGTGTCGGCCCTAATGATCTACGTCAACGAGTTGGGCGACCGGGTGCGCGCGGACCAGCCTTCGCGCGCTCTCGGCCTGGCAGCGAGCGAGGCCCTTGAGAGCCTGATCCTGCTCCTTAGCCCTGCGGCCCCGCACAGCGGAGACGAGCTATGGCACGCGATCGGGAAAGAGGGCTTTACGTACACCGCGCCATGGCCTAAGTGGAACGCGGACCTCGCCAAGGACGACATCGTGACCATCGCCGTGCAAGTGAACGGCAAATTGCGCGACACGCTGCACGTGCCCGCCGGGATCGGGCAGCCTGAGCTCGAGGCGGCCGCCCTCGCCTCGCCCAAGGTGCAACCTCACATCGACGGCAAGTCGGTGAGGCGGGTGATCGTGGTGCCGAACAAGTTGGTCAACGTCGTACTCGGCTAGGCTCGTCTGGTACCCTAAATGAGGTCGTGACGGCGGCGTAGCTCAGCTGGCTAGAGCAAACGGTTCATACCCGTTAGGTCCGCGGTTCGAGTCCGCGCGCCGCTACCACTTTCGATCGATCAAGCGTGTTCGCTACCCGCGCCCCATGAACGTCCCCGATCCCGGCCCGATACAGCTTCCCCCTCGCCTTCAGGGCATGCTCGATTCATCACGGGCGCTTTCCGATCGGGCAACCGAGGGCGTCACGACTCCGGAGCGGATCAACGGACTTCTTAGGAAGCTGGAATCCTACGCCTCCCGCGAGATCGACCGGCTGGAGCACGAGGTGGGCGAGGCGGCCGCCAAGGGCAAGGGCAAGGCAGTGGCGTGCTCGATGGGCTGTCATTGGTGCTGCCACCAGGTAGTGGCGGCCACGATCCCCGAGGTCCTGCTCTTAGCCCAATGGATCAGAGAGAACTTCGACCCCGGTCAAATCGACGCGCTCAAGAGCCGGTGCGCCGCCTACGCCCAGACCCTTGCCGAGTACCCGGGCGTCGAGCGCGTGCTCCACAGCGCGACCTGTCCGATGCTGGTGGACGGACTCTGCACGGCCCATGCCGCGCGGCCCCTGATCTGTCGAGGCTACAACTCGACCGATGCGAACGTGTGCAAGCGATTCTTGTTCGAGGGCAAGCACGATTCCGGCCCCGTGCCCACCCTGCCGGAGCTGATTCAGACCGCGGGCGTCGTCCGCTGGGGCCTGCACCTCATGCTACGCGTGCGCGGAATGCCCGGCGACCTCGTGGAGCTCGGCCTGGCAATCGCTATTGCACTCGAAAATCCTGACGCCACCGAACGCTGGCTCGGCGGCGAAGATGTGTTTGCGGGGGCTCGGAGCCCCGCCCCTCCTGCCCCCCAGTTCGAGCGCTTGGTGCGCGACGAGATTCGTTACCGTAACGCGCGCTGAGACCTTCCTGCGAGAACCAGGGCGCCCGAAACCCCCTTGGAACGACGGGCTAGGTCCCTGGATCACGGTCGGCGCACTTCAGTCGCGGGGGAAATCGAACCGGACTCCATCTGGGTGCGCCCACTCGCTCACGAGCGGGTAATAGAGCCGGTACTCCTCGACCGATTCCTCGGGGCCCGCCGCTTCGGCAGGCGGAGGCTCCGGCCCTATTCCGCGACCCCCACGGGGGTCTTTGGCGTCATGAAGACTGCTTTGTTCCATGTTGCTCACCATCGAGCGGCCACGCCTCATCGCGCGGCACGAACGAGAACACCTCTTATCATATGACAGGTTTGCGCCAAACTATCGGCTGTTTTGCAAACCTGTCACAAAACGCGGCGCGCGTGGGCGATCCGGAATTCCGCAAAGCCTTGATCGTCCAGCGGCCGGTCGACAACTTCCCGAACTTCGCCCGGCCCGTCCCAAAGCGCCTTCAAGAGCCACTCGAGTCGCTCGGCTTGCTCGTGCTCGGCCACTACTTCGACTGCCCCGTCGGGCCGGTTCCAAACCTCCCCCTTGAACCCATGGCCAAGCCCAAGCCGCAAGACGTACATACGGAAGCCGACGCCTTGAACTGTCCCCCGAACCACATAGCCGCGCGCCGCCACGACTTATTTTGAACCGGCTGCCACAATAAGGCCGCATGTTGAGGATCGGCGGACTGGAAATCGAGAATCCGCTTCTGCTCGCGCCGATGGAGGATGTGACCAGCCTTCCCTTCCGGCTGATCGCCAAACGCATCGGGCGGCCAGGCTTGATGTTCACCGAGTTCGTCAGCGCGATGGCGGCCCGCTTCAACCGGCTCGCCGCCCTTCGGAAGATGCGAGTCTCCGACCAAGAGCGCCCGCTGGGAATCCAGATCTTTGGCGGCGACCCGGAGTCGATGGCGGAAGCCGCCTGCCTCGCCGAGGAAGCGGGCGCCGATTTGGTCGACATCAACATGGGATGCTGGGTGCCCAAGGTTTGCCGCACCGGGGCGGGCGCTTCCCTCCTGAAAGACCCCGACATGGCGGTACAGATCGTGCGAGGAGTGGTGCGTGCGGTACGCGTGCCCGTCACGGTCAAGGTGAGGGCGGGGTGGGACTACGATCTGTTTGCCGCGCCCGAACTCGCCCGGCGCTTCGTGGCCGAAGGGGCGGCGATGATCACGCTCCATGCTCGCTTCGCCCGCCAGGGTTTCGACGGCACCGCCGATTGGACGTTGATCGAGGCCATGCGCAAGGCAGTGAGCGTTCCGCTGGTCGGCAACGGCGATGTTCGAACCGCGGACGACGCCAGCCGGATGATGCGCGAGACCGGCTGCGACGGGGTCATGGTGGGACGAGTGGCCATTTCGAACCCCTGGGCGCTCGCGGAAATCCGAGCCGGCGTCATGGGCGAGGCGACGCCCCGACCGCCGAGCCTGGATGAGCGCGTCTCGACCGCCCTCGAGCATCTGCGGCTAGCGATCGACCACGAACGGGAGGGATGGGAGCCGCGGGGGGAGCACACGAATCCCGAACTGCAAGCCTGCCGCTCGTTGCGGGGCCAACTGCCGCTCTACGTCAAGGGCGCTCCGGGCGCCGCCGCCCTGCGAGCCAGGTTGTCGTCCAGCTCGTCCTACTCCGAGGCGGAAGAACTCTTGCTCGGCTTTCTCCAAGATTCGGCCTCTCAGACCTGCGCCATCTCCGCGTAGAGGCTTCAGCCTCGCGCGACCACCCCAAGGTGTACACTCCATCGGCCTCCATGTTTGCGCGCCTGATGATCCTAAAAGCATCCGAGATGCGACCGGTGCGCAAGATGATCACCCAGTCTCGGGCATTCCGGCCCCTTATCCGTCGCTTCGTTGCGGGAGAGACCCTGGACCAGGCGATTGCCGCCGCCGAGGAGTTGCTCCCCAAGGGCATCTACGTGTCGCTCGACTACCTGGGCGAAAACGTCCAGTCCCGCGAGGAGGCGGTTCACGCAAAGAACACCTACATCGAGATTCTCAAGCGCATAGCGGCCATCAAGGAGGTTATGCCGATGGATCACGTAGGCTACGCCGACGGCCTTGTGGAGACGGTCAACCTCTCGGTCAAGCTCACCCAATGCGGCCTCGACCAAAGCGACGACTTTGCCGAGGAGAACTACCGCGAGGTGCTGGCCGTCGCCAAGGCGATCGGCAATTTCGTGCGGGTGGACATGGAGGGCTCGCCTTACACGGAGCGGACTGTCAAGCTGGTCGAGCGGGTGCACGTCGACTACCCGAACACGGGCACGGTGCTCCAGAGCTACCTCTACCGAACGACGGAGGACGTCGAGTGGGCGGCGATGCGCCGGCTTCGCATCCGCCTTGTGAAGGGCGCTTATTTTGAAGAGGCGGACGTCGCCTACCAAGAGAAGATGCGCGTGGACGAGGCCTATATGAGGCTGGCCGAACGCATGCTCGAAGCTTGTGCCTATCCCGCCTTCGCCACCCACGACGAGGCGCTTATTGAGAAGATCCAGCGCAGCGCCAAGGCGCTCAACCTGCCCAAGGATCGATTCGAGTTTCAGATGCTCTTTGGCGTTCGCCGCGACCTGCAGGAGAAATTGGTCGCGGAAGGCCACCGGATGCGAGTCTATATCCCTTACGGCGAGTCGTGGTACCCCTACTTTTCGCGCCGCCTCGCGGAGAGGCCGGCGAACGCCCTCTTCGCGTTGAAGAGCCTCTTCAAGGGATGACCTTCGGAGTGCTATGGGAACCCGCCTTTGCTTCAATCCGTAAAAGCTAGGTGCCTGGTTCGCCACGTCCGGCAAACTAATTTAGTCATTTTCCGTCTATCCGCGTCGGATTCGCCATGAGCCTCGAACAAGCCCAGACCACCCAGTCGCCGGACATGCGCGCCGCCGAAGCGGGCCTGGAGTTCGTCGATCTCAACCTCGTGCGCCCGGAACCCGAGGCGCTCGAATTGACGCCAGGCGAATTCGCCTTACGTGCCCAGATTCTGCCCCTCGCCATCGACGGTAAAGCCCTGGTCGTGGCGATGGGCTCGCTCGCCTCCCTGCCCGCGGTCGACGATCTCGGCATCCTTCTCAACCGTCCCGTAAGGCCTGTTCTTGCCGATCCCGCCCGCATCCGCGAGCGCATCGAGGAGCACTTCCTCGAAAAGATTCTGGAAGGACTTCCTGGTGACGAAGCCGCAACCGAGATCGACGAGACCACCGACCTCGCCGACCTCCAAAAGATGGCGGGCGAGACCGCCGTCGTGCAGATGGTGAATTTGATCTTCGCCCAGGCCGTACGGGACGGGGCGAGCGATGTACACATCGAGCCGTACGAACGCGAGATCAAAGTTCGGTATCGCGTCGACGGGATGCTGAACGAGATGATGCGCCCGCCCAAGCGCATGCACGCCGCGCTCGTCTCGCGGATCAAGATTCTCGGCGAGATGAACATCGCCGAGCGGCGGCTGCCTCAGGACGGCCGCATCAAGCTCACGATCGCAGGGCGGCAGATCGACGTTCGCGTGTCGATCGTGCCCACCGTATTCGGCGAGCGCGCGGTGATGCGCATCCTTGATAAGACCGCCGCCCTAATGGGCCTCACCGAGCTGGGAATGCAGGCCGATACGCTGGCGAAATTCCGCCGGCTCATCGCGATGCCCCACGGCATCATTCTCGCCACAGGACCGACCGGCGCGGGCAAGTCGACGTCGCTTTACGCGGCGCTGCAAGAGATCTGGTCCCCCACCACCAACATTCTCACCATCGAAGATCCGGTCGAATACCAAGTGCCGGGCATCGGCCAGATTCAGGTCCGCCCCAACATCGGGCTCACGTTCGCCAACGGCCTGCGCAGCATCGTCCGCCAAGACCCCGACGTGATCATGGTCGGCGAAATCCGCGACCACGAGACCGCCGAGATCGCGATCCACGCCGCCCTCACCGGCCACCTCGTGTTCAGCACATTGCATACCAACGATGCGGCGGGCGCCATCGCGCGGCTGCTCGATATGGGCGTGGAGCCGTATCTGGTGGCAAGCTCTCTTATCGGCGTGATCGCCCAGCGTTTGGTTCGAAAGGTCTGCGCCAACTGCGGCAAGGCCGACCAACCCTCGGCGGAAGCGCTTCGAGCGGTTGGAATCGAACCGACCGAGAAGAGGGCGCCTTGGCGGCGAGGCCCCGGCTGCGAGAAATGCCAGGGCACCGGCTTCCGCGGACGGCAGGGCCTGTACGAAATCCTTCTGGTAGATGAGGAGGTCCGCCACCTCACCGTGGAACACCGCTCCGCTGCTGAAATCAAGACTTACGCTTCCAAGGCTCAGGAAATGCGAACGCTGCTTGGAGATGGCAAGCTGTCCGTCCTTGCAGGGCGTACCACGCCCGAAGAGGTTCTGCGAGTCTGCCAGCGGGAGGAGTTCTAAGTGCAGACGTTCGCCTACGTCGCCCTCGACCCCGCCGGGCGGCGTAAGTCGGGCGTAACCGAAGCGTCCACCGCCGATGCGGCCATCGCGGCCATCTCCGCCGAAGGTCGCTTCGTCGTTGAGATCAAGGCGAGCAAACCGGAAGCCAGCGCGGGCGAGAAGGTCGGTCGCCGAAGGGCGAGCAAGGCCGATCTCGCCCTCTTCACGCGCCGAATGGCGGACCTGGCGGCGGCGGGATTGCCCCTCGACCGGGTGCTCCAGGTGGTAGCCGAGCAATCCGAGAGCTCCGAGCTGAGACGAGTGGCCGAAGGCGCGCTGGTCGAGGTGCGCGGCGGAATGCCGGTCAGCGAGGCCCTAGCCCAGCATCCTCGCCTCTTCCCGCAAGTCTACACCCAGACGCTTCGCGCCGGCGAAGCCAGCGGCCAATTCGCCCAGGTGGCCGAGCGTCTCGCCCAGTTCCAAGAGACCGAAGTCGAGCGGAAGAGCAAGATCGTCTCCGCGATGATCTACCCGGGCGTGCTGACCGTCACCGCGGTCGGAGTCGTCGTGTTCCTGGTCACCTTCGTCATTCCAAAGCTGGTAGTGGTGTTCAAGGACCTCGGCGGCGACTTGCCGCTCTCCACCAAGATGCTGCTCCTCTTCACCGATTTCGTTTCGGCCAAGGGGCTGTTTCTGCTTGGCGGCATCGTGGCGGCCACCGTGTTCTACCGAGCTTGGGTTGCAACCGAGACAGGCGCCTCGGCCAGAGACGCGCTCTTGCTGCACTCGCCGATGCTGGGCCCTGTGATGACAAAGGCCACCGTCTCGCGCTTCGCGCGCGTGCTCGGAACTCTGATCTTTGGAGGAGTTCCCATCCTCGACGCCCTGCACCTGGCCGGCCTCTCGGCCGGAAACCGCGTGATCGCCACCGCCGGTGACCGGGTGGCAGGCGAGGTGCGCGAGGGCCGCGCGGTCGCGGTTGCGATGCGAGACACGGGGGTTTTCCCCCCGGTTCTGACCCACATGGTGGCGATCGGCGAGGAAACGGGCGACCTACCCAAGATGCTCTCTCGTGTCTCGGACAGCCTCGATTTTGAAGTCGACAACGGGTTGCGACGCTTGACCGCGGTGTTCGAACCCATGATCGTGCTCGTGATGGGAGGGATCGTGGGGTTTGTCGTGCTTTCGGTGCTGCTGCCGATTTTCCAGGCTCAGGAGTTGATCAAATGACTTTTCGCGTGAGAAGGGCGTTTACGCTCATCGAACTGATGGTGGTGATCATCATCATCGCCATCCTCGCCGCATTGGTTGTTCCCCGCGTCGTGGGCCGCGCGAGTCAAGCCAAAGTTGCTGCGGCCAAGGCCGATATCTCCACCTTCCACACCCTGCTCGAGCATTTCCGGCTGGACAACGACCGCTATCCGACCACGCAGGAAGGCTTGCAGGCCCTGCGCACCGCCCCATCGGACGCGAAGAACTGGAAGGGCCCGTACATGGATCACGATCTCCATCCCGATCCATGGGGCTACGACTATCACTACGAGTATCCCGGCCCGAACGGGAAGGACAGCTTCACCCTCCTAAGCTACGGCTCGGACGGCGCGCCCGGCGGGGACGGCGATGCGGCAGATATCTTGGATGAATAGGTCGCGCGGCTTCACCTTGCTGGAAATGAGCGCGGTGGTGTTTCTCATCGCGCTATTCGCCTCGGCGGTGCTCCCAAACCTAGTGAGCGACGAGAGGTCGCGCCAGGAGCGCGCCTTTATCGTCGCGCTCCGACGCCTGCCTGCGGAGGCGAGGATGAGGTCGATCACCGATGCCGTTCCCGTGCGCCTGCGAACGTCGGGCACGTCTCTGACGTTGACCGAGGATTCCACGGAGTCCGCTCAACCCGACCCGTTCCGAACCGTCGACGCTCCCGAGACGGTGACTTTAGCCAAGTTCCTTCTCAACGACAGCGGGGTCGAGCCGGCGGATTGGGAAGTGCGCTTCTATCCAGACGGTTCATCCGATGCCGGCAGCGTCGATCTGGCCTTGCCCGGCGGCGTCGAGGCGGCGCTCAATATCCGTTCCAACGGGCTGGCAACCCTCGACGAGGCGGTGGCCCAATCAAGCGACGAAACCTGGGAGGCGGGCAGCTATGAGCAGCGCTAGCCGCCTGGGCTTCACCCTCATCGAGGTGGTGGTCGGCGTCGTCCTCGTCGGCATCGGCATGACCGCCGCGCTCCGGGGCCTCGGCGCGATGACCCACAGCGATGTCGTCCTGCGCGAACGCGAAAGCTGCCAAAGGTTGGCCGTTCGCAAGCTCGACGAACTACTGGCGACGGGCCAGGTGGGCACCACGCCGATTTCAGGCGATTTTGCGGATTGGAACGACACCGCCCACGCCTGGAACCTCGAAGTAATCCCGAGCGGCGTGGACAACCTCTACACCCTGCGGCTGAACGTGACTGACCGCGAGGACACCAAGAACGCGATCGCACGGATCGAAACCCTCCGCTACAGCCCGCCTGCTACGGGAACGTCGGGAGGCGCGGGATGAGACGCCGAGGCATGACCCTGATCGAGCTTCTCGTGGCGGGACTCATGACCGCGGTCCTAACTGGAGCGATCGGCAGCGCCTATATCTCGAGCCTTGGCTTCGAGCGTCGCTCCCTCGATGCGCGGCAAAGCGAGGAGGCGAGAATCCGATTTGAGGACCGGCTGTCTCGGCTCATTGCCAGCGCGACGCTCGGGACGGACCGCACCGACCGTCTTTCCTACTTCATCGGCGAGGTTGGCGCCCAGCAAAGCGGCCCCGCCGCGGTGGCGTCCACCAACAGTTCCGACACGCTGGTCTTCACCTGCGTGGGCCAGCGGCTGCCGGGAATCATGCTGGACAGCAACAACGACTTTGAATCGATGAATTCAGAGCTCGGCCCCCAAGGGGGCTCCATCGAAGTCGGCCTTTCGATGACGCCGGTCGGCAACCCACCCGAGCAAAAGCAAGGCCTCTTCATCCGACAGCAGCGACCCGCCGACGGCGATCCGACCCAAGGCGGCCTCGAATCGGTATTCGACGCCGGCGTCCGCCAGATCGGCTTCGAGTTCTTCGACGGCCTCAACTGGCAGCCCCAGTGGAACACGCAGACCGGCGCCCACCGCCTGCCCGCGGCTGTGCGGGTGAGCTACCAGATCGAGGGCGACGAGCAGTCGCGCGTGTTCGTGGTCCGGATCGCCTCCAGCAACGTCACTCCCGACAACCCGGTGGCGCAAGGGGCCAACCAATGAAGCGTCGCGGCGTGACATTCGTGGTGATCGTCGTGCTCCTCGCTGGGCTCGTTTCGATTCTCGCCAGCGTCGCCGCGACCCACCGAGTCGACGTCAAAGCCCGAATCAACCGCATGGAGCGTCGCCGGGCGGATGCGGCCGCGCGCGCCGCCGTCGAGCGGGCGATCGCCGTGCTCGCCGCCCAAACCGGGGGTACGACGACTCAGCAGCAAGATTGGGCGACCCTAGGCAACAACGGGGCGGACAACTTCGTCGTGGGCTCGCTCTCTTTTAGGCTGAAGGTGGTGGACGCGGGCGCACAGGTCAATCTGAACACGGCCGACCAGGCTCAGCTAGAGCGTCTTCCCCTGACCGCCGAGCAGATCGACAGCCTCCTCGACTGGCGCTCGACCGGCCAGACCGCCCGGGCGCTTGGGGCCAAGGACGACTATTATCACGGCCTCGCCGTGCCGTATAACACCAAGCTCCGGGCGCTCGACACGTTCGACGAATTGCTCCAGATTCGCGGGTTTACTCCGCAGACGATGTACGAGCCGCAGAACCCGTCGTCGAGCGCCATCGTGACCAACGCGACTTCCCAACCGACCCTGTACGATCTTGCTACTGTCGATTCGGTCGCGCGCAACGTGGGGCCAAGCGGGCAGCCAAGGGTGAACATCAACACCGCGCCCCTTCCCCGCCTTCAGCAAAGCGGCTTGCCCCAGAATCTCGTAATTCAGATCATGGCCCGTAGGCAGACGCCGTTTACGTCGATGGCCCAGGTTCTCGCCCTCCCCGGCATGAACAACCGAGCCGCCGGCGCCCTGCTCGACGGTTTTTCGGTGGGCGGGGCGACGACGGTGAGCGGCCGCCTCAACCTGAACACGGCCAGCCAAGACGCTCTCGTGACCCTGCCCGGCATCACCTCGGACATCGCCTCGCAGATCGTCAGCCGCCAGCCGCAAGGCATCGCCAGCTTTGCCGATCTCCTCTCAGTGCCGGGCTTCAATGTGGCGCTCGCCCAACGCATTTCGGATCGGATCAGCCTCAATTCGGACGGCTTCCTCCTGCAGATCGAGGCGAAGGCGGGATCGTCGGTCGCCTACTTTCAGGTCCTGGTTCGCACCGACGGGGCTACCCCCCGGTTCTTCCGGATGGAAGAGGCCCCGTATTCCGACATGCCCGCTCGCTGGAACTGGCAGGACGCGACGAACGACGTCCAGTTGGGGCACTTACCATGAGGGCAGTGGTCCAACCCGCCAGTTTGCTTGTCGAGTGGTCGCCCACCCGCGTGACCGTGTATGACCCAACAACGGGAGTCCGCCGAGAGGGACCTTCGCTCAAGCCGATCGCGCCAGAATGGGGCTCGGGCAGGCGGGTGCGGGTGGCTCTGGCGCGCCAGATGGTATTCCTGCGCTCGGTGCGCGTGCCCGACGCGCCCAAGGCGCAGGCCATGGCCGTAGTGCGCTTGTCCGCAGGTCAGCTGTTTCCTTTGCCGATCGCTTCCCTAGCCGTCGATCTATCGCTTACCGGCGATGTGGGCGCGGAAGGGCGTCTGGCGGTGGTATCAGCCGCCGCCACCAGCAACTTGCGGCAACTGGCGCGTGAGTTGGACGAAGTCGGCTGGGAGGCGATCGAGGCCCTACCCATCGCCTACGGGAGCGCGGTGCTCGCCCGTAAAGAGGGCGTGGCCGATTGCGCAGTGGTTCACTCCGAAGGGGATGGATGGAGCGTAGACCTGGTGCAGGGGGGCGAACTGCGGGCAAGCCGGCTGCTTCCCCATGGGACCACCTCCGCCACCCTCGAAGACGAGGTTGCTAGAACCTATGCGGCCGCAGGGCTGCGCTTTAGCCCCATCCTCGTGACGAACGGATTCGCGGGCGGTTCTTGGGCGAGGAGTTCGCTCACCGCGCTTGCCGCTCTCGCCCTGCCTGAGGCGGCCGACATCGGTGTCGATCTCGAGCCAGACGAGGTAGCGACCGCGCGAGCCAAAGCCACCCACCGAAAGGCCATGATGACTGCCTCCGCCCTGGCCCTTGCCGCCGCGATCCTCTTAGGCTACGCGATTGTCTCTCGGGGCGCCCAAGGGGCCGCCGTACGTCGATCTCAAGGCCGCAATCAGGCCACGCTTGCCACCGTTCGTTCGATGGTTACAAGCGAGCAGGCCAAGCTCACCGACTTGAAGAGCGCGCAGGCCGCCCTCGACCGGGCGCTCGCGCCCGCCCAGAAGCTGGGCGACGTGCTCACTTTGGTCGCGAACTCGACCCCGGACGGCGTCTGGCTAACCGGTATGGGGATCGAGCGATCCAAGCCGCTCATCCTTCGGGGCACCGCCACCAGGGCCGACCTGGTCGCAACCTATCTGCGCGCACTCGAAGCCAGCCCGCGGCTCAGAGACGTTCGGCTCGTATTTGCCAACAACGGCACTATCGAGCAGGCGCCAGTCGTACAGTTCTCTGTCTCCGCCGTCGCGGTCGGCAACCTTACGCTCGCCGCGCCGCGCAAGGGGAGCGGCAAGCCATGATCCGAATCGATCGAACCGACCCGGCCCCAGGGGCGATCAGCCTAGCCGCCATCGTTGTGTTCGTCGGCACGTTGGCCTTCCTCGTTCTATCGCCCGCGCCTTCCATCGCGAAGGCGGCGACTGCCCAGCGCGCTGAGCTTGCATCGGCCTACGACTCTCTTGAATCTGCAAAGCAGACAACCAAGGCGGCTGCCGCGAAAATGGACGCCAGCGTGTGGCAGATGCCCCAGCAAGCGGTCGGACCGGCTGCTCTCGCCCAGGTGACGACCACCGCCAAAGGCCGCGGTTTGCGCCTCGCATCTTTCCGCCCCGAGAAGGCGGATGCAGTTGAAGGGCTGACCCGGCTTCCCTTCCAGGTTAGCGTCGAGGGTACGTACCTGGCCGTTCTCGGGTTCGCCCGCGACATCGAAGCAGGCGGCTCCAAGCTGGCGATCAACAACATCCAGATTTCCGCATCGGAAGGCGCGAGCGACAAGGTGTCCGCGACAATGGCTCTGTACGCCTACCTGAAGGGCGAGGAGCTTGGCCATGCCTAAGATCCCTCGTATTTGGCTCTATACGCTCGTCCTCGGGGGCGTGGTCTACGCGGGCGTCGTGCTCACCGAGCCCGACCAGCCTGCCAAAAAGTCGGCCTCGCGTGGGAAAACGGTGGCATCGACCCAACCGGACGGGCAACTCAAGGCAGACCTCGCCGCCAACTTCGGGCCGATCACCGACAAGCCCAAGAACGCGTTTCGTCCCCTGATCGCGCGGCTAGCCTCCGGGCCCGCCGGCAAGGGTGTCTTCGGCGAGAACCTCGTGCCTCCATCGTTTGCCAACGGCGAGGGCAACTGGGCTTACACCGGCACCGCCGAGATCAACGGCAAGAAGAACGTGCTGCTGGAGAACACAACCACCGGCGATGGCGTTTTTCTAAACGTGGGAGAACGCTGGAAGACTTGCCGCGTCACGAGCGCCAGCTCTGAGTCTGTCATGCTCACCTCGGACGACGGCGAAACCCGCGAATTGAAGCTGGCTGCCCCGGTTGAACCGGAGCCTGCGCCAGGGTTGCAGCCCGTTCAGCCTGGCGCGCCATTGCAAGGGGCGATCGGCGCCCTCACGGTGGTTCCTGAGGCACAATCGAACGGGAATGGAGGCCGTCGCCGCGGACGGCGGGGGGGCGGTAACGCGACTTCCAGCGGCCAGCCAGCCGCAGCGGCGCCTGCTGCAGTGGTGGATGCAGCACCGGCGCCGGCGGGGGATTAAGGGCAGGAGACGAACAAATGAAGACCTTCAGAGCAATAATCTTGATGCTGGCGATCACGCCGCTTTGCGCGTTCGGCCAGTTCGATACGGGCGAATCTCCCCCCGCCTGGCAGTCCTTCAAGCTCAATCCGAAGATCCGGATGAAGCTCGATTTCCGCAACGCCAACGCCGACCTCGTGATCAGCCTCTTTCAGAAGACTTCCGGCATCACCATCGTCAAGGACCCCGCCCTGACTGGCGGCCTCACGATTACGAGCGCGGCGCCGGTCAGCCTCAACGATGCCTTTCAAATCCTCAACACCGTCCTCGGGCTCAAGAGCTTTGAGCTGAAGAAGGAAGGCAATCTGCTCGTAATCCGACAGAAGGCGAAGGGTGGGGGCGCGCCCGCCGGGCTCGACATCGCCGCCTTGACGGGCGGTGGCGGCTCCGGAGGAGGCCGAGAGCAGAGCCAGCTCAAGGTTTATCCGATCAAGTACGCCAACTCCAGCGAGGTCGCGCGCGTGATCAACGAGGTGTTCGCGCCCGAGGCGACGCAAGCCAACAACCCCTTCCGCGGCGGTGGTGGTTTTGGAGGAGGAGGCCGGTTCAGGTTTGGTGGAGGCAACTTCCAGCTGCCGCAAGCCGCCGATCCAAACGCGGCCAACCGCGGCCCCACGATCCGCGCCTCGAGCGACGACTTCAGCAACTCGGTGATCGTGAACGCTCCGAGCAAGCAGCAGCGCGACGTCGAGGACCTCATCAAAAAAATCGACCGCCAGACCGAGCAGCCACAGCAATCGAGGGTGTTCAAGCTGCTATACGCGGTAGCCGACGACCTTGCCCCCGTAGTCCAGAACGTGCTCGTCTCGAACGCCCCCACAGGGCGCGGCGGCCAGGGCCAGCAGAACGTGAACTTCCAGCAGCGCTTCCAGCAAGCCTTGCGGTTCGGCTCCGCCCAAGCCTCCTTCGGCCAGGTGGCCGCCGATTCGCGCACGAACTCGCTCATCGTCACCGCCACGGACGAGAATCTCAAGATCGTCGAGAGCGTGATCAAGGAGCTGGATAAGGACATCCCGATCCAGAACACTACGTTCGTGTTCCCGCTCGCCAATGCCCGCGCCGACCAAGTCGCCGCGCTCATAACTCAAGCTCTCGGCTCCCGCTCGGGCACGAACAGCCAGGCTAATGTTGCGCGGGCGCCTAGCACGGCCAACCGCAACACCCAAAACCAGAACCGCAACCAGAACCGGCCCACGAACTTCATGGGCGGGCTCGGCGGCGAGGCCGCGCCTCCTGCCGACCAGGCCGTGGCCCAACAGCAGCAGCAGGCGCTCGAACTGGCTTTGCAAGACCCGAACGCCGACGCTGGCCGCCTGCTCACCTCGGTGGGCGTGGCCCAGGGGGGCTTCTTCCAGCAGATCCTCGGCGGCCAGCAACGGCCGGGCCAGACGAACCAGCAGAACCGGGGCCGCGATGAGCAGGGCCGCGTGGTTAGCGTGCGCGACCTGGTCGGTCAGGTAACCGTCATCCCCGACCCGAACACGAATAGCGTGATCGTGGTCGGCTCTCCCGACAGCGCCAGCCTGGTGCGCTCGATCCTCGACCAGCTCGATAAAATCCCCGAACAGGTGATGATCGAGACCATCGTCGTCGAGGCCACCCTCGATACCGCTAACAAACTAGGGATCGAGTGGTCACTCGCCCAGCCTCGCGCATTCGGCACCCAGGGCGCGGTCGGCAACGCGAGCCAAGATTTCGGCCTCCAGAGCGCGAGTCCGGCCCCAACCGGCTTCAAGTACACGCTCAACAGCGGCAACCTGACCGCGTTCCTCAATGCGATCCGCACCGATCAGCGGTTTGAGGTTCTCAGCACGCCGCGCATCTTCACCTCAAACAACGTTCAAGCGGAGATCAACATCAGCCAGAGCGTGCCGTACGTGCTCAGCCAGCGGCTCGACACGAACGGCAACCTCACCTTCAACTATGCGTTCCAGGACGTGGGCATCGTGCTCACGGTGACCCCGCGGATCACCGCCAACGGCTACGTGACCATGGATGTGTCGCAGACCGCTAACGACCTGCAGGGCTTCACCAGCTTCAACGCGCCGATCGTGAACCAGCGCCAGGCCGATACCACCGTCTCGGTCAAGGACGGCGAGACCGTCATCCTCGGCGGGATCATCCGCTCGACCGTGTCCTCCACCGTCCGCAAGATTCCGCTGTTGGGCGACATCCCGATCCTCGGCAACCTCTTTAAGACCACCGAGCACGACAAACAGAAGACCGAGCTGATGGTCTTCCTGTCGCCGCACATCGTCCGCAACGCCGACGAGGCCAAGCGACTGCGCGAGCGCAACCAAGGGGAACTGAACCCCAACAACCAACGCTTCGTAAACGAGAACCTCGACAAGGACAAGCCTTCGCTTGGCCCGCCAGAAAAGAACCCCCAAGAAAAACCCCCAGGAGACCCAAAACCATGAGAGTCATTGCCGTATTCGCCCTCGCCCTCGCGCTCTGCGCCGTATCGTTCGCCCAGAGAGGAGGAGGCATGCGCATGGGCGGCCCCGGTGGCGGCGACGCCAACGCGCTGCTCGCCCGCAAGGATGTCCAGAAGGAACTCGCGATTAGCGACGACGTCGTTTCCAAGATCGAGGCGATCCGCGACAAGCTACGCGAGGACATGCAAGAGCTGAGATCGTCGGCCGGCGGCAACGGCCCGCCCAACTTCGAGGCGATGCGCCCTCAGATCGAAAAGCTGACCGGCGAGGCGCGCAAGCAGATCGAAGCGCTGCTCACCGCCGATCAGATCAAGCGGCTAAAGGAACTCGGCATGCAGCGCGCGGGGATGATGGCCGCGATGCGGCCCGAGACGCAGAAGGACCTCAGCCTGACCGACGAGCAGAAGGCCTCGCTCAAGGCGCTTCAGCAGAAGCAGCGGGAGGCGATGCAGGCGATCCGCGAGCGGATGCAAAACGGCGAGATCGACCGCGACCAGATGCGGCCCCTGTTCGAGAAGAACCGCGACATCATGCTTGCCGAGATCGGCAAGATTCTCACCGACGAGCAGAAGGCGAAGCTGAAGGACATGGCGGGCAAGCCGTTCACCTTCGACAAAGACGAAGAGAACAACTGAAACCCTGAAGAGCACCCCGGGCGTGGCGGCGCTTGCGCCGCCCGGCCTCCGGTTCACTTATGCGGTCTGCGATTCGTACGCCAGAGCTCTGCAGTTGAGCGGAAGAGATAGCGCATCGAAACGCGTGCCCCTCTTAGCCGCTGACCAGCCCGCCGGCAGAGCGAGCGGTGAAGCCTCACGCAAAGTCCATCCAATGGCACGACTTCAAGATGCCTCTCCAACTCGTTCAGAGCTTCCTCACGCTCACCCAACTCGAACAACGCGCGGCAACGGTAGAGGACGCCGTAGTCGTAGCGGGGGCACAGAGCCAGAGCTCGGGTCGCAAAGTCAAGCGATACGCTCCAGTTGGATTGCTCGCGTGCTCGGTAGGCTGCTTGTATGAGGATGCCGGGACGCGCGCCCACCGTCTCTTCTGCTCGCCTAAGCAGATCCCCAAACTCTCCCTCGCTTCCCCCTCTTCTCGCTGCGCAGGCCGCGGCAATCCAGGTGTAATCCTCTGTAGGGGCATCCAGAATAGCCCCCTCCAGCGCTGCCTTGGCGCGCGGCCAGTCGTCCGAGGCATAGAGCCCAGCCGCCAGAAGGCGATTTGCCGGATCATCGGGGTGAGCAGCCTCGATCCGCTCGAGCAGGTGCTCAGCTTGGGTTCGTTTCCCTCGTCGCTCCAAATCACTCACACGCTGGCGCAACAAGTAAATGTCATCGGGCCATTTTCGTAGGGCGCGCCGAAGCTCCCAGGACGCCAACCCGTCGAGCCCAAGGGCTTGAAGCGTGTGGACGTATAGCGAATCGGCGTAGGCATCCCGACTCTTCCCCGAGACGACCGGCGTTATCAACTCGGTGGCGGCTGTCAAGTCTCCGACCTTGAGCGCCACGTAGGCCCACCGCGTTGCTTCCTCGGCATCCCTCGACCAATCGCCGCTCAAGCACGTTGCCAAGGCCACGCAGGCCTCAGCGTATCGACCGGATTGGACGGCCAGCTCGGCTTGCTCCAACAGCGAACTCATCGAAATCCAAGTGGGCACTCGCCCAGTGCATAGTGTGGACAATTCGCAAACTTGCCGGTTGGAATCGCCTGCGTTCATAGCCTCGGCACCAGGGGTAGGCCGACAACGCTGCAGTGCGGCCGAACCACCCCCTCTTGCCTTCGTCCCGACAAGTCTGAACGAAGGCTTCCCCCTCCTCAAGGGAGCGATGGTGGGGAACGCCTCGTAGCGCCATGTATAGCCAGCCCACGCATTCCGTGCACGTCGGAGCTTTTCCCCGGGGCGCCCACGAGCGAGAAGTCGAGGAGCACGCCCTCCGGAGCCGTCCACGGGACGCCATAGATGGCGTCCCCGAAAGAGAAACGGTGAGCGAGACCCGGGACGGGGCGAGCGAGCCGAAGAAAACAGAATCTCACCCTGCCTCACGGCGGGGGTCACGCGAAGCGCGGGGGGTGGCACTCCGCCTCAGGCGGAGGAAGGGTGGGATAACGGTTAGCCCGTGTTCTGGCCGATTTCGGGCGACCGCACGGATTGCTTTGAGGGAGCGAGTTAGCCTCGGCACCAGGGGTAGGCCGAGGCATTGGAAAGATCGACCGCCCCCGTCCCCTGCGGGGCCACCCCCGCCTGACTCCCAGGCGGGGGAAGCAGAGGACCTGCCCTGGAGCCATCAGCAGCGGCACCCCGCTCGCCTGGAAACTGGCGGCGGCCTACGCCGCCCGGACTTGGCCCACGAACTCAACGTCCGCCCGGCTCGCCACCTCGCTGTAAGCAAGCACGTTCAGCCCCGGCACGTACTTCTCCACCACCCGCCGCAGCCCCAGCCGCAACGTCGCGCCGCAGAGCAAGATCGCCTGATAGCCCTTCGCGCTCGCGCGATCCACCTCGGCCTGCAGGCGCACCATCAGGTCGCGCTGCTCCGCCGGCTCCAGCACCAGCGCCGAGCCGAGCGAAGTGACAGAAACCTTCTCGGCCAAGGCTCGCTCCAGCGAGGGCTCCAGCGTGATGCAATACAGCTTGTTGTCGTGGTCCAGATGCTGGCGGGTCACTGTGCGGGCGATGGACGAGCGCACGAGCTCGCCAAGCTGCTCCGGGTCCTTGATCCGACCGCCGTAGTCGGCGATCGTCTCGAGGATCGTCACCATGTCGCGAATCGGCACCCGCTCTCGAAGAAGATGCTGCAAAACCTTCTGCACGTCGCCCACCTGCAGCACGCCGGGCACGAGCTCGTCCACCACCGCCTGGTTGATCGCCTTGGCGTTGTCGAGAAGCGTTTGCACGTCCTGTCGGCTCAGCAGTTCGGCCGCGTAGGATTTGACGATCTCGGCGAGATGGGTCGAGATCACTGCGCTCGGCTCGATCACGGTATAGCCGGCCCGTTCGGCCGCTTCCCGCGCGGGGGGATCGATCCAAAGCGCTTCGAGGCCGAAAACCGGGTCCTTGGTGGGCGAGCCGGGCACTTCGTGGAGCACTGCCCCGCTGTTGACGGCCAGACATTGATCGACATGCAGCTCGGCGCGCGCGACCTCTTCCCCGCGCACCTTCACCACGTATTCGGTGTTGGTCAGGTGGATCGAATCGCGGATGCGCACGGTCGGCATGACGAAGCCGAGTTCGAGCGCGATCTGGCGGCGCGTGGCGGTGATCCGCTCGGCAAGATCGCCGCCCGCCTTGGCATCGGCAAGCCGCGTAAGGCCGTATCCGATCTCGATCTCGATCGGATCGACGCTGAGCAGAGGCAGAACCGCCTCGGGCCCGGTAGGTGTGGGCTTTGGCTTGGCCACGTCCGCCGCCTTGTCCCCTTTCGCGCCGATTTGCGGTCCCTTCAACGATTGCCCGACCGCGATGCACCCAAGGCCCGCTACGAGGAAGATGCTGAGCGGGAAGCCAGGCACAAAGCCGAGCGCGGCGAGGGCGCTGCCCGCGATGGTGATCGCGCGCGGCTGCGCCGATAGCTGGGCGAAGAGTTCGCTGCCCATGCTGCGGTCCTGCCCTGCGCGCGTGACCATCAGGCCGCTCGCGGTGCTGATGAGCAGGGCGGGGAGCTGGGTCACGAGGCCTTCGCCGACCGAAAGCACCGAGTAGGTGCGAAGGATCGACATCGCATCGCCGTCGCCGCGCATGAAGCCCACCGCGAAGCCGCCGATGATGTTGACCGCGATGATGAGGATCGAAGCGATCGCATCGCCCTTGACGAACTTCGAAGCGCCGTCCATCGCGCCGTAGAAGTCGGCCTCCTGCTTGATCAGCTTGCGCCGCGCGCGCGCGCCTTCCTCGTCGATCATGCCGGCGGCAAGGTCGGCATCGATCGCCATCTGCTTGCCTGGCATCGCGTCCAAGGTGAACCGAGCAACCACCTCGGCCACGCGGCCGGCACCGTTGGTGATGACGATGAACTGCACGATGACGAGGATGATGAACGCCACGAAGCCGACGACGAAGTCGCCGCCCATGACGAAATCGCCAAAGGTCTGGATGACGTGCCCGCCCTGGCCGGTGCCAAGGATCAGCTTGGTCGCGACGATACTCAGAGACAGCCTGAACAGTGTGGTTATAAGCAGCAGGCTCGGAAACACGCTGAACTGAAGGGGATCGCTGATTTGGACGGCGGCGAGGAGGATGACCACGGAACCCGCGATCGCCGCCACCAAGCCCGCATCGAGAATCCAAAACGGAAGCGGCAGGATCAGCATGCCCACCACCACGAGCACGCCAAGGCCCAGCGCCAAGTCGGTGTGCCGCATTATCCGTTGTACGGAGCCCATAAAATTGCGGGGCGCATGCGGCCCTCATTGGTCTTTATTGGCGGTCTGGTTGCCTAAATTGAGGCTCGGGTGAAACCGTTGGCCCGAGATTTGTGTTTTTCGATTACACTGATATCGACCCCACGGGGGTTTTGCGATGGTTGAGGAAGTCGAACGACTGATGGCCCAAAATGATTGGGAGGCGGCCGAGTGCCGCTCGCGAGTGCTCATGGTGGAGCACCCGACCAACGCGCGGCTGCGCGGCTACCTGGGGCTATGCCTCTACCGAAAGCAAGCCTTCGAAGAGGCGAGCGAGCACTTCCGCAAGGCGATTCTGCTCCAGCCCACCTTTTGGGAGGCCAGTCTCAAGTTGGCGCAGTGCCTAGACCGCCTGATGCGCTATGAGGAAGCCCTAGAAGCAGCACGCGAGGCGCACCTCGTCCACCCTGGCGACCCGACCCTCAACGTGCTCATCCACGGCCTCGAGCGGCAGGTTGAGGATAAGGGCGTGGGCGCTTGGCAGCGCACGACGCGGCAGCACAACGTGACCATGGCCAACGACGGGTCTTAGCGGGCGTAGAACTCGACGACCTGCTGCTCTTGGAAGAACTTGGGAAAGTCCTCCCGTTCCGGCAAGGCGACGACTTTGCCCTTGAAATTCACGATGTCCGCATCGAGGTAAGGCGGAATCGCGGCCGCTTCGTAGTGGTTGGCGCGCGCGATGCCCCGGCTCGATTCGCGATCGCGCACTTCGATCACGTCGCCCACCGAAAGCTGAAAGCTAGCGATGTTCACGACCCGGCCGTTGACCAGCACGTGGCAGTGCGAAACCATCTGTCGGGCCTGGAAAATGGTGCGCGCAAAGCCCAATCGCCAAACGATGGTGGACAACCGAAGCTCAAGGAGCCGCAGGAAGTTCATGCTCGTGTTTCCGCGCATGCGCTGCGCCTTGTGGAAGGTATTGGCGAACTGCTTTTCGAGCAGGTTGTAATAGCGGCGGATGACCTGCTTGGCCAGGAGCTGCTCGCCGTACTCGGATTGCCGCCGATCCTTCAGGTTCGGACCATGCTGGCCGAGCGGGTAAGGGCGCTTCGAGCTGGGGCACTTGGGCTGCCCCCAGATGTTGTAGCCGACGGTGCGGCAGATGTCGGTCTTTCTTCCTCTGTATGTGGCCATGGAATTGGGCGCGGGCGGCGACCCGGATTGGGCGCCGGCACAGGAGATGAGGATACCCGACCGAGCACGCTCCGCCGCCCGGAAACCGCAGCCTCACAAGAGGTTGCCTCGCTCTTCGTGGCCCTCGCAACGCCAAGGATGGCGTTGCGAGGGGGCCGGTGAGCGAGCCCCGATGAAATCGGGGCGAGCGAGCCAGGGAAAATCGTTCCCCCTTCCTTGAGGGAGGGGGTAGGGGTGGTGAACGATGGGAGGTTCGACGTCTCTCGATTCGTACGAGAAGACACCGCCGATCGGTCAGGCGGCCAATTTGCGTGCAAACGCCTCGATGACCGGCACTCGCTCGGTGCGGGGCTTGCCGCGCAGCTGCTCGACCAACCACGCGGTGAACTCCAAATCGCTTGCCTGGTGCACGAGATCGACGGTTTCCCCGTTCACGACCAGCTCAAAGCCGCTGGCCTCGGCCCTAGCAGTCAGCGGAACGAACAGCTTGACCCCTTTTGGGGCGCGCCTGAGCTCTGACCAATCGGCCAAGACGCCCAGCCTCCACTTTTCGGCGAAGAGCTGGCCGTTGCGAGCGATGCTGAGTTGGTAATCCAGGCCAAGGTCCTTGAAGGTCGCCGAGCCGGTGTGGTGCAAGAACGCGCCGTCCACGATCCACAAGGAGAACCCCGCCAGTCGGCAGCGCAGATTGTGGTCGTCGTCTTCCACGTTGCCCAGACCGAAGCGGGGATCGAAGCCGCCGACCGCGCTGAGGCACTCCGGAGTGATGAGGAGCAAGAGGCCGCGCACCTGGTCGGTCTCGGTCACGCTGGAATGGTGTTGGCGGTGGTAGGCGGCGGCGGACGTCTGCATCGACTGGATGTCGGTGTAGATACCGATATCGACCTGCTGCGCGCCGTTCACGCAGTTGCTCACGGGGCCAAGCACGCCCGGCTTCCTTTCTAGGGCGACAAGCTCCCGGTAGGCCTCCACCATCTGGGGCAGGCAGTCGACGGCCGGGTAAACGTCGTCGTTCACCACCCCGAAGAGATCGAACCAAGCTTCTTGCCAGAGAAAATCGAGTCCCAGGTTTGCGCCAACGGCATAGCCCAAATTGGTTTCACTCTCGACTACGTGGATGAGGTGGGGCGCTTCCCTCTCCGCCTCGCGCAACTTCTGCAAATGCTCGGGCGCGCAGCCGTTGGCGACGACCGCGAACTCGATGTCGCCTGGATAGTATTTGCTCAGGTTCGTGACCGCGTTCACCGCCCGCTCGGCGTGGCGGGTTGGCATGGCAAGGCCAAGCCGGGGCCAAACCGGCAGGTCGGGGCCGTCGATCACGGCCAGGGTGTACATGGCGTCGTCCCGCAGGCCCTCCGTGATCGTTCCCGGCCAGCGCGCCGCTTGTGATAGAAAGCGCACGGTGCGGTCGCCGAACTCCTTGCGGACCAGACGCGCGAACTCCTGGGGCGTCCACTCGACCGTGTGGAACTCGTTGGCGGGCTTGTCGCCCTTCTTCGCGCCAGGCGAATGGGTCTCGCGGTTTGGAGTTGAGATTACGATCGCGCCCGGACAAGAATTCAGGGCTCGCAGGAAGGAGAGCGGGTCTTCGAGGTGCTCGATCGTCTCGAAGCTGACCACGAGATCGGCCTGCGAGTAGTCGGCCTCGCACACGTCGGCTTGGACGAACTCAACGTGGCCGTAGGTAGCGCTCGCGTGGGCGATCGCCTCTTCCGAGACATCGAATCCGCGCACATTGCGCGCGAATGCAGCGGCGTAGGCGGCGCCATAGCCTTCCCCGCTTGCCGCATCGATCAAGCGGCGGCCTTCGTACCACGGCCGGAAGAAGAGGTAGCGCTGCCAGTGGAACATCTCGGTCGCGGGATCGGACTGGCCGGGGATCATCCTTTCTCCGGTCCAGGCAAGGGCGGGGGGTTGTGAGTTGCTCATCGGCGCGCTCGTTAGTGATCGTCGGCAGTGCAGACGAAATCTCGAGGGATTTGTTAGGTTTTGACGTTGAAGGGCGGCCGTCAATTCGCCCGTGGCGAGAGGACTGTCGCGTCGTAGATGCCGCTGCCGCTGTCCCCCTCGCCGACAAGCGTCACCACCTTTCCATCAGGGATACGGATCGCCTGAAGCGGGTACGTGCCATGCGTGTACGCGATGGGCATGCCGATGACCCAGCTACGGTCGTCGCTGACCCCCTTGATCTGAAACCAGCCCTTGATGCGGAGCAACTCGCGATACCTGCGTGTGACCAAGTCAAAGCGACAGACCACGGTCTGACCCCTAGGATTGTGCAGTCCGTCGATCGTCTTGTTGCTCTGAAGGAACTCCGAGATGAGAAGTGTGTGCGTACCCAGCGCGGCGAGCGGCTCACCAAAGTCGGCGTTCCTGAGTTCAGTGACACTCGCGTCATGCAAGTCGAGCGCCCTGAGGATGGCGGGTCGGTGCTCGAATAAACAGTCGAGTGTCAGGGCTTTTAGGGGATCCTGCCACTGCTCATATGAGTTCGAGCCGTTGGCGTCGGCCGAAAAGATCAGAACGTCGCCAACAAGCAAGCCTCGGTCAATCACCCTCTTCACGACGAAGCGCTTCTTGATTCGCAACTTCAGGTCGACGACGAGGACGAGAACTCGATCTGGCGCAAGCTCTTCCTGCACGAGCCATTGCCCTCGCCACTTCGTCACTTGGCCCCACAGGACACGGGCTATCCGCCAGCGCCGACCGGTTTCAAGATTCCATGCCCACGCCTTTCGCTCCAAATTGTAAGTAAGAACGGGCCCGATCCAATTGAAGTCGTCGGCACCGGCGGGCAATGTTGCGCCCAGACGCTTGCCATAGCGGCACAAGAAGAACCGTTCATCAGTTCCGAACATCACGGCATAGCCGCTGTCCTTCGATACGGCTTCGGCGTGATGGGCACCGAGGCTGCGGGCATTCAGGGCCATGCCATCCACGTACCCGCCCCCACGGTCTAAGTACGCCCTCACTGGCACTTTCTCGGCTGCGGAAACAGGAGGCGTTCCCTCCTGAACGGCGCTTCTAGCGCTTAGAGCAGTCGCAAGGACCAGGGCCACGAGAGGCGTCCGACTCATACCGCAGTATGGCAAGCGAGCCCTTTCTCTCAATACGGCTTTGAGTGGTCGCCCTGCTGGGGCGCAGCACCCTCCTGCGCCTCGGTCCCGGTTCGTCTGAACGATTCTGTATAATGTCTGCGCGCGAGGGCCCGCAGGCGGCGCTCGAACCTAAGCACAGCAAGAGGTGGACCAGGTGAAACAATTTCGCATCAGCCTAGCAGCGCAAGCCGCGATCGCGGCGATGGCGCTCGGCTTGTTTGGCATTACGGGATGTACGGGTGGCGGCGATAGCGGCGCAACCGGGACCAAGACAGACGCCAAGACCGGCGAGGGCGGGAAGATCAAGCGGCCTCCAACGACGGCGCCGGGCAATTCGGCCAAGGGGGACACGATCCCGATCGGCCTCGTCACGAGCCTCAGCGGAGACAACAAGCCGTGGGGCGACGACTGCAAGAAGGGCGCGGAAATCGCTGTGGACGACTTCAACGCGGCGGGCGGCGTCAACGGCAAGAAGATCGACCTGAAGGTCAGCGATAGCGGCTCCAAGCCCGAGGTGGGCAAGAGCGCGGCCGAGAAGCTGATCTCCGACGGTGTGCTCGGTCTCGTTGGCGAAGTCGCCAGCGGCATTACGATGCAGATGGGCCAGGCCGCTTTCGAGAAGGGCATTCCGGTGGTCGCGGTCGGCGCGACGCGAACCGACCTTGCCGACATCGGCAACAACATGTTCCGCGTGTGCTACACCGACGACTTTCAAGGGCCGGTGATGGCGAACTTCGCCTACACCGAGCTCGGGCTCAGGAACATCGCGATCATCACCGACAAGAAGCTGCCCTACTCGACCGGGCTAAGCGACAGCTTCCACGCCACCTTTACCAAGCTCGGCGGCAAGATCATCGACGAGCAGTTCTATGAGACAGGCAACAAGGACTTCAAGGGCCAGCTCACCAACGTGAAGGCTAAGAATCCGGACGGTCTATTCATGAGCGGCTACTTCACCGAGGTGGGCCCGCTTGGCAAGCAGGCGCGTGAGCAGGGCATCAACGCCAAGCTCCTAGGTGGCGACGGCTGGGATAGCCAAACGATCATAACCTCGGGCAAGCCGGGCATCATCGGCGGCTACTTCTGCAACCACTACAACGACACGGACACGCGTCCGCAGGTTCAAGACTTCCTCAAGAAGTGGGCCAAGAAGTTCGGCGGCAAGCCGGGCACGACGATGGGCGCCCTCGGCTACGACGGAGCGATGATCACCTTTGATGCGCTCAAGCGAGCAAAGAGCCTGGATTCCAAGAGCCTGATCGAAGCGCTCGAGAACACCGAGAAGTTTCCGGGCGTATCGGGCGACATCACCCTGAAAGGGATGAACGGCAATCCAGAGAAGCGGGCCTTGGTCGTGGAAGTGACCGAAAAGGGCTTCGTGTTCCGCAAAGCTTACGAGGGCAACCAGGTCAAGAAGTAGCGAATGCCGCTTAGCCTTCAGCTGCTGGCGGGGGTGGACTTCCACACCCTGCCGCAGCAAGTCGTCAACGGAATCATGCTCGGGGCGATCTACGCCCTGATCGCCCTGGGCTACACCATGGTCTACGGCGTGCTCAAGCTGATCAACTTCGCCCACGGCGAGGTGTACATGCTGGGCGCGTACGTGGCGCTGTTCGCCTCGTGGAGGCTAGGGTTCACCCCCGAGGCAACGCGCGGGACCAATCTGCAATCCAGCGCGTTCAACCTCGTGATCTTGCTCCTCGCGAGCATGGCGATCTGCGCGCTGATCGGCGTGATCATCGAGCGCTTCGCCTATCGCCCGATGCGCCAGCATGCGCGCATCGCCTCGCTCATCACAGCGATCGGCGTGTCGATGTTCTTGCAGTTCGGTGGGGCGCTCGTGCTCCCGATCAGCCCCGAGCCAAACGTCTCGGGCGAAATAAACCCCTACAAGGGCACTTACCAAGCCTCCCTGACCCCCTCGCCGACCGCACTCGTTCGCCAGAGAGACGCCGCGAAACAGCCCTACGAGGCTGCTCAGAAGACGTTCGACGAATACATCGCGGCCACCCACGAGGATCGCTTCAACCTGTCGCCCAAGGGCATCGAAGCCCGCGATCTGGCCCAGCAGGCGGAGAGAACCTACAAGGACCTCGAGAGCAAGGTCGAATCGGCGGGCGTCAGCGTGATCGTGCCCAAGGGCCAGCTCGTCATGCTCGTCACCGCCGTGTTCCTGATGCTCTTGTTGCGGCACCTCGTGATGCGCACGCGAGCGGGCCGTGCCATGCGCGCGGTTTCGCACGACTTCGATTCGGCCGCCCTCATGGGCGTGAACGTCAACCGCATCGTCGTGCTCACGTTCGTTCTCGGTTCGTCGATGGCGGGAGCGGGCGCGATGATGACCGCCACCTTCCTCGGCACGCCCCTCACCACGTTCTATGGCATGGAGGCGGGCGTAAAGGCCTTCACCGCCGCCGTGCTTGGAGGCATTGGCAACATCCCGGGCGCGGTTCTCGGCGGCCTCCTGATGGGTGTGGTCGAGGAGATGGTGGTCTGGGCCGGCTACTCGTCGTATCGCGACGCGATCGCATTCGTGGTGCTCATCCTCGTCCTGCTCTTTCGACCCGGGGGTCTGCTCGGCTCAGCGACCATGGAGAAGATTTGAAGTTCGTCCTTGGCCGCCTGCTGAGCATCGCCGCCGCGCTCGGGCTTTGCTTTGCGATCGATGTGTTCGCCCACTCGCAAAACGACTACACCCAACGGCTGGTCGCGCTAGCCGGGCTTTACGTGACACTGTCGGTTAGCCTCAATCTGATCAACGGGATCACGGGTCAGTTCTCCATCGGCCATGCCGCGTTCTATCAAGTTGGCGCCTACTGCGGCGGATTTCTCAGCGTTCGCTTCTACGATGGATCGCCCGTCCACGGCTTGCTGTGGCTCTTGGTCATGATGGCGGCGGGCGCGGCCGCGGCGGCAGGCGCGGGTCTGGTCGTGGGCTTGCCTTCTTTGCGCCTGCGCGGCGACTATCTAGCGATCGTCACGATGGGCTTTGGCGAGATCATCCGCATCATCGTGCAGAACGTGGACGCGTTCGGCGGCCCTTACGGAATGAACGTGCAGCCCAAGTTCCTCCACATCTGGCTCATCTGGCTGCTGGCTGTTTCGTGTATCGCAGTCTGTCGGAACTTGGTCAGCAGCGCGCACGGGCTCCAGTTCTTGGCCGTGCGCGAAGACGAGATCGCGGCGGGCGCGATGGGGGTGAACGTTACGAGGGTGAAGGTCACCGCCTTCATGCTCGGCTCCGCGTTCGCGGGCGCGGCGGGAGCGCTGCTCGCCCACTTCGAAGGCTTCATCACCCCCGCGACCTTCGCGATGGACGTGTCCTTCATCATCCTCACGATGGTGGTGCTGGGCGGCTCAGGCTCGATCACCGGCTCGGTGATCTCCGCCGCCTTTCTCTCGTATCTGCCCGAGTATCTACGCGGCCTGAAAGGGCCTGAGGGCGGCACACTGGCAGTCACCGGCGCCTCGGTCGCGGCCGCGTTGTTTGCCACGATCATTGCGGCCGGCATCATCCGGCGGCTCCTCGACCAAGCTCGCGGCACGCCCCGGTCACGAGCTTTGGGTGTCGCCGGGATCGTGGGCGCCACCCTCATCGGGAAGATCGTGATCCAGTGGGGGTTGCTCTTCATTCCGTACCTTCGCGAGCTGAAGATCGAGGCGGGGCAGCTGCGCATGGTGATTTTCGCAGTGACGCTCATCATCGTGATGCTCCTCCGCCCGCAAGGCATGCTCGCCCACCACGAACTTAGCTGGGCGTTCATCGGCAAAATCCTCGGGATCAAGGCGCCCGCCAAGGCGGTGACCCCCGCATGAGCCTGCTCGAGATGCGCAAGGGCACGATCCACTTTGGCGGGCTCGTCGCGGTATCCGAGGCGACCTTCGCGATCGAAAAGGGCGACCTGTTCGGCCTCATCGGCCCCAACGGCGCGGGCAAGACCACCTGCTTCAATATGATCACCGGCGTTTACCGGCCCACGTCCGGATCGGTGTACTTCAAAGGCAAGCAGATCACGGGCACCCCGCCCAATCGGGTTGCCGCCCTGGGGATCGCCCGCACCTTCCAAAACATCCGCCTCTTCCCTGCTCTCTCCGTGCTCGAAAACGTGGTTGTGGGTGGCTTTCTGCGGCATCGGACGGGCCTTGCGAGCGCGCTCATCTACCTTCCGAGCGCGATCGCCGAGACCGACCGGCTTCGCGCGGAGGCGATGGACTTGATTCGCATCCTCGACCTGGAGGACGTGGCCGACGTTCGAAGCGCCGACCTTCCTTACGGCAAGCAGCGGCGCCTAGAAATCGCCCGCGCCATGGCCACCCAGCCCGAACTCCTGCTCCTCGACGAGCCGGCGGCGGGCATGAACCCGCAAGAGTCGGAAGACCTGCTCAGAACCGTGCGCCGCCTGCGCGACGACTTCGGCAAGACGATTCTGCTGATCGAGCACGACATGAGGTTCGTAATGAACCTATGCGAGAAGATATTCGTGCTCGATCACGGCGAAGAGATCGCCTTCGGGCCGCCGGAGAAAATCCGGAACGACCCGGGCGTGATCCAGGCTTACCTCGGCGAAGCGGTCTAGTCGGCGACGGGCTCGCCGCGCTCCGACCAGGCCCATCGGCCGAACTGCTCGATCTGCAGCTCTTGCGCCGTCTTCGCAAACGGGCCGTTGGGATCGTTCACGATCTTGTCATAGGTCGACCGGTCCTTGTAGCCGATGATCGCGAGCGCGGCCCCATCCTCGGTAACTAGCGATTGAACCGATTCGACCCCCGGCGTCCCTCGCATCGCGTTCCGCGCCTTGCGGCCGGCCTCGCGAAACTGGTCTTCTTTGCCCGGAAGCGTCTCCCACTTTGAAACCACCACGTACATGAGAATCTCCTCTTCTTCGCACGCTCGGTGCGCAACTGATTTAGAGTAGCGCTCGGCCGGGCGGAATTGCAACGTCCCAGGCTGGCTAA
This sequence comes from Fimbriimonas ginsengisoli, assembly GCA_016179045.1. Classification (GTDB taxonomy): domain Bacteria; phylum Armatimonadota; class Fimbriimonadia; order Fimbriimonadales; family Fimbriimonadaceae; genus JACOSL01. The sequence goes on along the minus strand of JACOSL010000038.1, from coordinate 13,464 downwards.
GCGCGTCTCGGTAACCTGGGACCATGCCGCTGCCGATTACCGTCGTGGATGCTTTCGCCTCCGAGCCGTTTGGGGGCAATCCCGCCGCCGTATGCGTCCTTGCCGAGCCTGCCGACCCCGAATGGATGCAGCGCGTCGCTGCCGAAATGAACCTCAGCGAGACCGCCTTTCTACTCGCCCAGGCAGGCGGCGCATGGCATCTGCGGTGGTTCACGCCGAGCGTCGAGGTCGATCTTTGCGGGCACGCAACGCTCGCTTCCGCGCATGTGCTGTGGGAGAGCGGCCGGCTCCGGCACGACCAGCCTGCCGAACTCGATACGAAGAGCGGCCGCCTGGTTTGCCGGCTCGACGGTGGCTGGATCCGGATGGACTTCCCTGCCAAGCCGGTTTCCGCTGCACCTGTTCCTGCCGGACTGAAGGAGGCGCTCGGGGCGACGACGATCTGGTTCGGCCGCAACGGCATGGACCTCTTTGCGGAACTGGCGACCGAAGCGGAAGTGCGGGCGCTTGCCCCCGACGTCGCGGCGCTGGGCCGCATCCCCGCGCGCGGCTGCATCGTGACCGCGCGCGGCGCACGGGAGGACTTCGTCTCCCGCTTCTTCGCGCCGGGCTCGGGCATCGCCGAAGACCCGGTGACCGGCTCGGCACACTGCGCGCTCGGCCCCTATTGGTCGGAAAAGCTGGGCCGCGACCGTCTCACCGGCTACCAGGCCTCGCGCCGAGGCGGGGTCGTCGAGGTGGCGGTTCGCGGCGACCGCGTCGAGCTTGGCGGGCATGCGGTGACGGTGCTGGAGGGGTCGCTTCGGTGCTGACCTTCCGCGCGGTTCTTCCCGGCGATGAGGCGAGCATCGACCTTGCCCGAGAGCTGTTCCTCGAGTACGAGCGGGAGCTGGACATCGACCTGTGTTTTCAATCGTTCGAGCACGAGTTGGCGAGCCTGCCAGGGCGCTACACGCCGCCCAGCGGACGCTTGCTTCTGGCTTATGAGGGAGACGAATTGGCCGGGTGTGGGGCACTTCGAGGCCTCGAGCCTGGCGTTTGCGAACTGAAACGCATCTACGTGCGCCCGGCCTTTAGGGCCAGGGGGCATGGTCGCGCGATTTCGGAGCGATTGCTCGACGAGGGGCGAGACATCGGCTACACGACCTGCCGGCTCGATACGCTCAGGAAACTTACAACCGCCATCGCGCTCTACAAGGACCTCGGCTTTGCCGAGATCCCGCCCTACGGCCCGGATTCGGGGCTCGAAATCGTTTACTTCGAGCGGACGCTGGCGCAGTAGCTTTGCGAAGGCTCTGCGGTGGCTTTGCGTTGCTTGTGATGCGCTCATGCCTCGGTAGACAATCTACCGAGGCTTTCCGTCGGTACGTCGACCGGCACTGCGGCAAGGGCGTTTTGGCTCCTGCTCGCATTGCATACGTTAGCCTCCAGACTGAGAGTCTGGAGGCATCCGCGCCATGCACAGCCAGGCAAAGCAACCGCAAAGCTCCCCTACTTAAAGAAATCAAACTGCTGCAGCCGGTCGCGGAGCGAAGAGAGGAACCTGCCCGCAAGCAGCCCGTCCACCAGGCGGTGGTCGTACGTGAGCACGATGTGCATGATCGAGCGAATCGCGATCATGTCCTCCACGATCACCGGCTCCTTGTTGATCCCGTAGGTGCCCAAAATGCCCGCCTGGGGCGCGTTGATCATGGGAGTGCCGAAGAGCGCGCCGTAGCTGCCCGGATTCGTGAGGGTGAACGTGCCGCCTTGCACGTCGGCCACCTGAAGCTGGTTGCCGCGCGCCTTGCGGGCCATCGCCTCGAGGTCCTTCGCCAGGTCGATGAGCGTCTTCTTGTGGCAATCGCGGATGACGGGCACGATGAGGCCTTGGTCGCCCTTCTCGCCGAGCGAAACCGCCACCCCGATGTGCACCGCCCGGTTCATCAGCACTTGGCCGTAGGGCTGGAGCGAGGCGTTTAGAAGCGGAAACTCGATCAGGCTGTCGCTGAGCGCCTTGACGAAGAACGGCGTGTAAGTGAGCTTCACGCCGTATTGCTCCTGGAAGCTCTCCTTGTTGTGCTCGCGGAAGGCGACCATCGCGCTGACGTCCACCCGCTGTACGGTCGAGACGGTGGGCACCGCCGCGCTGCGCACCATCGCCTCCGCGATCATCTTGCGGATGCCGACCATCGGGACGAGCTCTTGATCCGGCCCCGCGACGGTGGGCGGAACTGGCTTCGGCTCGAGCTTGGGCGCGGCGACCACGGCGCCTCGCCCGCTCGCGAGGAACGCCTCCAGGTCCTTTTTCGTGACCCTTCCCCCCTGCCCGCTGCCCACGATCGCCGCGAGCTCCTTCTCTGACACCGAATGTTGTTTGGCGATGGCTTTCACCACCGGCGTGTACCAGCGGCGTTCGCCTCCGTTGGGGCTGGGAGGGGCGGGCATTTCGGCCTTGGCGGGCGCCGCTGCGGCAGGTTTGGCCGGTTCCGCCTTCGGGCCATCTTTGGCGGCGGGCGTCGATGCGGTTGCCGCGCCTTGCTCCTCGATGATGCCCATCGCGTGGAACACCTCCACCGAGTCGCCCTCTTGGATGAGAATCTTGGCGAGCACGCCGGTGGCGGGCGATGGCAATTCTGTGTTGACCTTGTCGGTCATGATCTCCACCACCGGCTCGTCCTCCTTGACGAAGTCGCCCTCCTTCTTCAGCCAGCGGCTGACCGTCCCCTCGTGGACCGACTCCCCCAGTTCGGGCATGAGGATCTCGATGGCCATGCCGCCCAGTTTACTTACGATCAGGGCTCATTGCGGCTCGAGGTGGCGCCGGCTACTCCTTGCGGCGACACCAGAGCCAGATCATTCCGCGTATCAACAGCGCAACCCCAACGACGTTGGCCAGCCCGTAAACAACAGCCCGCCAGCCCTCGACATCTACTCTCGGCGAGGAGCCCTCGTCGAGAGGAAATATGCCGTGGAACTTCATTGTCACGGCAGCTTGCAGCCCTGGCCAGCCCCAAATAGCGACGGCCACGCCGCCGAATACGATGACATGCAACCAGCGAACTAAGGGCGGCTGTCTATTGCCCAAAGGTCACGATCCCCGCCCGACGCGTCTTGCCGCCCAGTTTGAAGGCCAGCGGGTTCTGCACGTCTGGCGCAAGACTACCGCCGGACGGAGTCCCTTATCGTCATTGAGGCAACCAGGTCGTAAAGGTCTCCAGCGACGCCAGGTTCGCCCGCAGTGAAGGACCCGGGAGGGGGCAACGCTACGCGAAGGCTAAGCCTCGAAGTACCGTTGGTGAGATAGCCGTAGATAAGCACGGTGGGGTTTGCTGAGCGGGTTGCGCGGAACGCATACAGTTTGTTATTACCGACGATCGTCCAGGATGCCTTCGAGAGCACAACGAGGTCTGCTGCATGATCACGCGAGGCTATGAACTCACGCAATCTAGCTTCAAGGTACGCGGTCAAATCGGTCTCCGGTACCGGCTGCACCTCACCCATCAGAATTCCGTAGGTTGGGTCACTCCGCCAAACGATCCATCTACGGCGGTCGTCTTGCGCTTTTGAGCTCTGGAGCTCTTCCTTCCTCGGATCGTATACGAAAGATAGATCGCCCGCTTCTGCGATCCTCAGCGCACGGCGTTCGCGCTGACAGGCAAGGACAAGAGCCATGAGCGAGGTAGCGGCAACTATCAACACCAGCCTTCTATGCATTGCAACTACCATGAGGCACTCTGCTCACTTCGGTATGCCGTCCTTATCGTACGCAGGATTGTCCGGCTCAGTAACGTGCTTAGGGTGAAACGGGTCGTAGTCTATTCCAGTTATCGCTGAATCATCTCCCTTCCCTGCGTCCCTGATGCGGTCTCTATAGTAGTGAATGACAACCAGGCCTTTGCCGAGCGTCTTTACACCATCGGCCAGCGTAATGCCAACTCCTCCGACTGTGCCTACACCACTTACTCCAAGTTTCTTAGCCGCCTCTCCAAGGGCGATCTTGCCGATGAACTTTGCGAAAAACTCACCTTCATCGGGAAAGCCAGGCAGGTGCACCGGGCCTCCATCGCTCTCTCTCTCCTTTCCCCGGCCGAAATACCAATACCACACACACCAATAGCGACCATCGCGGTCTATCGCCTTCGTCGGCCGACCGGCGCAGTAGTTGTACCAATTACGACCATCCTTCGCCCGATCCCGCGTCAAGAATCGCCCCGTGCTGGGGTCGTAGTAGCGGTGGCCGAGGAGCTTCAGCCCCGAGTCAGGGTCCTCCTGGTAGCCAAAGGCGCCTGCGTAGCCGAATGGGGTCGGGGTCGAGCCTGTGCTTGCCACGAGCATCCCGAACGCGTCGTAGGTCTTCGTGTCGGTCGTGGCCTGGGTCGAGTCGGTGAGCCGCGAGTCGGTGCCCATCCGGTCGGAGTGGTAGAACTTGCTGGCGCCGCTTCGCCGCTCGCTCACGCCGGGCGTGTAGTTGGCGGCGCCGTCTGCGAGCACCGGATCGGTGACGCCCGCGCCGTCGCCCTTTTAGGTCTTGGTGCCCGCCGAGTCAACCTTGCCCACCCTTGTGTCGAGGCCGTTGTAGGTGAAGGTGTTGGTGGCGGTGCTGGGATAGGTTATCGAGGTTATGCGGTCTTCGTAGTCGTAGGCGACGGTGGTGGTCTGGCCGCCCGAAGTCACCCCTGTCGTGCGCCCGGCCGCATCGTAGGTGTAGCTCTTGGTCGAGGTCGAGGTCAGCTTGTCGCCCGAGTCCACCGTGTAGGTGTCGGTAACCCCGCCCTGCGTCTTGCTCGCGCGGTTGCCGTTGGCGTCGTAGGTGTAGGTTGCGGTGAAGGTGGGAGCGGTTTCAGAGGTGAGCTGGTCTATCGCGTCGTAACCATATGTGGTCGTGGCCCAATCCACCGTCTTGCTCGTGAGGTTCGAGGCGGCGTCGTAAACGTAGCTCTCGCTCGAGATCACCCCCGCCGACGAGTTCCTGTGGGTCACGCTCGTGGTGCGAGAGCGCGAGTCATAGCCCATGTCGGTGTACGCCCCGCTCGATGCTGCCATGGCACCATCTTACTCAGCCAACCCCTGCGGCTCATCCACGGCCCGTCCCAGGTGCATAATTCCCGGTCCGCAGCTGAGATGGGGAATTGTAGCCTCGGCACCCGGGGTGTAGCCGAGGCATGAAAACAGAAGTGTTCGTGATGCCCTAATGCCCCCTTCGCTAGATGAAGAGGTTCGTGAAGACGCTCCCCCCTTATTTGTCCCTGATCGTCACCGTCACCCCAATGTCCGCAGTGCCGGAGGCTGACCCATCGCCCTGCCGTGTGACTTGCCAACCGCAAGATAGCCGCGACGCGCCAACAGTAGGCGTGGCGATGACGGCGGGATTCTCTGCTCGGTGGTCGTCGGTGTCCAGCACCGCCAACCGTTCTCCATTGCGGCTGGCCACGGAGAACCACGTCTTCCAGCCGTGACGTCTCAGGGCCACCGTGCGATTTGCATCGATGCTACCGACGACAAGCCCCGCGGAATCGACAAGTACGAGGGGCCGCGCTGTTCGATTGACTATCCGGAACGAGATGAGAGGTACTCTATCGGAGCTGGCCCAGCGATCATGCCTACCACGCCGAAGCTTGATGAATCCTGGCACGTCGAACGCGCTGAGGCCCGAGATGCCGGTTACAACTCCTTGCTTATCCACGAACACGCTAAGATTGCGTCCAAACAGCGCTAGCCCTATACCACCTGACAGCTGCTTACCCGCAAGCGCCGGATAATCCGCACGGCGAAAACTGGCGTGTGCGTCCTTCCAGAAAAGTCTCATGTCCTTCCGGCGTCTCGCGTCCTCGCGGACGGTGGCGCGGTCGTTGGGCATGACGCTATGCTCCATCAGGCCCTGGAAGCGGTAGCCTCCAAACGCACGATCGGGCTGCGGCATCTGCGCAACTATGAGGACCGACATCAGTAAGGCCGTGGGCATGGTTCCACACCGTAAATAATATGGGTGTTGACCTGCTCTATGGAGGGCCCGTAGTAGGCTCGGATAGGCAGGCCGCGCGACACGCGATACGGATTCTCGAAGAGGCCCACATTGTCGTAAGGCGTGACGGGCGCTCCGGTTGGTGGATCGTCCGCACCCTGCGTGTGGCCAAGTTCGTGCGCGAGAATCACGTCCGGGGGAAACGGGATCAGGAGGTGGTTGTAGCCTTGGTGCCTGCTCATCTGAAACTCCGGATCGTACGTGATCTCCCAGCCCCCCGGGATCGGGTCCGAGTGGGGTCCGTCGGGGTCATCAGGTCCTCATCCACTTGATCCTGAGGGTCTGCCCGCCACCATCGCTGAGAAGGTGGGGATTGACGTGCTCCTCGAAGTCCAGGATGTGGGGGAATACGCGCCGCACCTGCTGTAGTTGTTTCTGCACCTTCCGCCTCATCTTCGAGGAAAAACCGACGATCTTGATCTCGCTCCCGCCCGAGTCAAGGAATCTGAGCGGATTCCCGTCGCAATACAAATACCAGTTCCTCCCATCCTTGGCCCGGTCGCGGGTCAAGACACTAGATTGACGAACTGCTCCTTCTGCTCGAACTGAAGACCGTCGAATGCTGGGCCTACCCCATGCGGTCGGCGTGCCTGAAGGCCGTCGCTTCGCTTCGCCGCTCGCTGACGCCCGGCGTGTAGTTGGCGGCGCCGTCGCTGAGCACCGCGTCGGTGACGCCCGCGCCGTCGCGCTTGTAGGTCTTGGTTCCCGCCGAATCCACCTTGCCCACGCGGGTGTCGAGGCCGTTATAGGTGAAGGTGTTGGTCGCGGTCGAGGGGTAGGTGATCGAGGTGATGCGGTCCTCGTAGTCGTAGGCGACCGTCGTGGTCTGCCCGCCCGAGGTCACGCTGGTCGTGCGCCCCGCCGCGTCGTAGGTGCAACCGGCGTTAGCGCTATGGCAATCGGGCAGCGCTTCGTTACCGCGTAACATCAATTCTCACGACTTTGTCACGTGAATCTGTGCCCGCGGACAATACGCGCACGTTGGTAGAACGCATGTGTGGCACCTTCGGACCTGTCGACCAAGATAGTCGCACGACGCTCAGCCTCGAACCGTCCGGGCTTGCCACGGAGAACCAAGTCAACCAGGTGGGCGACTCGAGGCGCTTCGTTTCGTGCGGGCCCGCCATTCCAACCCGCAGTCCAGCGGAGTCCACGAGTACGATGCGCTCGCCCGTGTGGTTCGCCAGCTCGATCTCGGCCAGGATGTCTCGCCTCTTCCACCGGCTACCCCGGCGGCGCGACTCACCTTCAAAGCCGGCGACATCGAACGCCTGGCGGCCATAGGGGGCGCTCGATACGCCGTTGCTGTCCACGTAAATCGTGGTACTGCCACGGAGCGCCGCGAGCCTGACATTGTTGTTGAACGGCAGGGCGAGAAGCGGATAGTCCGGCTTACGCAGGCGTCGCAACATCGTCTCCCACACGATTGTCGAGTCGGGAAGGATCCGCGCCTTTCTGGCGGCCTCTTGTCGTGTTATCGCGCGTACAGACTCGATACTGACGGGTAGCCCAATATAAACCCTTATCCGATCGGCAGCCCCCTTGGCACTCTGGAAAAGGATGGCAGCAAGCAACAAGCTAAGCGCGATCCTTCGCAGGCCGATAACTTTGCTAGCGCGTTCCGCGCAACCCGTCGTAGGCTCAGTCACCATTAGTAGTATAAACGCGGCGCGAGGTGATGCTTCGACCGCTCCTGACGGTACTTGTTCTCGACATCCCAGACATTGTCACCAGGGCCGGCTGCAGCGCCTTCTTCTCCGCCGCCAGGGTCCAGCTTGCCATGAGCATGGCCAAGCTCATGAGCCAACACTACGTCTGGCGGCATTTTTATGTTGGAATGGTGGTTGCCCTTGCCATTCAATTTTAGCTCCGTCTCCGGATCGAAATCGATTGTGGCCTTGTTCGGAAGCTGGCTCATATCTGTAAAGGCGTTGTCATTTGTGCCTGAACTCCACTGTATGACTAGTGTCTTCGCGTGATCCTCCCACCCAACAAGCAAGTGGTTCCCAATCGCTGTTTTGCGAATCCTCTTGATGATGCGCTTAACCTTGCTTAGCATCCTTTTCGAGTAATGCTTGTAAACGATATCCCGGCCCTCCGGGTCAACGCTCGAATTGGGATTTGAATCGACGTAAGCGTACCAATTTCGCCCGTCTTTCTCATCATCTCGCGTCAAGAACCTCCCGGTGCTGGTGTCGTAATAGCGATGACCCAGCAGAGTTAAGCCGCTGTCTGAGTCGGTCTGGTATCCCTCACCGCCGGCGAATCCGAAAGGAGATGCGCTACTTCCCGAAGACGCGACGACCTGCCCGAACGAATCGAACTGGCGAACTGAAGCTGTTGATTGAACTGAGTCGGTCACTCTTACAATGGAACCCATCCGATCCTGGTGGTAGTAGCCGGAGCTTCCACCCCGTCTTTCGGAGGCACCTGGCGTGTAGTTGGCGGCGCCGTCTGCGAGCACCGGATCGGTGACGCCCGCGCCGTCGCGCTTGTAGGTTTTCGTCCCCGCCGAGTCCACCTTGCCCACGCGCGTGTCGAGGCCGTTATAGGTGAAGGTGTTGGTGGCCGTGCTCGGATAGGTTATCGAGGTGATGCGGTCTTCGTAGTCGTAGGCCACGGTGGTGGTCTGCCCACCGGAGGTCACGGCGGTGGTGCGGCCCGCCGCGTCGTACGTGTAGCTCTTGGTCGAGGTGGAGGTGAGCTTGTCGCCCGAATCCAGCGTGTAGGTATCGGTGACCCCGCCCAGCGTCTTGCCGGTGCGGTTGCCGTTGGCATCGTAGGTATAGGTTGCCGCATACCCGCTCGCGCTCTCGGACGTGATCTGATCGATCGCATCATATCCATATAACGTCGTCGCGCCGCCCACCGTCTTGCTGGTGAGATTGTTCGCCGCGTCATAAACACAGGGTTGCGATCTCAGGAGGGTGGCGGACCGGTCTTCGCGAGTAACCTCGGAGTACCGCGCGTGACCGGCCAGGCGTGCGCCTGTGGATGCCGCCCACGGCAACTGCTGCGTCGAAAAAGACTTGCAATTGCGCCCGAGTTTTGTCCGGCCCTACAAGATCGGCCCGCACGAGCCCGCCGTCGGTCAGGGCAAAGAAGACGATCTCTTCCAGCCTGAGAGGGGGCGTGCGTCGCTCGTATGCGACGCACGGCCCCGTCAACCCCGCGGGGGCGTACGCATAGCGGAAACCAGACCGTTGGATTTCGGCCGCAATCGGCGAGTTGCGAAAAGCTAGCAATGTCCATCGGCGCTGGTCCAGTTGCCTCAGAGACATCGAGAAGCGGGGCTCGGCGTACGAGGTAGCGATGGCTTTCTCGCCCAGCTTTAGGTTCCAGCCTTGCAACTTGGGAACCATTAGCTCACGCCACTCGACGTAAGTGTATGGCTTTTCAACGAATTTCGCTGGCTTTTCGGCTACCCTGCTACAGCCTGCAACGGCGGCCGTCACGGCTATCGTCAACCAATAACGTACGCGGGAACGTGTGGTCACGGAGCCCTTCATTTGTTGCTAACTATGGTCGAGCCTGCACGATCAATCACGCACGGTGTTCAGGCACCCCCACCCGGTCCGCCTGCTGCCCTCGAACGAACTTGCGAATGCCGCCAACCATACGCCCCGCCTCAAAAAGGATCTGCAGCTGCGCCTGTGTGTCGCTCGGTCCTACGGCGTCGCCTCTGATAAGCCCGCCGTCCGTTAGGCAGAACCAAACGAACACGTCAAGCCCTTTTGATGGTATGCGACGCCCGTACGTCACACCTGGACCGGACAGCCCCGTTGACGTTCCTTCGTCGCGGAAGCCTTCCAACTCCATCTCGGCCGCGATCGATGAGTTGTGGAATTCCGTGAGGGCCCATTGGCGTTCATCCAGCTTGCGAATCGTCAGTGTGAAGCGGGGCTCCGTCGCGCATTTGGCCACGATGCTCTCGCCCAAGATAAAACTCCAGCCCTGCATCTTGGGGACGATGAGGCCGCGCCAGCTGACGTTCGTGTGTGGCCTCTCAACGAAGGTGGGCGCACGTTTTGAAGTACGAGCACAGCCTAGCAGTACGACTGCCAGCGCCGCTACGTACCAGGCGCCAGCGCGTGCATTCACCCCCCCTACCTCCTGGCTACGGCTGGCAACGGCATGCGTACGAGGGGGTTTGGCTGGCTTCCCGGCAACCCCGTTATCAGGCTGTTGATGGAATTGGATGCGGCGCCGCCCGACGAGTTGGAGCCTGAGTTTCCACTGCCGCCGGGGGCTCGGCCACCCCATCCCCTGAACTTGCCGTCAGCACCGAAGAGCTTCGGCGGATCGCCGGCGCCGTATCGCTCCAACTGATCACCCTCCGGTTCCGGCCTAGGTATTCCGGGATCTTTAACTTGATTCTTGTCTAACTCGTCCAGCATATTGAACGCTCCCTTGTTCCGCATCCTCGCTTGGGCATCGACCGCGATACCCGGCCCGCCTGCTTGCAGGCCACCGGCCAATTCCCCTCCTCCGGCTGGGGCACCGTAGTCCAGACCCAGCTTAGCCGCTTGAACGGCCCGGTAGCCCGGCTTTGCGTCCGCGTCGGTCGGATCCTTGCAACCTGATGTCACGACCACCGCTACAACCGCTACGACGAGTATCACGAGCAGAGGCAAGATCTCGCCGTCGGCGTCGACCGTCTTGCTCGGCCGGTTTGCGCAATATGCGTACCAGTTCCGCCCGTCCCTCGCGGTGGTCTCTCGTCAAGAAACGGCCTGAGCTCGGGTCGTAGTAGCGGTGGCCGAGGAGTTTGAGGCCGGAGTCAGCGTCCTCTTGGTAGCCCGGAGCCCCCGCGTAGCCGAAGGGGGTGGGGGTCGAGCCGGTAGAGGCCACAAGCATCCCGAACGCGTCGTAGGTCTTCGCGTCGGTCGTGGCCTGCGACGAGTCAGTGAGCCGCGAGTCGGTGCCCATCCGGTCGGAGTGGTAGAACTTGCTTGTGCCGCTCCGCCTTTCCGAGACCCCCGGCGTATAGTTCGCGGCGCCGTCGGCGAGCACCGCGTCGGTGACCCCCGCGCCGTCGCGCTTGTAGGTCTTGGTTCCGGCCGAGTCAACCTTGCCCACGCGGGTGTCGAGGCCGTTGTAGGTGAAAGTGTTGGTGGCCGTGCTCGGATAGGTTATCGAGGTGATGCGGTCCTCGTAGTCGTAGGCCACGGTCGTGGTCTGCCCGCCGCTCGTGACTCCGGTCGTGCGGCCCGCCGCGTCGTAGGCGTATGACTTGGTCGAGGTGGAGGTGAGCTTGTCGCCCGAGTCCACCGTGTAGGTGTCTGTGACCCCGCCCTGCGTCTTGCTCGTTCGGTTGCCGTTGGCATCGTATGTATAGGTTGCGGTGAAGGTGGGGGCGGTTTCGCTTGTCAGCTGGTCGATCGCGTCGTATCCGTACGTGGTGGTGGCCGAATCCACCGTCTTCGAGCTCAGGTTCGAGGCCGAGTCGTAAACATAGCTCTCGCTCGAGATTACGGACGCGGAGGAATTCTTGTGAGTCACGCCCGTTATGCGAGAGCGCGAATCGTAGCCAAGGTCGGTGTACGCCCCGCTCGATGCTGCCATGACCGCCATCTTACTCAGCCGCACCCGACGAGGTGTGCCGATGCATGACAAGGTCACCTTCCGCGCTATAGACCCTCGGCACGCCGGCGTTACGAGAGACGAACGGGGGTATAGCGGCTGCGCCGCCGTGTAAACGAGATTTTCGCCGAATTGCCTCTGCTTCGATGGTTCACCACCCATCTCTCCCAAAAGGAACCACACCGTACTTCATAGTCTCGGCGGAGGTTGCAACGAAAGTGACAAATACGCCATTCGCCGTCCGCCAGGACGTCGGCGCATTCCCTTGGGTGACGTTAGCATGTAGCGGTTCGTACTTAATGGCATATCCTGCCGCAACTTCAAAGCCTAATATCTTGTCAAAGCCAGCCTTCAATGGCCTAACCACGATGCGATAACGGCGGATGTCTCGTTGACGCCTCGTCAGGCGCAAGTCACCTTTGATCTCCTCGAAGCTCTTCTGCACGAGCCTCTTGACCGTCGACCTTGGAATTTCTCCTCGAACCGTCACAACCTGCGCGGTGGAGACAGCGCAAAGAGCAACCAAACCCGCTAGCATGCCGAAGATTCGCGAGCCAAACCTCAGCACGACGACCGTGCCCGTATCGGGGTGTCGGCGGCATTGGCAACTCATTGGGCTTGAGCAACGAACAGGATTTGGAGTCGGCGATTTAGGTAGATTGTCACATCGTTACCGCCTGGTGAAGGACTGCCACTGTAGATAGTACCAGAAGGGATGAGTCGGTTTAGCGGCTGCAACGTGACTTCATAGCCTTCGCACAGCCAAACGCGCATCTTGGGACGGTAGCCTGGACTAATACGCTTGACGTAGGCTCCGTAGCCGCGGATGTCCTTCTGTCTAGAATTCATCTCCTTGTCTTCGCGGATGACTACAAAAGCGGTCTCAACTGCTCGCCTTGCGACGCTAAGGGGAACCTTACCTTGGACGGTGATCACCTGAGCACCGGCAAAGCAGGTCGCTCCTAACGTCAGCGTGACCGCTGCGACTCGCGAACTCCAGTGACGAATCATTTCCCTATTGGTCGCGTGTGTCCAGAGCCGTCGTACTCGAAGACTCCCGAACTGGTCATCAGAAACCAGCGCTTCTCTGGGTACTTCCTGGCCGAATCGACGTCTGTCGGGCTCGGGCCCGGGTACGTCCAAATGTCAAGCTGAGGGTTTACTTGGATGTGAAAATCTGGATGCGAGTGCCAATGGCCAACCCAGTTGCTCGGAGGCGGGCCAGGGTCGTTGTGACTTCTCGTGCCAATTGCCGTGATGTAAATCGTGTAGTACGTGCCGTCCTGGATAATGTAGCCGCCAAATTCCCGCAACACCCCTTGGGACCATGGATACATGAACCTCGAGGCCGCCAGAACGGAATCGTCAAGGGTTCTGTACCCGCTCATGTCGCGTGCCCAGAAAGTGAATACGAGCTGCAATGTGCTCGGAATCCATGGGCCAAGGCCATCCGGGTCCGTGCGGCAGGTCGGCCGGTTATCGCAATAGACGAACCAGTTTCGGCCGTCCCTGACCTTATCGCGTGTCAAGAACCGCCCCGTACTCGGATCGTAGTAGCGATGCCCGAGCAGCATCAGCCCCGAATCTGCATCGGTCTGATACCCCTGCTGCCCCACGAATCCGAACGGAGAGCTGGAGGAGCCCGACGAGGCGAGCACCAAGCCGAATGCGTCGAAGCTCCTCGTCGCGGTCGCGCTCTGGCTCGAATCGGTCTCCATGACGTTCGAGCCGAGGCGCTCGGCATGATAGAACTTGCTTGCGCCGCTTCGCCTCTCGGAGATGCCCGGGGTGTAGCTCGCCGCCCCGTCGCCGAGCACCGCATCAGTCACCCCCGCTCCATCCCGCTTGTAGGTCTTAGTGCCAGCCGAGTCGGTCTT
>JACOSL010000037.1 GCA_016179045.1 Fimbriimonas ginsengisoli | reverse complement strand
GCCTCGCACACCCAGTCCGCTTCGCTAACCCAATTCAGATGCTGGTCGATGCCGCCGAGCCGAATGCCGTTCGACCGCTCGGGCAAGTAGAAGTGGGGAGGTTTGGCTTGGCGGGCACGCGCGAAGGCGTCTTGCACCGCCTCGTTGGTCACGTCCAGGAGAGTGACGTCGAAACCGAGATTGGCGAGATGGGCGGCGATGCCGCTCCCCATCGTGCCCGCTCCAATAACGCATACGCTATGCGCCGAAAGCCACTCTTCATATGCCATGGAACGGTCGTGGGGCCTCCCTGAGCCTCAATCCAGCCCGCAAGGATACCTGGCTGCGACCATTGAGCGCCCCTCGTTTGACAGCCCGCTCCAACCGACGCTATACTCTGAGTCCTGAACAAACTGGATCAACCCCGAGGTGTACGCCGATAAGACCCTATAGAAGAGACCCGCGGCCGGATGCGGGTCCGCCCGTCAATGAACGGGTTTTGCGCTACCGCGACGTGCGCGTGATCGGCTCGGACGGCGCCCAGCTTGGGATTCTCCAGAGCCGCCAAGCTCTGACCCTTGCCAGAGAGGAGGGGCTCGATCTCGTCATGGTGTCCGCGACGGCAGTGCCGCCAGTCTGCAGGATTATCGATTTCGGACGTCACCGGTACGAGACGAAGAAGCTCCAGAAGGACCACAAGAGCAAACAGCAGGACGTAAAGGGTATAAAAATCAGTCCGCGGATCGCTGAGCACGATCTGAACTTCCAGATGAGGAAGGCTGCCCGGTTCCTTGAGGAGGGTCACAAAGTTCGCGTGACCTGTATGTTCAAGGCAAGGGAGGTAACGCACCCCGAACTGGGCAGGAACAAGCTCGATCGATTTGCCGAGGGGCTCGCGACTCAGGCTACCGTCGAGCGCTTGCCGGCTCTCGAGGGCCGGATGATGATTATGACGCTGAATCCGGTCAAGCAGCCGGTGGCGAAGAAGCATGCCAAAACTGAAAACAAACAAGACGGCGGCGAAGCGGTTCAAGATAACCGGAAGCGGGAAGATCACCCGCCGGAAGTCGCATAACAATCACCAGTTTCTGCATAAGAGCGCTTCACAAAAGCGACGCTTGGAGCAGGAGCCGGAGTTGTTCCGTGGCGAGCGCAAGCGCGTCAAGCGGCTGCTCGTGATCTAGCGTCGAGGGCTGCACCTGGCGCGGCCCAAATCCCCTACCGCTACCGCCCGAATGGGCAGGGAACCGGTCCAACAAACGAGGAAAACAAAATGGCAAGAATCAAGCGTGGCCTGATGCGCCACAAGCGCCACAAGAAGGTCATCGAAAAGGCGGCCGGTTATTGGGGTCGCAAGAAGAACGTCTTCAGCCGAGCCCAAGAGCAGGTCATGAAGTCGGGGCAGTATGCGTTTCGCGATCGGCGGGCGCGCAAACGCGATTTCCGACGCCTCTGGATCGTGCGCATCACCGCCGCCTGTCAAGGGGCGGGGGTTAAGTACAGCGATCTGATCCACGCGCTGAACGACAAGGGAATCCAGGTGAACCGCAAGATGCTCAGCGAACTGGCGATCCACGACATGGACGCGTTCAAGGCGATCGTCGCCCAGGCGACGGCGTAAGCGATGCCCCAGGTCAACCTCCGGTCTGGAAACGCCACCGCGATCATGGCAGCGCCAACCTTCACTCCTGACGAAGCCGAGTTCCTCGACAACCTGAGACGGTTCGTGGCGGAAGAAGTCCTGCCCTGCACCCGCACGTGGGAGGAAGCACGCGCGTTTCCCGACGAGATTTGGCCGCGCCTTGGCCAGCTGGGCGTTCTGGCGATGACGCTCCCAACCGAACTCGGTGGAACGGGCTATTCGTGCGGCACCTACTGCGAGGCATGCCGCGAGATCGCTAGGGGCGATCCGGCGCTCGCGATGAACATAGCCGCGATCAACGCCCTGTGCGTTGCCCACTTTGTCAACTTCGCGAGCGACGAACAGCGGGCGAAGTATCTGCCTGGAATCGTCCGCGGCGAAATCAAACTGGCTTGGGGCCTGACCGAGCCCGACGCAGGCTCGGATGCGCGCCGAGTCAAGACTCGCGCCACCCCGATCGAAGGCCGGGACGGTTACTACCATCTCAATGGCCAGAAGATGTTCATCACCAACGGAGGCAAGGCGGAGCTCATCATCATCGTGGCCCGGACGTCCGAGACCGAGCTGTCCGCGTTCTTCCTCGAAAGCGCGCAGCCAGGATTCAAGCTCGAGCGGCGAATTCACACGGTGGGCGTTTCCGCCTCGAACACCGTTCAATTCGCTCTCAAGGACGCGGTCGGCTGGCATACGCCTTGCACGTTCGAGCAGGCGATCGGCCTCCTGTACCGGGGTCGGCTCGGCATCGCGGGAATGGCCCTCGGCATCGCCGAGAAGGCGTTTGAACTGGCGGTCGAGTATTCCAAGCAGCGCGAGCAGTTCAACCGCCGCCTATGCGACATGCAATCGGTTCAGAACATGATCGCGGATTCGGCCATGGAGATCGAAGCTGCCCGCCTCCTTTTACAGAACGCCTACCGGCTCTACGATCAAGGCAAGTCGATCATCAAGGAGGCGTCTTTCGCCAAGCTGTATGCCAGCGAAACCGCCAACCGCGTCACCAACCGCGCCATTCAGATTCACGGGGGCCGTGGCATGACTCCCGACCACCTTGTCGAGAAGCTCTGGCGCGATGCCAAGCTCACCGAGATCGGCGAAGGCTGTAGCGAGATTCAGCGGCTCGTAATCGCCAAGCAGGTTCTCCGCTAGGCTCAAATCGGGTATCTTGCGGGCATGGTCGGCCTTGCCGCCCTGTTGTTTCTGGCGAGCGACGCGACATCCCTCGACCGCGTGTTCGCGGCGGGCGAGTCCGACCGCTTCGACGTCCAATCACGTTTGCAGGTGGAGTGGCGCCATCGGGGGATGGAGACGTGGCTGCCTTCCGACGAGGAGGCCCGGTACGGCTTCACGGTGCAGGTGATTCGGTTGCTGCCGCAAGGCGGCGCGCGGGTGCGCTACAAGAGGCCGACGCTGTCCGTCACCAAGGGCGAGGTGGCGGACGCCGACCCCGTGACCAAGATCGAAAAGGTCAACTGGGATTACGAAATGGACCTGTCCGTGGCAAACGAGATTCTTGAGCACAAGGACCTCGCGCCAAAGCTGCCCAGCAAGCCGAAGCCGCCCGAAGGAGACGGATCGCTGCTTCCTGGCTGGCAGGAGCAGGAAGCTTCGCCACAAGCGGCCGCGTTCGTTGGACGATTCGTCGACGATGTGTTTCGTCTTGCCGCGTTCACCGGCTCGTTCGACAGCGCCCTCGACCTCGCTCCGCGGCTGCCGTTTGGGCCTGTGAAGCCAGGCGATTCCTGGAAGCGCACGGTTGGCTTTCAGCCACAGCTGCTTAAAGGCGAGGGCGGCAAGTTCGCGATCCAGCGGCTGGATTACGCCTACGTCTATCAGGGCATCGTGGATTGGAACGGCAAGAAGGTCCACCGGGTGGTGGCCCGGTTGCAGCTGAACACCGATCTCGCCGCCTTTCTCAACCAAGCTGCTCGGGCGACGCCCGAACAGACGGGCTTGAGGCGGGCCCCGATTTCCATGAGCGCCGAAATCGAGTTCAACCTCGATCTGGCGACGCGCAAGACGCTTGGGGCGGTCGCGACCGCCGAGGGCCAGGTGGGGTTTGTTGCCGCCGATTCGAACGAGCCTATCGACGAGTTTAAGATCAAGGGTCGCACCGTGCTGAGCACCAAGTAGCGTCGGTCGTCTCGAATCGTGGGCGCGTCCAGTCAAAATAGCGCATGCCCGCCTGGCAAGAGGTCACAAGATTCGAGGACGACCGCGTGCATCTTGGCGTGCTGGTTGACAAAACCGATCCGTCGCCCACCATCGATCTTCAGCGGCGAGCGCTGATCGCTCTCGACATGAAAGGCGATTGCCTGCCTATCGAAATTCCATCCGCCGAGTTCCCCGAAGCGATCGAGCACCTTGCCAAGTGCGGCTTCGCCGGCTTGAGCGTCGAGCGGCCCCTAAAAGTATTCGCGGCCAAATTCGCAACCCGATTCTGGGTTGCGCGCCAGTCGCAAGGAGTGGCGAACGCCCTGAAGTTTCAAGACGGTATCTACGCTCAAAACACGGAGATTCCCGCCATCGTCAGCCTGATCTCCAAGATCGAGCCAGGCTTGGCCCTCGTGCTCGGGTCGGGCCCGGCTGCACGCTCGGTCACGATGGCCCTGTTCGATCAAGGCTGGCAGGTGCGCGTCTGGAATAGAAACGCGCTGAGATCCCGGCCCATGGTCTCCTATTTTCAGCGCTTCGGGAAGGTGGAGATGTCTCCCAACCCCGATCCTTCGGGTTGTCGCCTGGTCGCCAACGCAACGCCGCTGGGCAAGAAGGCGGGCGAGCAGCCGCCGCTGCTATGGGCTTACGTCCGCCCGAAGACCGCGTTCTTGGACATGGTGTATCGCCGGGTGCCTACCGAGTTCTTGCGTTCAGCCTCCGGGCGCGGGCTCGCCACGATCGATGGGCGCGAGGTCGTGATCGAGCAGTTGGCACTTGCCGTCGAATGGTGGCTTGGAGGGGGCGTACTTCGAAATCCACTCCGCGAGGTGATGGGGCTTCGCGCGGTCGTTCATCCGATCTCCTAGTGGGCCAACGCTCGGACAAAAACCGCCTTGGCCGACTTGGTGCGCGCTGACAAAGGCGGGCCGGCCCTGGGGTGGACCGGCCCGTGGGGTGTGGGCTGCCCAGGCACGTAGCCCGGGAGCGAAGGGGGCAAGCGCTAGCGGGTGGCCAGGACCTTGCCTTGGATGGTCTTGTAGGTCCGGTAGATCTTGGGCTCTTTGTGAGTCATGCCGGCCTGCGAAATAGCTGGATTCAGCCTTTCGCGGAACTTGCCGAACTTGTCCTCGTTCTCCCAGACGTCGACGATCACCAGCCCGCGGTCGGTTGGCGACGCGCAATGGAAGACCAACCCATCGGGCACATTGCTTTCGGAAAAGTTGGCCAGTCGGCAGACTTCGTCGTACTGCTTGGAGGTGACGCTGTCAAGCTCCGATATAACCGTGATCATGGTTTCCGACCTCCTCTGGCGGCGAGCCGCTGTGGCCGCCGCCGACACCTGGTAGACGCGCGGGGTTTTTACCTCTGTTCGGCAGTTCGGGGAGCCCGGACTGGATTGCCGACAAATCGAAATACTTTTCCAACACTTATCCACACCTTGAATCCCCGCGAAGGCGTCTCGGCCGCGCAGGGCCGGGCGTTCTAATTGTTTCCGTCGAGTATTGGGCAGGCCGCCTTCGGACCTAGATGACCGGCCGCCCAGGTTTCGAGGGCATCGAGCACGGGCTTGAGAGCCTTGCCCGCCTCAGTGAGTTCGTAGCTTGTCCGCGGAGGCATGGTTGAATGGATGGTCTTCGAAACTAGGCCCGCATCCTCCAGCAAGCTCAGGCGCTGCGATAGCATGGTCGGGCATATCCCGCAGACTCGGCGGGACAGCTCGTTGAAGCCGCTCGGGCCCTCCATGAGCCTCGCGACTACAAGAAGGGCCCACTTCTCCTGCAACAGCGCCACCGCTCGGGCGAGGGCAGGCACGGATTCCGAGTCGCTGCTCATCTTTTTTTCGTTCACACCCAATTTCTGGGAACGCCCCCGCGAGTCGTCTCGTTTCCTAGAACAGAACCCGTGGCGCTATATATAGTGTAGCAAACTGGAAACGAAAGCAAAGCGCGTGGCTGGATTGCCTGCGCCGAAAGGAGAACGATATGACTCAGACGACTCTCACCCGGACGAAAACGTACACCCTCGACCCCGCGCACTCGACGGCCCGCTTCTGGGTCCGGCACTTGATGATCGCCAAAGTTCACGGCGTGATCTCCGGGATTTCAGGGACCGTTTCGATGGACGTCGATCGGCCCGAGGCCGCGTCGGTCGCGGTGGAGCTCGACGCGTCGACGCTGGCAACCGGCCAAGAGCAACGCGACGCCCACCTGAAGTCGCCGGACTTTCTCGATGTCGAGCGGTTTCCGACGATTGCCTTCCACTCAAAGCAGATCAATCAGACCGGCACAGGGGAATACGAATTGATAGGCGATCTAACGATTCGCGGCGCGACCCGCGAAGTGGTGTTGAACGCCGAGCTGACCGACGAGGTGGCGAGCCCCTGGGGCGGCTACAAGATCGGCGCGAGCGCGACCGGTGTTATAAATCGCGAGGATTTCGGGGTGACCTGGAACCAGATCTTGGAGACTGGGGGCGTCGCGGTCGGCAAGGAGGTTCACCTGCAGATCGAGGCGGAACTCGATCGACCGGCGGACTGAGCCGGTCGCGCACTAGCGGCGAAGCATCGCCCGCCATCGCAAAGCGAGCTCCGCCGATGCACCAGGCCATTCCGGATATTCGAACCGGAATCCGGCGGTCAGGAGTCTTGTGGGCACCACCCGCCTGCTCTTGAGCATGAGTTCCCCCTCGGTCTTCATGAAAACGGCCGCGAGTTCGAGCATCCATCGGGTGGCGGGCAGGCCAGCCTTCGCCCCGACCGCTTGGCGCAAGGCGCGGGCGAACTCCCGGTTGGGCAGTGGGTTGGGCGAGGCGATATTCACATGGCCGGCGAGAGCGCTGTGGTCGATCAGGAACAGAATTGCCCGGGCTAGGTCGGTTTCATGTACCCAGGACACGAACTGCTTGCCTCCCGCGACCGCGCCGCCGAGGCCGCGCTGGGCGAGCCCCGCCATGAGGTCGAACGCGCTACCTCGCACGACCCCCATCGCGATAGCGGTGCGCATCGCCACCTTGCGGGTATTGGGGGTGTCGGCCCGATCCTGCTCGCGTTCCCATGCCTTCGCGATATCCGTGCTGTGGTTCCACTTTTGGGCGGAACCGGTTTCATTTCCGCCGAGGATGCCGGTCGCCTCATCGTTGGCCGCATCGAACCGGTGCGCGTAGATCGTGGCCGTGCTCGCCTGAAGCCATACCCGCGGCGGACGCTTGCAGCCGGAGATCGCCTGCCCGACGACCCGGGTCGACACGACTCGTGAATCCATCATCTCGCGCAAGTTCGCCTCGGTGTAGCGACAGTTGACCGACCGGCCTGCTAGGTTGATCACCGCGTCCACGCCCTCGAAGGCATCTGCCCAGGGGCCGACGGTCTTGCCGTCCCATTGGATTTCGTCCGAGCCCTGCGGGTTGCGGGAGAGCACGACCACGTCGTGGCGAGCGGCCGCGAATTGCGGTCGGAGCATCCGGCCCACATGCCCCGTCCCGCCGGGGATGACGATCCTCACATCAAGTTCTACGTGGCGACCGGGTGAGACCGCTGGCGCTTTGTGCCAAGCAGGGCGCGCACGTTGCCGATCAATTCAGGCTGGTTCAGCGCTTTGGCGTACTCCCGCACGATACGGGCGATTCGTTTTCGATCGAGCTCCGGGTGAAGGTCCATGAGCCGGCGTATGTCGTCCAGGTCCCGATCGCGGGAGGCGATGAACTTCATGATGAGCAAGTCCTCAACGGTGGCTATCGGCACCGACAACGACTTGCCGAGCAACTCCAAGGTCGCCCGCCGGATCAACTCATGTTCAAAGGGAAGCGCCCCGAGCGAAAGGTCGGCTTGCGTCCCGTCCGGACTCTTCAAAAGCAGGATTCGATTCCGCTTGGCGAACTCGACCCCGTCGTCCCGTCGCAGGTGCAATCCGTTTTTGCCCAGTTCGGCGACGAGTTCGGGCAGGCGACCATCGGCGCCCCAGACCACCGCATCGAGGTCCTGCGTGGACCGGTCGTATCCTCGCAGTATCACTGCGATCCCGCCGATCACCGCATAGGGGAGGCCCAGACCGGTGAGTGAAGCGTGCAGCCGCGCGAGCGTCCCTTCAAGCTGCGGGATTTTTTGAGAGGAACCGCTCACGGACCGACTGCCACCTTATATGGAACTCCAAGTCTTCCCCCTTTGTACGCAAGAGGCCAAGCTCGCCCAGCTGGCGAAGATGGCTTTGAAGCAGGGCGAGCCGCTCGGCGGGAGTTCTAGCCCGCGCTTCTTCCAATGTAAACCGATTGACTTCCTCGAACCCGGCCTTCCACTGACGCACGAGCTTCGCATCCACACCTCACTCTAGCATGTCAATGCGTTGCCGCTGGCTTGGGCGGAGACGGCTTGAGTTCCCAAAGCACGTTCACGATCACCCAGTGGCCCTCGAACTTGGCCTCATGCAGGTAGTCGATCCACGTGTTCGCGACGATCTTGACGCAAGCCGCGTTGCCGAACACATCGAGGATGATGACGTCCTTCTGCTGCTTGTCCTTGGGAACGGGATGGGCGCTCATGCGGCGAGTGCCCTGCACGAGCGCCATCGCGCTCATGTGATCCAGGCGATTGCGGCCGTTGGCTGGGTTTACCACCACGATGCGCTTGGCCAGGTCGGGGTGCAGCGCCCGCTCCATGCGGGGGCCTCGCCGTCATAATAGCCTTCGATGTAGTCCAACGCGGTTGCCTTGATCGCTGCCGCGTCCGCGTCGGATACCTGGCTTTGAGCAAGGACGGCTGAACTGAGGACAAGAGCCAGGATTGGGAGAGCAAGGAGCCTAGTCATGCCTGCCAGGTTACGGCAGAAGCGCCGAGGGCGGTGGGGCCGAATGCCTAGGCTCAGGCGCACGCGAACAGCTCCGTCGTGATGTAGCGCTCGCCCGTATCGGCAAGCAGGACTACGATGAGCTTGCCCGCTGATTCCGGCCGCGCCGCGATGGCAAGCGCGGCATGGAGCGCCGCTCCCGACGAAACGCCCGCCACGATGCCCTCCGTTCGCGCCAGCCGCCTTGCGCAATCGAAGGCCTCTTCATCGCTCACCGCGATCACTTCGTCGATGATCGCCCGGTTGAGAACCTTCGGGACGAAGCCGGCGCCGATCCCGGGCATCTTGTGGCTTCCCGCTTGCCCGCCCGACAGAACCGCCGCCCCCGAAGGCTCGACCGCCACGATCCGAACCCCCGGTTTGCGCTGCTTGAGAACCTCGCCCACTCCCGTGATCGTGCCCCCGGTGCCCACGCCGGCGACGAACACGTCGACCGCTCCTTCGCTATCCTCCCAAATCTCGAGCGCGGTGGTGCGGCGATGAAGCTCGGGGTTGGCGGGGTTCTCGAATTGGTCGAGCATCAGCGCGCCCGGGGTTTCCGCCACGAGCTGCTTGGCCTTTGCCACCGCGTCGACCATGAGAATGCCCGGCGTTAGCACCACTTCGGCCCCAAGATGGCGAAGCAGGGCGATGCGCTCGCGCGACATCGTCTCCGGCATGGTCAGGATCAGCCGGTATCCGCGGACGGCAGCGACGAAGGCTAGCCCGACGCCGGTATTGCCGCCCGTGGGCTCGATCAGAGTCATTCCAGGCCGTAGCCGCCCAGATCGTTCGGCGTCCTCGATCAGGGCGAGTCCCAGACGGTCTTTAACACTGCCGCACGGGTTGCGCATCTCCAGCTTCGCCACGACTCGGCCTGGCAGGCCCTTCGCCAACCGTCCCAGCTCGACGAGGGGCGTCCGTCCGATGGTTGCAGGCGCGTCTTTGTAGATCACCGCGATCCATTTTAGGGCGTTGCGCCCCGCCGCCGCTGGTGGCCCCCTAAAGCCGCGAACGAATCGGGATAAGATGTGGCCGTAGCTTGTCGATCTACGTGGAGATCGATGTCGCGGCTGACGTCGATAGGGTCTGGGAGGTGACGCAAACGCCAGCGTTGCACGAGCGTTGGGACTTGCGATTCAACCGCATCGAATATCTCCCCAGAACCGATGGCGAGCCGCAGCAGTTCCTGTATTCCACCCGCCTTGGGTTCGGACTGGAGGTTAAGGGCAAGGGCGAGAGCGTCGCCCAGCGAGACAAGCTAGGGATTTCGACCTCGGCGCTCAAGTTTTGGTCGGACGACCCGAGGTCGTTGATCCTCGAGGGTTCCGGCTACTGGCAGTACAAGCAGCTTCCAGGTCGCGTTCGATTCGCCACGGGCTACGACTACCAGACTCGTTTCGGGATTCTGGGTCGCCTATTCGACCGAGTCGCCTTCCGCCCGCTGATCGGCTGGGCGACCGCTTGGAGCTTTGACACTATGCGGTTGTGGGTGGAGAAGGACCTTCCGCCAGAGGTTGCTCGGCAGCGCGCAGCGATCCACATGATCAGCCGTTTGGCGCTTGCCTTTGTCTGGGTGTACCAGGGCATTGTGCCTAAGCTGCTGTTTCCAGGGACGGGCGAGCTAGACACTCTCAACCGGGCGCACCTCCCTTGGCTCACGGCTGCCGCCTGGGTAGGGGTCGTCGGATGGTCGGAGATTATCTATGGGCTTCTGTTCCTGGTCCTTTGGCGTGCCCGGGGGCTCTTGACGCTTCAGATAGCCGTGCTGGCACTCTTGACGGTCGGGGCCCTGCTCAACTCGCCCCGACTTTTCATCGAGCCGTTCAACCTCGTGACGCTCAACGTCGCCTTGATCGGGTTGGCGGCGGCGGCCCTCCTTGCCGACCATGACCTGCCGACCGCGCGCAACTGCTTTCGCAAGCGGAGTACCTCAGAAAATTGAGGTCGATCTACGAGGAGATGCTCGGGAAGGAGTTCGAGAATCTCCACCCCAGGATCCAAGAGCGGTTCGGGTTCAGCAGCAAGCATGGGATCGCGGCCATCGGCAAAGGGGTGATGGAAAAGGTGTGGCACGGCCCCTTCTTCACCTATCCGTTCTTATGCCTTGGCTCATTCCGCCGAATCATGTTCCCCGAACAGGGCGAGAACGTCCCATTCACGATCGAAAATTACGCCTACCTGGACTCATTCGGTCGCGAAACGGTGACGTGGATTCGCACATTCAAGGCAAAGCGCACCCGCCGCTTCGACGCCTACATGATCCACAGCGCCCCGCGAAACTGCATCGTGGACTATCTGGGGACGCATCAGCATCTCGCGGTCGATCTGCACCTGGGCATCGCGACGAACGGAGGCCTTCGGATTCGTTCGGGTGAGCAACGATTCTACGAACACTTCGTTGGCTTTCGGTTTCCCATGATCTTCTCCGGCGTAGCCGACGTCTGCGAATGGTTCGACGACGAGAGAGGCAAGTTCGGGATCGAGGTGTCGGTTTCGAATTCGAGATGGGGCAAGCTGTTCGGCTATTCGGGATTGTTCGACGTCGAATGGATAGACCTGGCGAGCGGCGAGGTGCCTGCCCATATTCGACCGCGGCGCGAAGAGCGTAGGGAGTAGCCGGACCTTCTGGACCGCTGGCTTGCGCGGCATCGGCTCCAAGTGCCCGGCGAAGGAAACCCGGGCGGTTGAGGCAGGCGAGAACTGACGCTCGACCAACGCAAATACCGCCGTCTTTGGGTCGGCGTAGATCTTGACGAGCTGCGAGGCGCCAGTCCAGTTCCGCGAGCCGGATAGCGTGTCGACGTCGTGCCATACGATTTCTCCCCCGAGGGTCGCGCCGATCCGCAACCTTACGACCGCATTGTCGTCATGGGCCGGCGCGGTGAGCGCGAAGCTGACGTAATCGATCGCGAGACGGAAGCCATCCGGCACCGTGTACATTGGGGCGGAAACTGACATGTGGCTCTGTGGGAGTCCAATGATCTGCGCTTTCTGCACCGGATACACGGTCTGGGACGCGCTCGTCCCCTCCGGCCTGGCCTGAGCGACGGGCAGCGGCACTGGGCTACGTTGCGCTTCGGCCGTTCTCGCACCGAGAAATCCCTCCACGATGACCGTAAGCACCATCACGGCGCCAGCCGCGGCGAAAATCAGAAGCTTTCTCATCATGTGCCCTCCTCCTGCCCACCCGATGGGCGGTCCCTCCAATGATACGCAGGCGCGGCGTGCCGGATACGCGAATGTTTGGAGGCCGGGGAAGCCTTCTAGGTCGGTGGCTCGCCCGCTCACCAGGAGGGATAGCTCGCCGCTGATTCGCGGATGTCGCTCGCGTAGGACGGCGGCGGGATGGAGGATTCGCCCGACGCATATCTCAGCATCACGATCTGCCCCGCGTGGTACGAATCGTGGTGGTTCATCTCATGGATAATGCGCCACGCTGGCCAAAGTCGATCCCAGATTGTGCCCATCTCTTTCTCGAGTTCGCCGTCGGTTAGCCCTTCCCAACTGGCGAGCCAGTAGCGCTGGCTCTCGGTCAGGTATTCGAGGGCGGCAGGCCACGAGGGCTCGAAGCGATCGAGCTGCTCGGCGGTGTCGCGCCAGCGAACCTCCCGATTTCGGAACGCCATGCTTGCGTATAGGCGCTTGCCGGTGGCGATGTGAAGCACGAGCCCTTGGATAGAGCCGTCGGTGTGCAGATACTCGCTCCCCGCCGCCGGCAAGACCGCCCAGGCTTGCGGCTCGGTGACACCGTCGAGGGCTTTGAGGAGTTCGTCATAGGCGAACGCCGCCTGGCGTTTGAGAAGATCGACTGTTTGCATGCTGCGTCCGTCGCCGGATTTAACCCCGTCTCGCCTTCATGGGGGAAATCAGCGCAAAATGGACGGATGCTGAAGGGCAAGAAGATCAACCTGAGGACGGTGCGACGCAAGGACCTCGAGGCCTACCTCGAGCTCGCCTCGGGGGTTCAGTCGCGGGGGCCGCACTTCCCGCTCAACCTGCCGACCGAGACATCGCTCCAGACTCGGTTCGAGAAGGACGGCTTTTGGTCGGACGAATCCGGCTCGTTGCTAATCGTCGACCCGGAGACCGACGCCATCCTCGGCCTCGTGGTCCACTTCAAACCGGTGCACTACTACGACGCGGTCGAGATCGGCTACATCGTGTTCGACCCAGGCCGGCGTGGGAAAGGCGTTATGACCGAGGCGCTTGCGCAGTTCACGCGCTACCTCTTCGACCTCAAGCCGATCCACCGGATCCAGGCGCAGATCGAGCCCAGCAACGTCGCCTCGCGGCGCGTGGCGGAGAAATGCGGGTTTCGATACGAGGGCACGATGCGGCAGGCCATTATCAGCCGGGGCGAGCCGTGCGATCTCGACGTGTTCTCAATTTTGCGGAGCGAACTGGGCGCGGAAGGTTCGGAGGGCTAAGACCCTGTCGTGGGGCTCGCTCACCATTTGTCTTTCGGGACGCCGTACTTGGCGTCGTTGTGCGGACTTTGCCCGCTCCGGAGCAATCGTTCGACCATCGTTCGACAATCGCTAGACGATCGTTCAGCCATGCCTTTAGGCAGTTTGCAAAGCCCTACTGCGAAACGCCCGCCCGCCCCGCTTGCGTCCTACCAATTGGATGAAGCCGTTCATGTTCGGCCTGAGGGATTGGTGGAGCCAGTGGGCGGTCGACCGCGCCGGGGTCGAGAGCGGGCGCCATCGCCCGGTCGAACTGCGCGAGATGCTCGATCGTGGGGAAGTCAACCCGCACAATTGGCTTCGGCATCGGTGGACGCGCCGCTTCGCGCTAGTCGGCGAGGTGCTGTACCTGAACGACTTCGCCAGCGACGAGGAGTTCGAGGCGTGGTTCCCGATCCGCCGCGCTGCGCCCCAGGTTCATCCCGCTGGCTAACAGCCGGGGCAGCTAGCGATAGGTCGGAACTTGCGCGCAATTCCATGCCCCCTATGTAACATATAGCGTACAATGGAGAGGTGCATCGTCGCTGGACCAGCTTCAACACGGCAACGACGGTGAAGGAAGCTCTGGCGATACCCACGCGTGACCGGCAACGCCTCTTCGAAGCGATGGCGGCCTACCGGAACGATCTCGGCGCAGGCTATCGAATCGAAAACTATGGAAGCGGTCTCTGGATGATTACTGATTCGGGCCGCGGCCAGGGTCGGTGCGTGTTCTTCAAGAGACTTGAAATCGCCGATGGCGTTGAGATTCTGGTTGCGCTGCTCTTCTACAAGAAGGAATCGCGGAAGGCGCCGGCTCGGATTCTGAATACGGCGAGACGGAGAATGATCGATACAGGAGAATGAACCCATGAAAAGTGGATCGCGCCAGAAGGATCACCTCGATGAACTGATCGAGGAGAGTTGCAAGGATCCGGAGTTCGCCAACGCCTGGAAGCAATCGGAAGCGCGTCTTGCCCTCGCCCGCTTGAGAAAACTACGCAACTTGACCCAGCAACAGGTGGCCGACCGCATGGGCGTTGCTCGGCCACGTGTCGCAGAGATTGAGCGAAACCCTCTACGCGTGTCGTTGGGACGGATGCTGAGGTACGCGGAGGCCGTTGGCGTCTCGCTAGCGGCGGTCGAAGCGGAGTTGGGCCTCAAGAGGGCAAGCTAGCGGTTAGGTGCTGGTCAGCGCAACGGCGGCCAGCCCTGCAGAGCGGCGCTGATATCCGACTCCACATCCTCCCGCCGCCGCCCCGAGCTCTTCTTCACCGCATAGCTGTGGTCGGCCCCGGC
Source organism: Fimbriimonas ginsengisoli (assembly GCA_016179045.1). Lineage (GTDB taxonomy): Bacteria > Armatimonadota > Fimbriimonadia > Fimbriimonadales > Fimbriimonadaceae > JACOSL01. Next base: position 49,774 of record JACOSL010000037.1, on the reverse strand, counting down.
GATCCAGCAGAGCTGCCACATCCCGGGGTCGAGGGTGGACACGATGCGGTCCATGATCTCCTTCGTGCAGAGCGCGTCTTGGGTTCCGTTGAGTTGCAGCGTTGGCGTCTTGATCGCGCCGAGGTGGGCATCGCGCAGCTTCTCCGGCTGGCCGGGCGGGTGGAGCGGGTAGCCGAACAGGAGCAGGCCGTCCGCGGTCTGCCCCTGGGCCTCGACCATCGAGGCGACGCGGCCCCCCATCGAATGTCCGCCGATGATAAGGCTCTCCGGCGCCAGCCGCTCCCGAACCGAGCCGATCACGGCTCGATAGGTCTCGATCAGCACCGGCATCCGGTCCGGCATCGAGCGCCCCTGGGCCCGGTACAGAAAGTTGAACCTCACCACCCGCGCGCCCGCCTTGCGAACGAGGCCCGACAGCCATCCGATCGTCTTCTGCTCCATGTGGCTGCCGGCGCCGTGGGCGAGGATCACAACCGTTCTGCCGTCCTCGTCGTCGGCCAGGATCGGGACCTGGCCGCCCGCTGCTGCTACCATCCACCGCATATCGAGGCCGATTCTGACATGGGTGGCATGGGCTTCAGCCCGTGCAGGTACTGGCTACAGGGCGCGGCGCTGGGCGACGTAACCGCGCCAGTTCCAGGTCGCCCCGTCGTCACAAGCCCGGATGGGAACCGGCGAGCCGATGCGCGCCGCCAGCCGATCGAGCGCCGCGAGGCTCTCCGCTCGCTGGGCGATCGCGGGGTCTCCGAAGGGTTTGGTCTGGCTGCATTCGGCGCAAACTGCGCCTAGGTTGATCGGGCGGTTTCACCCGCTGCCGATGTGGTCGACGGTGGTGGCGGGCGCGCCGCAGACCTTGCATCGCCAATCGGCGCGCTCCAAGACCTTGAGCTTGGTCTTCTCCGGCACCATCGCCCGTCGTAGCGGGTAGCCCCCGCCGACCAGCCGCCACAGCTTCTGCCCGAGCGCCACCTGCCTCTCTGGGTCGAAAATCGAGCCTTCGGCGAGCCCGGTGCGAACCTGTCGCACGAACGCCGCCTCGTCCCTGCAGCAGTCTGAGCAATAGGGGCTGGAGAGTGAGATCGCGGGTAGGCCGCAGTTCGGGCACGTGGTGGGATCAGTCGGAACTGGCTGCACGTCCGCCGGGAACTTCAACGCCCCCGCGACCGCCCATGACAGCGTCGCCCGCGCCTGGTTTGCGATGTCATCGAGGCGCGCGACATCGGCAAAGCGAGGCAACTCGGCGGCGAGCCGGTCCAATGCCTCAGGCTGACCCTGGGTGTGTACTTGCGTGTGCACGCCAATAAGCCTATCCCAAGAAGTCACCTAATCCAGCGGCTTCCAGCGCACCTGCCGCAACACCGAGTCCGCAAACCAACAGGCGAGTGCGATCATCGCCGCCTCCGCGAGTAGGAAATAGGTGAACCAGCCCGTATACCAAGCCAGGGAGCCGAACCCGGCGAGAACGAACGCCATCAGCATCGCTCCCATCATCTTCAGACTGCGTCCGGCCGACTTCGCCTCTTCGTTCGGCTTGGATAGCGGCACCGCACCTCCCACGAGGGCGGGCATGAGCGCATACGGGGGCATCGACAGCACGCCGGGAAGAAGAAGCAGCAGGTTCTTCGGACCTTGCGCGATGCCCACATACACGCCGAAAATGGCGAGCATGGGAAGGCACGGGAATGCGATCACCGCAAGCTGCGCGCCTCGCTGCAATGCCCACGGCCCCCTCGTCGGGGCGATCTGGAACACCTCCGCCGCCCTCCATTGCTGCGTGTAGCTGAGGAGATCGAGGATGAGCGTGGGGGTCAGGGCCACGAACACGCCCGCGAAGCAAATGCCGAAGGCGGCGAATTCGGCCAAGCCTTTGCCCCCATGGCCGTTGAGCATGATGATCGCGGGCATCGCGAATATGGGGGCGATGCCGGGATACACCCGCAGCTTCACATCCCGATCGCGGAGCAAATACGCGATCGTAAGGATGAATCCCGCGCGCTCGACCGGGCTCTTCAGGGCCCTGCGGACCAGCCCGCCCGCAGCCAGGCGGTTGAGCCACTCCAGCCGTCGGGGCCGCTCGGGCCGTGGGGCCGGGGCCTCGCTCATGGCTTGGAGCCCGGTTTGATACGACTCGGCCAGCTTGGTGAACGCAAACCAGAGCACCAGCCCTGTGGCGAGAATCCCGATCGCCCCCATCGCGGCGGACGATGGAGCGTGGCTGCCCGCGACGGCGTCGTCGAGGCCCGCGAACCACGCGGGAGGCACCAAGAACATCCACCACACCTTCAAGTCCGCTGATGCTATGGCTTGGAGCGTGGCTACCTCGCGCGACATCAATTGGCTGCCCACCGTCATCGCGACCATCACGAGCACCTGCATCGTGGTCATGAGGTTCTCTAGCCGCTCCCGACCGAACCAACGCAGGCAAAGTTGGTAGGTGAGCACGACGCAACCCGTGCACAGGAGGGCCTCGACCCCGGTGGATAGCGCGTGGACGATGGGAAACAGCCATCCCCCGTCTTCCGCGCCGACCCCAACGAAGAAGCCGGCCAAGTTGGCCGCGCCCGCGATCCAAAGCGAAACCTGGGTGAGCACGCCGATCTTGGCCCACAGGAGGTCTTTGGAGGTCACCGGTCGGTGCATCAGCACGTCCGATTCCTCCTTGTTGAAGAGCATTTCGCCCGCGCTGACCGTGACGAACATGCCCAGAAACAGGAAGGTCATCGCGTGAAGGTATGCGGAGAGGGCGAAGACTGGACGCCCGATGAAAATCAGAGCGACCAGGCTGAGGGCGGCATACAAGAGCAGCGTGAGCGCGAGCTTTTGCCCCACCGATCTAGGCACGGTTTCCTTGGAAAGGCCGCGCGAGGTGTGGCCGCGCAGGAACACGGTCAAGAAGAGGCGGCGCAGGGTGGTTGCGGCGGGCGCGGCCTTCGTCTTGGCTGGAATGGCGCTCATGGCAGGAAGGTCTTCGCGAAGTCCTCGGCGCGGCGCTCCAGCTGCTCGCCGCCCGTCAGCTGGATGAACAGCCGCTCCAGAGTGCCCGAATTATGGGCGGCCACGAGCTCGTCGGCGGGGCCATCCACGAGCAGCTTGCCCTTGTCGATGATGATGACGCGGTCGCAGACGCGCTCCACGACGTCGAGAATGTGCGAGCTGTAGATGATCGTCTTGCCCTCGTGGGCCAGCGTTTGAATGAGCGTCTTGAAGCCAACCGAGGCATTGGCGTCCAGCCCTTCGAGCGGCTCATCGAAGAACACCACCGGCGGGTTGTGCAACAGCGCCGAGGTGATGACGACCTTGCGCCGCATGCCCTTCGAGTACGCGCCCAGCATCTTGTTCTTCAGCGTATCCATGCTGAGGTCGAAGAACGAGATGAACTGCTCGATTCGGGGGCGGGCGGTTTCTTGGGGGATTCCGTAGAGCGCCGCGATCATTTCGAGGAACTCGAGGCCGGTGAGAGACTCGTAAACCGCGCCCGACTCGGGCACGAACCCGATGCGCTGCTTCACCTCGATGGTCTGGCTGAGCACGTCGAACCCGCAGACGGTGGCGGTGCCGCCCGTGGGCTGGGTCATGCCGGTGAGCATTCGTAGGGTCGTGGTCTTGCCCGCGCCGTTCGGGCCGAGGAAGCCGACGATCTGCCCGGCCGGCACCTCGAAGCTGAGGTCATCGACGGCGACTTGCGCGCCGAACCGCTTGCTGAGATGCTTGACCGAGAGCATGGCTTGGGGTCCACTGTACACGATCACTCCATTGAGGCCAAGGCCCGAGGTCGGCTAGGGCCTAGGTGTCACCACTCTTTGGCCCAATCGGGAGCGGACACGCACTCGAAGGCCTGGTCGTTGAGGTCTGCGATCAAGGCAGGTTCGCCGTCCGGAAAGGCGTCCCAGGCCCACAGGCACCCATTCTCACCAAACACGATGCGTCCTGCCTTGTTGACGTCGACCCACTGAGGATGCCCTTCTTCCGGTTTCCATGAGCGGCGCTCGACGCCAGAGTCGTCGACGACGCTCCAGCGTTCCCAGTCTTGCGTGGTTTCGCGCCTCAGGCAGCCCCGTTGGAACGGCTTTTCCATGATGCCGCTCCGCGTGGTTATCCAGGGTGAAGACCGTGCGGTACGCGGTTCCCATTCTTCTTTGCGTCTGACCTGCCAGCCCCTATCTCCCAGTCGCAGGGAGAAGATTGGTTCATCTTCTGTCCACGGATGCCCTAGGGAACTGGTTGCGATGGAGGGCGGCGGCGCGATCGCCTCGTACCATGAGTGTTCGGAATTGTTAACCCGCAGCTCTCGATTGCCGCGCCAGATTCCTCCACCGTTCCACGAGCAGCCCGTGAACCACAGCGCGATAGCGGCGAAATATGGTGGACGACTCACCGCGGTCCAACCATAGTCGTCATGTCCGGGAGGAATCTGGCGCGCGTCCCGAGCTCGTTTCCCACGGCGGTAGTCGGTGGCGGCGATGACGAGGTAGCGGCCGTCGGGGCTCACGTCGGAACGCCTCGTGTAGATTTTTCCCACCAACAGCCATTGGCCTTTCTCAATCGCATCCGCGTTCAGGTCCCAAACCGAGAGCTGGTAATGCGTGTTTGGGCCGCGCCGAAAGATGACGGCCTGATTCGCCTGCGTCGCCAGGATGCCGTCGATCCTGCAGTGGTGGCGTTTCGTCACGAACGTATTGTGGCTTCGTGGATGACCAACCGTCGTGTTCGGCGCCGCTGGGACCGGTCTCGCCTCGTCAGCCGGTCGCCAGACCATAATCGGCCGTGGCGGAGGTCAAGTTGAGGCTTCAGTTCAGTAAATGGTTTGTTATTCTGGGCGTGGCTGTCTTGGCGCTCCCGGTGGCCGCCCAGCCGGCCGCGCCGTCAATCGAAGACGTCGTCACCGGCATCAAGAAGGCGGACTACGAAGGCGACCTTCCCGCTCTCGATCGCCTGTACGGCGAGACGGAGCCGTTTCTGGCCAAGAAGGAAATCGCCTCGCGGGTTCGCTATTGGCGGGGCTTTGCGATGTGGCGCAAGGGGATCAACGGGTTCAACGACTCCATCGACGCCAAGGTGCTGGAGCGGGCCCTGAAGCTGGCGATAACCGAATTCGAGGCGGCGTTGGTCGAGGACCCGAGCTTCACCGACGCCAAGCTCGCCAACGTCTCGTGCCAGGGTTACATCCTGTATATCCACCGAACGGAAATGGACCTGGTGAAGCCGTCCATCCCAAGGCTTGTGCAACTGACCCAAGAGTGCATGAAGGCCGATCCCGACAACCCGCGCCTGGCGTGGATACGCGGCCCCCAGCTGTGGAATACGCCGCCCGCGCGCGGCGGCGGGCAGGACGCGGCGATCGCCCTCTACGAGAAGGGGCTCGAGCTGTGGCGTAGGGAGCAGGTCCATCCGAAGGGCCCCCTCGAACCCACATGGGGCGAGCCCGAACTCTATATGAGCCTGGCTTATTCGTATCAGAATCGGGACCAGCCCGACCTGCGCCTCGCGGAGGGCTACGCGATGCGTGCGCTGAAGCTGGTGCCGTACTGGCACTATCTGCGCGACATCCTGCTGCCCTCGATCAGGAAGTCGGCGGGGAAGTGACCGCGACGGAGGTTTGACCCAACGCTTTGCAATGGCTCTGCGGTGGGGGTGCATGGCTTTGCATGGCTTTGGGCGACGTGGCATGGGTGTTTCTCCGGTGCCGGTCCGGGCACCTTCCCCTTGCTTGCAGGGGGAAGACGCCGAAGGCATGCCGAGGCGAGAAGGGGGTGACGGCGCTTCGACGCTCGCTCTCGCCAGCCTCCACCCTGCTCGCCCCGATAGGAATCGGGACTCACTCCCCTCCCCCGCACCGCAGGGAAGGGTTCCCGGAAAATGCCGAGCCGGGATGAGCCGCGTTGGGCCCGCATGACGACTGGCTCGTCACGCGTCGCCCGCAAGTGATAACCCGTTGCTCGCAGAGGGGACGCCAAGGATGGCGTCCCGAGAAGGAAAAGGTGAGCGAGTCGCCCGGAGGGCGCGAGCGATCCAGAGAGAATTATCCCCACCCCTGCCCTTCCGGGGCGGGGGTCGGTGAGCGGAGCGAAGCAGGGGGTGGCACTCCGCCGCAAGGCGGAGGGGCTTGACCGTTGGACATTCTGCGTCAACGATGGTCGAGTTGGCGGCTTTAGCCCGGGCAACTTCCCCTTGCTTGCAGGGGGAAGACGCCGAAGGCTTGCCGAGGCGAGAAGGGGGTGCTTTCGCTCACGGGCCAAGACGAGTGGAAGCCTCCACCCTGCTCGCCCCGATGGGAATCGGAACTTCACCGCCCTCCCCCGCACCGCAGGGAAGGGGTTCCCGGAATTGCCGATCCGGTAAGGGCCCCTTTAGCTCAGGACGGTGGCTCGCGAGTCTCGCGCTCTGTTACCCCATCGTCACCGAAGGACGCCACGGATGGCGTCCTCAACAAAAAGGGTGAGCGAGACCCGGGACGGGGCGAGCGAGCCACAGAAAATAAGACCCCCCCTGCCCTTACGAGGCGGGGGTTGGTGAGCGGCTTGACCGCCGAAGCGGAGCGAAGGTGGGAGCGAACCGGGGGGTGGCACTCCGCCGCAAGGCGGAGGGGCTTGACCGGTGGACATATTGCGTCAACGATGGTCGAACTGGCGGACTTGGTCCGGGCATCTTCCCCTTGCTTGCAGGGGGAAGTCGGTCGAAGGCTCGCTGAGACCGGATGGAGGTGCGATTGGGTGCGACGCGGAACTTGGGCGTTCCGCCCCCCCAGGTGGGTGGAGGCCTCCACCCTGTTCGCCCCGATCGGAATCGGGACTCACTGCCCTCCCCCGCACCGCAGGGAAGGGTTTGCGGAACTCGCGGCTCAGATCCGCATCTTCCCCTTGCGTGCAGGGGGAAGTCGGTCGAAGGCTTACTGAGACCGGATGGAGGTGCTCGGTTCAACGCGCAGGCCGACGAACCTCCACCTGCGTTCGCTTCGGCCTAGGCCGGAGCTTCGGCGGGACATGCCGCTCACGCTTCCTCCCCCTGCCTCAAGGGGAGGACATCCGGAGGCTCCCGCCTCGTTATCTCTTGTCGCGCCCCTTCTCTCGCTCTCTCGGCGGGGCGGGCGGCCGCTCGGCCTGGCTCTTCATGAGCTTCGCCTTGTGCGCGTCGCTGCTGCCCGAGGATTTCTTCTTTGGCTTCTTGTCGCCCATGACGCCTTACACTCCTTGCTTCTTCCGGATTCGCTGGCTACTCTTCTTGGACGAGAGCTTGCCCACGTTCGGCTCGCGCGCGCTGAACGAGCCGGCGGATTTGTCCTTCAGCTTGTCCACGGCGGCCGCGATGTCTTTCTTCGAAGGACGCTTCACGGGCTCAGCGTACTCGATTTGGAGGCGGCGTAGAGGTGCGGGTGACGGCGTTTATGCAAGTAGGTCAAGGAGAGGAGGCATGTCCCGCTCAACTCGAGGAGTAGACTACGGAAGCTGATGGGTGAGTCAGTGTTTCGCAAACTGTTGGGCCCCGCATTGGATTCGGTGGAAGGCGCTTTGCGCAAGTTCTCCGACGAGCCATGCGCGGCGGCCGGCAGCCTGGATGTCGTTCACCATCCCGGACGCATGGCCCGATTCTTCATTTGGATCCTCGCGTTGCCAAAGGAGGGATGCGGACAGCCGACAAGCATTGTCATCGAGCGCTCGTCAGATTGCGAGAAATGGAACCGACGGATTGGGGCATCTCGATTCAGCAGTCGCCATTCAATCGTCGATGGAATGCTGGTCGAGAAGGCAGGGCGATTTCGCTTCCTCCATCGCGTTAGCGTCGTCGACGGTGGCATTCATTATCATCAAGAGCGCGTCTATTTCCTAGGCATCCGGCTGCCCCTTCTGTTCTCGCCGATCATCGATGCGAATGCCAAAGGCGATGAACGCGGCTGGAAGCTAGATGTAACTGTCAGCTGCCCCCGCTGCGGCCCGATTTGCCAATACTCAGGGTGGATTGCGAGCCGATGAGGATTGCCATTTGGATATTGCTTGTGCAAGCTTCTCTGGGCGCCTTCGACACCATTTACTATCACGAGTACAAGCTCAAGCTGCCGTATGGTGACCACACGCAGATGGAGCTGCGCCTTCATGCCATCAGGGACTTCTGCTACGCAGCGATCATTGCATCGCTTGGCTTTGTGACCTGGCGAGGTTGGCTCGCGTATTTGCTCCTCGCGATACTGGCCGCTGAGATAGTCATCACTTTGTGGGATTTCGTTGAGGAAGACAAGGTTCGCAGGCTCCCGCCGGGCGAGCGTTGCACTCACGCGATCATGGGCATCGTGTATGGGACGTTCTTGGCGTACTTGCTGCCAGACTTGTGGCTGTGGAGCAAGAGTCCGATGGGCTGGGGCCCTAGCTACCATGGCATTCCAGCGTGGATACTTGCGGTTATTGCCGCAGGAGTATTGATGAGTGGTGTCCGGGACCTTGTTGCTTCGCTGCGGCCCGTCTCGGCTTCAACGCAGTGACCGGCATTTAGCTCGCCTCTCCGCATCTCTGCCCTGGCTCCGCTTGGCAGGCTTGAACGTTAGCGAAGACAGCAGAAGATCCTAGCACGAGACGCCAGCTAGAATATCGCCTATGACCATCAACTCTCCGGAGATCGTCAACGCCAACGCTGCGGCGGCCGAGGCGTATCAAGCCCTCGTCGCCGCGCTCGCGTCGTTCGGCCCGTACGAGGTCGAGGAGAAGAAGACCTCGCTGCACTTTGTGGCGGGAGGAGGGTCGTTCCTGGGCGTTCATCCGCGCAAAGATGGCCTTCGCCTCACGATCGTCTTGGCGCGGCGGCTCGGCGAGAGGGTGGTCAAGGCCGAGCAGGTCTCCAAGAACCGGTTCCACAACGAGCTCGACATCCGCTTCGGCGCAGGACATCGACGCCGCCGTCGTCGGGTGGCTCAAGGAGGCGTACGAGTTGCGGGTGCCGAGCGACAGGCGCTGAGCGACGACTGGTCGAGCAACCATCCATTACGCGGAATCCCGGATCGCCTTCAGGGCGCGCAGCTGGCGAAGGTGATCGAGATCCTTCGGTCTTCCAGCAGCCTCCTTCATCGCGATCAAATCGTCCAGCGAGGCGACCCGAACCGGCAGGTCGCCGATGGACCGAAGTTCCGACCTCGTCCACAGGCCATCGAAGGAATCCACCCCAGGTTGGACGCGAAGGATATCGATATGCCCAGCGCTAGTCGACAGTTCGACCACCGCCCCGACGAGGCTCCTCGCGTCCCACACGAAGTGCTTGGCCGATCCGAATTGCGGCGGAAAGGGCCGAAACGGGGCAAGGGCGCGGACCAAGGCTTGCGAATCAGCCGAATCGGACGACACGGCGAAGTCGAAATCGAAAGTCACATAGCTTGAGCCGTGAAGCACCATCGCCAGGCCACCGACGACCACATAGCGAATTTCTTCAGCGTTGAGGGCCTTCAGCAGGTCTACGAATTCCGGCACGGTCGGCGGCAATCATGCACTCCAATACAAATCGGGCGGCCCGTTGATGCTGCTGAAGCTTTTGCTCGTCGGTGAGCCGCAGGTTGAAGCGCAGGCGCCCAAGGTCGACGCCTTGCTCGTCTTGATCGCCCCACGGGTGCTTCTCGGTGGCCATTTCCGACTCGGCTCATTATACGGCGGTTGAAATCGTGAGCCCGCCATTGGTAAGTTCTGACTGTGGAGAGATATCGGCCGGCGAGCGTCGATGAATACCTTGCTCGGGTTTCGTCCGACGACGCCCGCGCGTCCCTTGCAAAGCTTCGGGCGATCATTCGCGACGCGGCGCCCGAGGCGGCTGAGGTCATCGCCTATGGAATCCCGACCTACAAGTTCCACGGCATGGTCTGCAGCTTCGCCGCCTTCAAGAACCACAGCTCGTTCTTCCCTGGGCACACGGTCGCCGACTTCGTCGATGCCTTGAAGGGGTACAAGACCTCGAAGAGCACCGTCCAGTTTCCTCACGACCAGCCCCTGCCGGAATCGCTGGTGAGAGCGATGGTCAAGGCGCGTGTGGCGGAAAACGTGGCGGGGAAGCGAGGCTAGCGCCAGCGACTAGTAACGAGCGACGAGTGACGGGGGGAGGGAGCGACTAGCCGGTAGTGACTAGGCATGAGGCTAAGCCCTTGCCGTCCTCGGCAAGTCCGGGAACCCTTCCCTGCGGTGCGGGGGAGGGCGGCGAGTCCCGATTCCCATCGGGGCGATCAGGGTGGAGGCTTCCACTCAACTTGGCGCGAGAGAGAAGGCACCCCCTTCTCGCCTCGGCAAGCCTTCGGCGTCTTCCCCCTGCACGGCAAGTGGAAGATGCCAGACCAAGGCGGCGAGCGTGGAGAGAGGCGAGAGTGACGAGCGACCGTCGACGGGGGTCGACTTGTGGCCCGCGCGGCCCGCGTGATCGGTAGATTCCAAAGAACGCCCCGGATCGACTCACCGTAGAACGTCTGAAAGTCGAGGTCGCATCGCGTCATTCAAGGGACCGAGACCGCCCAAGGACACCATATGAACCCGCAACCGGGCACGAAGACCGACCCCCCTCGCCCCGAACTGGATGAGCTGATGCAGCGAAACATCGATGCGATCAGACGCATCGAACGGGCGGCCCACGACGCGCGGACCAGGGCGGACAGGGTTTCGGACTCGATCGCCGGGTTTTGCGGCAGGCCGCTCTTCATCTATGTGCATTGCGCCTGGTTTGGCGCCTGGCTTATCTGGAATGCCCTGAACGTCGTCCACGTCGGGCTGCGCTTCGACCCGCCCCCGTTCAACAGGTTGACGCTGCTGGTCTCGCTCGAGGCCATCTTCCTCTCAACCTTCATCCTGATCAGCCAGAACAGGCAGAGGATGCTGGCCGACCAACGCAACCACCTAGACCTTCAGATCAATCTGCTCGCCGAACAGGAAAGCAGCCAGATGCTGATCATGATGAAGACGGTCATGAACCACCTTGGCATCAAGGACGAGGGTAGAGAAAGCGAGGCGCTTCAAGAGGCTACCGACCCGGAGCAGCTGGTCGAACAGATACAGCAAGGTATCAGCCCAACCGGCGATGCGGCCGATGCCAGCGCCTAGCGTCGCATCGCGAGCCAGGTGATTAGGACGCCAGCGATGGCGGAGCCGATGCTGACGGCGACGTACAAGTGCCAATATGGCGCCGGCGACACCCAACCAGCGTGCACGGGTGGTTGGTCATACAGCCTCAATTCGTCGAGAGCGAACCACTTGGTCTTGCCGCCGGGACCCGACAAATCCACCATTTTGTCCTTCGGATCGTAGCGTTCGATGCCGCACTGGGTCCATCCTCGGTAGGGCCATTCGCAATACACCTGCTCGTTGGGAAGACCTCTGAACCTGCGGATCGCAGACGCCTGGACGCTGGCCGCGGCGCTGTTCTTGAACTTGACTTCCACGACATCGCCTTCGAGGCCGGTCACGGTCCCAAGATGGTAGATGCCGTCGAGGAGCCGGGCAAACGCGATGTCTTTCAGCTTGAGGGGCTCATCGACGACGCTGATCCGCTCGCGCAGCGCCTGCAAGACCGATTCCCGCTTGATTCCAACCTCGTCCCCCGCCTGGATCAGGGCGTCTACTTCTGGGTTGCCTTCGAGCGAGAGCCCCTGCTGGGATTCGATCTGCTGGGCGCGGTCTAGGACTTGGTGGATTTCTTGTTGGTCCATAGTCGGCGCCTGCCGGACAGTGAACCACATGCCGGCGGGAATGGAGCCAAGTTGAGGCAGCGGATCAGCCCGAACCTAGGACCACCACCAGCCTGCCCTTCTCGACTTTCACCGACCTGAGCGTGCCACGCTCCCGGGGCTTGACCTTGTAGACCGGCACGCGCCGAAGATACTCCTGGACGAGCGGCCTCGCCACCATGGCGATCGTGCCTTGGGTCGACGGCGGGAGGCCCTGGATGTCGAATCGGCTTATCTTGGGATCGTCGAGATACAAAGCGCCCTCCGTGGGCTCGTAGCGGAGCTGCCAATCCCCCTCCACCCGCCCCTTGACGAGTTGGCTTCCCGCGAGCTTTGCCGCCGCGTCGAGCCCGATCCCGATTCGGTCGCTGCCGTCTTCCAACTTGACGACGGGGTCGCTGTACGTGATCGTGAAGAGCAGCATCTTCTGGTCGAATGGGAACTTGGTGGCGACTCGCCGCTGAAGGTCTTCGCGCGTGAAGGTGAGGGTCCGGTCCCTGGTGCGCAGTCGAATGAACAGGACCGCGCCGACCCCGGCCACAAGGAGAAGAAGCAGAACCGCGAAACGACGGACTCTGGCCATGTGGAGGAGATTCTGGCAGCCTTGTGCCGGACCGTTGGCAACTTCTTGAAATTGACAATCAGCGGGCCGAAGTCAAAACTCTTCGGTACGCCACTCGCCCCAGACGTGCGACTCTTCCCATTCCTCGGGCGGCTCCTGCCCGGCGAGGCGAAGCGCGAGGAACATCAGCCCAACGTGCCAGCCCTCATGCCAGATCATGTGCTGGAGAAACAGCACGGGATGGTCGTAGCCCCCCACCGCGCCGACTCCCTTCTTGAGAGCCTCGCTCACCGCTTCGCGGACGGCGACGCCGCTTGCTTCGAGCATGGCTTTGATCGCGGCCAGGTCTTGGATCGGGGTCTTCCAGCCGTCCACAAAGGAATCGCCCAGGGCCGCCGCCCGCTCTGGGGCGACCTGCGAGAGCCAGTAGCGTCGGACGTTGTGAATGTGGGCGAGTTGGTGATACAGCGGCCAGCCGTCTTCCGAGGGCTTCACATGGCGGTTCGACTCGTCAACTCGGGAGGCGACGGCCTGAACGATCCGACACTGGCGGTCCCACGATTCGAGCAGCGCTTCGGTGACATCCATGGGCACGCATCATACCGGGCGTCCGGGGTCAAGATCGTGACCTGTCGCGACGGATTGGAATGGGCTACGCTCGGCGACTCGGGGCGGCAGTGACCGGAACCTAGTTGTCGACGGTCTCGTGTCCCAACAGGTGGCGAACCGAATAGATCTGCCCCGTGTGGTAGGCGACGTGAAACACCATGTACCCGATGGAATAACCCCAGGTCCAGCCATCTCGATGGGGGTTCTTGTCTTCACTGTCCGGGCCGGCCGCGACCAAGGCCGCTTTCACCGCCTCGTGAACCCGCTCGACCTCGCGATAGAGCGCTTCCGCGCCAAACTCCAGCACGAGTGGCGTCTCGACGGAGGAGGTGTAATACCGGGCGTACTGCTTCAAGAACGGACTGTCGCTCGTGCCGCCGGTCGCGCCGGCGTCCTCCCAATACGCCACGTGGGTCGCCAACTCGCCGATGCTCAGAAGTCGCGGGTGGGCGCGCCTCCAAACGTCTTCATCGGGCAACCCCTTGAACGCCTCCCCGAGTTCCCAGTGTGCCGCATCCAACGCCGCAATCAGCAAGTCGAGTTTTGCCATGGACGTATAGTGACAAAGGTTGAGCCCACAGGTCTACTGGATGATTCGCGAGAACCGCCCCGGCCAGCACGGTTACGCATCGAGTCGTGGGGATAAAGCGTTGGTACTCCGGGATCTGAGGTTCGCCTTCACCGCAAAGTGTGGAGTGCAAGGGCTATCGTCACCGAAAGTCGATTCTGTTAAACTTGACACCATGGCAGTGCCAAAGTCGATCCACGCAGCCAAGGGGTTATGGCGAGGCAAGTCGAAGCTTAACCAATCGTGGCTCCCGCCCGGAAAGCGCGTCTCCGAGTCGAACTCGTCGCTGCACATCGATACCGACTCGCTGGACACGTTCGCGACGATCACCTACGACTGGCACTATGAGGGCAAGCGAGAGGAGGGAACGATCATCCTTGCCAAGCAAGGCAAGTCCAACGCGGTCGAGATAGGATGGGTCGATTCGTGGCATGAGCATGACGGCGTCCTGCACTTGAAGGGAGAGGACTCGGGAACCGGTTCGGTCAAAGCAAGAGGCCTATGGAGCGCCGGCAAAGAAGTTTGGGGCTGGACCATCGAGCTCCTGGCAACTGCCGACTCGCTGACCGTGAAGATGGAAAACGTGCCCCCCGCCGGCGAACCGATCTGGGCCGTGGAAGGCGTCTACTCGCGCGATTAAGCGGGAACATACGTCAACCTAACCACGTCCTCGCCAACGAGATCGCTGGTCACAAGGCGGAGCGGCGGCCGGGGGCCGGCGAAGAATGGCTTGCCGCGACCGAGCACGATGGGGTGGAGGTAGAGTCGATACTCATCAATAAGACCAACGGCGGTTAGGCTTGCTGCCAAGTCTGGTCCGGCAACGTCAATCTCCCCAATTAGCTTAGCCTTCAGCCCACGTATCACCGCTTCGATGTCATCCTCGACAAGTGTGGCGTTGGGCCCGACCGACTTCAACGAGCGCGACACAACCCACTTCGGCTGGCTCCGCCACGCCGCCGCAAAGTCGCGTTCCTCCACGCCCCACTCCGGGCAATCTTCGTCCCAATAACGCATTACCTCGTACGTGCGGCGACCGTACACACTGCCCGTCAGGTCGCGCACTTGCTCTATGAAGTGACGAAAGAGCGCTGGGCTTGGCTTGAATTCCAGATGGTCGACGTAGCCATCCAAGGACTGGTTCATTCCATAGACGAGCTTTGCCATGGTTCGAGATTTGGTACTCCGGATGGTCCCGATTCGCTTCGCTCATTTGCCTTTGGCGGGATTTCGACGCGTCTCAAGATTCGAACGTTCTCATCCCGTTAGAGAGTCGGCTGAACTCAATCAGCCACCTCCGGCGGCTGCTCGAATTCAGTGGTACTCCGGATGGGATTCGAACCCACGATCTTCGCCGTGAGAGGGCGATGTCCTAACCGCTAGACGACCGGAGCAGACGGCAGGGGAATATACCCGAGCCTGGGATGGGGGCGGCAGGGAGGCCGTAGCGGCGTTTTTGGAAACCCTTCCCTGCGGTGCGGGGGAGGGCAGCGAGTCCCGATTCCCATCGGGGCGAGCAGGGTGGAGGCTTACTCGTCTTCGCGGTTAGGAGAGAGCACCTCCATCCGCTCTCGACAAGCCGTCGAGTCGACTTCCCTCTGCACGGCAAGGGGAAGATGCCGAATCGACGCCATGCAGAGCCACTGCAAAGCCACCGCAGAGCCACAGCGAAGCAACCCCGCCTACGGACTGCCCAGCGGCACCATGGGCTTGTACAGCCAAGACCGCGCCAGGACCGACTGGTCGTGGCTGTGCCGCCCGGACTCGGAGACGCCGGGCGGCAGCACGTTCCGACCGCGGAAGCCGTGGCCCGTCGCCTCAACGATCTGGATATACGTTCCCCGGTTGCCGTAGGGGACGGGCGGCTCGTCGGCAACGGGAAAGCCCTGATCGCGAAAGGCCGCGCCAGGCGCGAGATGGGCGGCGGCGGAAAGCGCGGCCTCGGCGACCGCGCTGGGCGATCGGCCCGACGTGTAATCCACCTTCGTGCGCCGATGCAGGGCGTTCCAGATCACGGACTCTTGCACGGCGAGGCGGAACGTATCCTGGTTCATGAAGTTGCCCGTGATGGGCAGGAACATCTGGTCGCGCAGGCGGTTGATGAAGCGCCGGTAGGCAAGCGCTGGCCGCGAGCCGTCGAGCAACTGGCCATCGAAGGCGGCAGCCTCGGCCGCCTCGCCCGCGTCGGCCATCGCGGCGGGACCACTTGGCGCGTTCGTCGCCGGAGGCGGGATCACCGCCTTGCCCGCCACCAGCGAGTGGGCGGCGTCCTCGAAGACATCCTTGAAATGGGGCCATGAGCTATCGGCCCGGGCTATGTTCCAGATCGCCATCTCGAGGTCTTGCGCGGACAGGCGCGGCTTGCCAAGCTGCGCGCCGAGCGCCTCTGAGTGGAAAATGCGTCCCCAGGCTGGGGTCGCGCCATTGGCCCACCAGCTCACCGGCTTGTTGTTCCAGTTATAGATTAGGCCCGAGCGGGGGTTGACGACGTGGGGCATCTGCTCGAAGGGCAAAAGGCCACGCCACTCGCCGGCGGGTCCGGCAGGCGTGGGCAAGCGCGGGTCGAGATCGAGCCTCCGCAAGGGAATGTCGCCCAGGAATCGCCAGCCGATATCGCCGGACGATGTCGCATAGAACAGGTTGAAGTTCACGCTCGCGGAGTGGGCTGCCTTATCGATATCGTCCGGCCCCTTGGCTTGGTAGAGGCCGTAGATCGCCTCGATCGACTTGATCTCGCGCATCCAGGTGGGCGAGCGGCGGCAGAAGAGGTAGCCGCTTGCGGTGTGCGCCACCACCGGCCCGACCGAAGTGCGAACTTGGTCCACCGTCTTCGCTTGGCCGCCCTTGACCGGCATAGCGAAGGCGTCGTGCTCGAGCTGCTGCTTCGCGCCGTTTAGTTCATAGCCGTCCGTGCCCGAATCCTTCACGTAAACGATGTCCTCGACGTCGGCCGCGCCCGTGGTGAGGCCCCAGGCCACGTTGGGCGTATAGCCGATCGCAACGCCGGGGATCCCCGGCACGTCCATGCCGGTCACCGCGAAGCCGGGCGCCTCCAGGCTCATTTCATGCACGATCGACGGGGTGGAAAAACCCATTTGGGGGCCGCTGACCAGCATCGCGCGGCCGGTGGCGCTCCTTGAAGGGGACACTGCGACCGCATAGCTGCCGGTCGTGAAGGGGGTGGCGCGAAGCTGGGCCAAGCGGCGCGTTTCCTCTCGGGCGGCAAGCTGGACCCCGGGCAGGAGCTCCATGATGTTCGTCTTGGGCATCTCCGCCAGTTGCTTTTCGGTGATCGCCCGCTTGGGATTGGGGAATTCGGGATGGTTCTTGGCGTTGGGATCGTCCTCTGGGGCGACGGTGGTGGGAGAGGCGGAGTCGTTCTGCCAAAGCAGGTCGTCGAGGATGTCGAGCGCTTTGTCCTTCGATTCGGGGCGGCCCTTTAGGTATTCAAGCAACGCCAGGTTCCTCATCTGCCCGCTTGCCATGCGCCCGAAGAGCTGGAAGAGCTTGATGCCGATCGCGGCGGAGTCGCTAGTCGTCCAGGGCTGGGGCGTAAGGTCGTTAGCCTTGTAGCCAGGCGGCAGCTTGCCGGAATCGGTCGCCTGCTTGATCCACGCGTTCACGCCGTCGGCGTATCGGTCGAAGGCTTCTCGTGCGCCCGGCGAGAGGGAATCGACCTGCGTTTGAAGCTCGGCGTCTGTGTAGGCAAAGTGCAGCGTCTCCGCGTCTGCGTTTACGAACCTGGGGCCGAAGGCCTCCGCCATCCGCCCGCGCGCCATCCGGCGGCTGTTCTCCATCTGCCAGAGGCGGTCTTGGGCCACGGCGTAGCCCGCCCAGTAGTAGGTCTCGCCGATGGTGGGGGCGTGGACGCGGGGCACGCCGAATGGGTCCCGGTTGATCGGGGGCGCATCGGGCGCAAGAGCGAGGGCAACAAGGCAGGCGATCATGCTGCCATTCTAGACCCGCCGCGCACGCTCAAGGCAGATATCGGCGTCCGCCGCCGAGCGATCGGCGCGAGAACAGGCCGTAGACCACGAGCCCGATGCCGGCGAGGATCGCAAACGGGTAGATGAAAGCAAGGGCGCCGACGAGAATCTTGATGACGATGCTGAGCACGATGACTCCGACGATCACCATCAGCCCTAAGCGCAAACTGTCCGACATGCGTTGTTCCTCCGGCTCTCGCAAAGACCCTCGTCTTCGCGCGAGCTTATACCTGTCTCACGCTTGCGGGGCCCCTTTCGTTGCACGTTGGCTGGGCCCTTTGGCGTGTCGGCCCAAGTATCCTTGAGCCGATGGCTCTGCCAGTGTATCGGGCGAAGCCCGACGAGCACGATCCGCTCGCGATCAACGCGCCGCTTGTGGCCAAGTGGCTGGAGAAGTTTCTTCGCGACGAGGTGGTCAAGAGGCGGGGCATCCGCCATGCGGTGGTGGGTCTTTCGGGCGGAGTCGATTCGGCGGTCGCGGCCGCGCTCAGCGCGCGCGCTTTCGGGGCGGAGCACGTGACCGCGATCCGGATGCCCTACAAGAGTTCTTCGCCCGACAGCCTGGTGCACGCACAGACGGTAATCGACTGGCTCGGAATCGGGGCGCGCACCATCGACATCACACCGATAGTGGACGCCTATGCGGCGGCTGAGCCGGAGATCACGCCAGCAAGGCTGGGCAATGTGTGCGCCCGCGCCCGAATGATCGTGCTGTTCGACCGATCCGCGAAGCTGACGGCGCTGCCGATCGGCACTAGCAACAAGAGCGAGCGGCTCTTCGGCTACTTCACGTGGCACGCCGACGATTCGCCGCCGATCAATCCGCTCGGCGACCTTTTCAAGACCCAGGTGTGGGCGCTGGCGAGGGAGCTCGGCGTGCCCAAGGAGATCGTCGACAAGCCGGCTTCGGCCGACCTGATCAAAGGCCAGACCGACGAATCCGACTTCGGCATCTCGTACGCCAAGGCGGATCGGATTCTCCATT
This sequence comes from Fimbriimonas ginsengisoli, assembly GCA_016179045.1. Lineage (GTDB taxonomy): Bacteria > Armatimonadota > Fimbriimonadia > Fimbriimonadales > Fimbriimonadaceae > JACOSL01. The sequence continues at coordinate 31,390 of JACOSL010000037.1, read as the reverse complement.
ACTTGGCTCAAGGCCATTCGCGGAGCCAACTGGAAGCTCTTGGTTTTCCGAAGTCGGAGGTCGCCTTGGTGTTTGACAAGGTCGATTCGACCCATTGGAAGCGCCACCTGCCCACCGTCGCGATGCTGAGCGCGAGCGCGATCAACGAGTATTATCTGCGCCCCGTGGACTACTGAGCCTCCTTCGACCCGTCGTACAATGGGGACGTCCGATACCCCGGAGGTATGGCAGATGATCAACAGTCGACCGCTACTTGCCGTTGGAGGGAGCGTCGCCGTGCTGGCGAGCATCGTCGCGATCGCCTTTTGGGCGAAGCGGCGACAGGCCCCATCGGCGAGCGAAGAAGTTCGAGAGGAACCGAGCGAAACCGCTCCTCCTCCGACCGAAGAAAAGCAAAAGCACGATCGCAGGCACGCCCACAACGGTCGGGCGGTTAAGGCGTAGCTTCGCCCGAGACGCCGTTTGTCGTTTTGATGCCTGGAGTCACGTCCGTGTCGGGGCATAGGGCCGCGTGAATCGTGTTGCTTTCCGTGCAGTCTTGGTCGGAAATCAACCAAATCTCCGCCTGACGGCGGAGCGCCACCCCCCGCTTCGGCAACCTCAGCGACCCCCGCCGTGAGGCAGGGGTTGCCCCATTTTCCTTGGCTCGCTCGCCCCGATTTCATCGGGACTCGCTCACCCTTCCCTTGGGGACACCATCCTTGGCGTCCGGTAGAGATACGCTTCCTGCAAAGCGTTGTCGTAGGCTCGCCCGGTGCCGTGAGGTGAGCGGCAAGATTGGGCCTGCTGCTCGAGATGCGGCAACTCGTCGTAGTGGGACACCGTCTGCCGAAACCAGCCGCGCCCTTTGGTGATTGAGCGCAGATCGAGGGCGTAGCGCATCATCGTCGCCATCGGCACCGTCGCCCGGATGCTCGTCTTGCCCGGCGCGGAAGGGTCCATTCCTTGCAAGCGCCCGCGCCGCCCGTTGAGGTCGCCGACCACGTCGCCCACGCACTCGTCCGGCACCTCGACCTCGACGTTGAGCATCGGCTCGAGGATAACGGTGCCCGCCTTTTCGGCCGCCGCGCGTAGCGCGATCGCGCCCGCCATCTTGAAGGCCTGCTCGTTCGAGTCCACATCGTGATAGCTCCCGTCATACACGGTCGCCCGAATATCTACCACCGGGTATCCGGCGACGAGGCCGTGGTCCATCGCTTCGCGGATGCCCTTCTCGACGGCGGGGATGAAGTTGCGGGGAATGGAGCCGCCCACGACCTTGTTGTCGAACACGAACCCGGTGCCCCTGCCGAGGGGCTCCAGTTCGATCCAGCAATCTCCGAACTGACCCTTGCCCCCGGTTTGGCGCTTGTGTCTCCCTTGGGCCTTGGCGGCCGACTTCACCGTTTCGCGGTAGGGAACGCGGGCGTCTTGGGTCGACACGTTGACTCCGAACTTGGCCTTGAGCTTCTCGATAATGGTCTCGATGTGGATGTCGCCCATCCCCTCAAGAATTTCCTGGTGGGCCGTCGCATCGCGGGAGTGGCGGAAAGTCGGGTCCTCTTCCAGCAGGCGTTGGATCGCTGTGCCGAGCTTGTCTTCGTCCGCCTTGGTGTTGGGCACGACCGCCACGCGGTAGATCGGCTCGGGGAACTCGGTTGGCGGGATCACGATCTTGTCTTTGGTAGTGGTGAGCGTGTCGCCAGTGTGGGTGTCGGTTAGCTTGGCGATGGCGCAGATATCGCCAGCCGAAACCGCGGTCGTCGGCTCCTGGCCCTTGCCATGGGGCATGAAGAGGTTGTGCAGACGCTCTTCGCGGTCGCGAGTGACGTTGAAGACGTGCTGATCGGCCTTGAGCGATCCGCTGTAGACGCGCATGAAGTTGATCTTGCCCACATAGGGGTCGGCGGTGGACCGGAAGCAAAAGGCGGCGAGTGGGCCATCTTCTTTGGGGGCTAGGGTCTTGTCGCCAAAGGTCTTGGGCACATCGGCGGGCGAGGGCATCTCGTGGACTATGCGGTCGAGCAGCGTGGCAACCCCGATTCCGCTTGCTGCCGAGCCGAGCAGAATGGGCACTACGCGCCCTCGCTCGACGCCGACGAGGAGGCCGTGCTCGATCTCATCTTCGGTTAGCGCCTTCCCGTCGAGGTACTTCATCATGAGCTCGTCGTCGCCCTCGGCGGCGGCATCCATCATCTTCTCGCGGAGCACGTCGGCCTCGGTTTGGTAGCCGGTGGGCACGTCTTCGATCTCCGCACCCCTGTCCTTGCCTTTGTAAACCTTCATGTTGAGCAGATCGAGAACCCCGGAGAAGGCGGCTTGATGGCCGATCGGGATTTGCACTCCCACCACCTTGTTGCCGTAGCGCTGGGTCAGAGTCGTGAGCAGGCCCGGGTAGTCGGCGTTATCGCGCTCGAGCTTGTTGACAAAGATGCACTTGGCCAGGTTGTATCGCTCGGCGATGTCCCAAGCCAGCTCAAAGCCCACGTCGAGATCGGCTTTGGCTTCGGTAACGAGGATCATCGATTCGACCACGGGTGCAACGGCGTACAAATCGCCAATGAAGTCTGGATAGCCGGGCACATCGATCAAGTTGATCTTGAAGCCGTGCCACTCCAGCGGCAGTACGGTCATGTTCAGTGAAATCTTGCGGCGGATCTCGAGCGGGTCGAAGTCGCTTTGCGTCGTGCCGGCCTCGATCGAGCCGACGCGCTCGGTCGCTCCTGCCGTGTAAAGCATGTGCTCGACGAGCATCGACTTGCCCGAGCCGCCGTGTCCAACCACGGCGACGTTACGTATCTTGTCTGCGGCGTATTGCTTCACCTGAAAACCTCCGGGTCCGAAAGGGCTGCGCCCCGCCCTCTATCTTACGCAACCTGGCTCGGATGCGGAGGGGAAGTCTCCGATTTTGAGGAACGGCGGGGGCTGGTCGCGCGTCCATTCAGCGAGGCGACCCGCCCGGGCACTCGTTGGAGGGATTTTCGATGAAGCTTCTACCCGCGTTGTTGTTTGCCGCGACCTTCGCCGGCAATGGATGGTCGCAAGGCCCCCGATTTGGCGAGCCGAACCCGTACGGCGCCTCGTTCTACATGACCATCAACGGCAACGCCCAACGCCTGTTCCACGCCGACCGCCTGGATCGAGACCGGAGCAGCAACTTCATCCAGATCGAAAATTTCGCGTTGGAGACCTCGCCTATCCAGGGCAACTCGCCGTTCCGGTTTGGCCGTGGAATGTCCGCGCTTCCCAACGATCGACCCGTCGTCGTCACGAAGCTGTGGGGTCCCGCCTCCGACCAGCTCCTGCGCGCCTTCATGACCGCGGAGCCGCTGTCGGAAGTTCAGTTCGGCGAGGGCCGTCCGTGGGAAGGCGGGCCGGGTTCGCCCATCCTTCGCCTGACGAACGCAGCCGTGCGATCCATGCGGTGGTTCGTCCTGGATGGTCGCTTTGTCGAGCAAGTCGAGTTTGCGTTTACGACCGCCGTGTTCAACCCGCCGCTCCGGTCCCAACTACAACAGCGTCCAGGCCTGCTGATTCCTCCGTTCATCCGGCGGTAGTCGCCGTCTGCCGCATCTCTAGGCGAGCACCGACTTGGCGAGCACTTTGCCCTCGCAAGCCATGTCATACACAACGGGCACGCCGGTGTCGAGGTTGAGCTCAAGAACCTCGTCCTTCGACAGGTTGTCGAGCTTCATTACGATGGCGCGATTGGAGTTGCCGTGGGCTACGACGAGCACGTTCTTGCCTTGCCTTATGTCGCCCATGATGCACCGCTCGAAGAAGGGCAGGGTGCGCGCGGCCGTGTCCTTGAGAGCCTCGCCCCCCGGGGGCGGGGTCTCGTAGCTGCGTCGCCAGATCTTCACCTGATCGTTCCCATACTGACGCCGCAGTTCGTCCTTGTTGAGGCCTTGGAGATCGCCATAATGGCGCTCGTTCAAAGCCTGGTCACGAATGATCGGCAGGCTCACTCCCATTGTCTCGAGCATGATGTCGAGCGTTCGCTGGGCACGGCTCAACGCACTAGTGTAAGCGACCTGAAACTCCATTCCGGTCAGGCGTAGGCCCGCCTGTCGGGCTTCCTCCTCGCCCAAAGGCGATAGGGGCACGTCCACCCAGCCGGTAAAGCGATTCTCGAGATTCCAGATCGACTGGCCGTGGCGAACGAGCACGAGCTTGGGCATCGGAGGCTAGAGGATACCGCCGCTGGCCGACTCAGCCCTGTTCGCGCTCGCGGCAGAAGCGGATGAAGTCCGTCTCCGGAAACTCGATGCCGCGTTCGCCGCACACGCCCCGCATCTGGCCCCTATGGTAGGTGCCGTGATTGACCACATGCCTTGCGATTTCATGGATCGGGTTAACGAAGTCCTTTTCCTCGCGGCGGTAGCGAATTGGCGAGCCGGGGTCGGCCGCTCGCAGGTAGCTTATCCAAGCCCCGCTCTGGTCGCGGGCGATTTCTTCCAAGTCGCCCTCCGTGGCGGCGCCTATCGGAACGTCGCGGCATCGGGCAAGCCAGACTGCCTGTGCAGCAAGGATATGACGAAAGAGGTCTTCTTGGCCCGAACGCCGGGCCGGCTCGACCCAAAGCAGATTCGCCCAAAGGTCGTATTCGAAACCTTCGATCAGCGCATCAACGTCCATGAGCCACCCCCGCGCGTTTCCAATCGAAATCAAGGATACGCCCGGACGGCATGCCGACCAGCGTTCCGTCCCTCACGGCAAATCCCCCGTGCAGCAACACGTGCACGGGCCAACCGGTGAGCGTTTCTCCTTCATACGGGCTCCAGCCGCATTTGCTTTGCACCATGCCTCGCTCGAAGACGCGCGACGCCTTTGGGTCGACGAGAGTCAAGTCGGCGTCGAATCCCGGCGCGATGCGGCCCTTTAGCGCCACGCCATAGAGCGACGCCGGGCTCTCGCATGCCATCCGGACGATGTCGTTGTAGCCCAACAGCCCTCGTGAAGCAAATGTGAGCAGCACCGGCAGCATCGTCTGCACTCCCGGCATGCCGCTCGGGCTGTGCGGATATGCGTGGGCCTTTTCGGCTAAAGTGTGCGGGGCATGGTCGCTGCCGAACATGTCGAAGAGCCCGGCCGCGAGCGCTTTCCAAAGGGCCGCGCGGTGCTCTTCCGATCGGATGGGCGGGTTCATTTGGGCGCGCGTGCCGAGCCGTTCGTAGCAGTCGGGCGCGGCGAAGAACAGATGCTGGGGCGTGACCTCGGCGGAGACGTCCAGACCATCACGCTTGGCGGCTTCGATCAGGTGAGGCTCGTCCGCGCTCGAAACATGCAAAATGTGAACGGGCCGCCCGGTTTCCCGGGAGAGCCTCAAAATACGCTCGGTGGCGATCCGGGCGCTCTCTGCGTCGCGCAGGTAAGGATGCTCGCGGGCGTGGGGGTTTGCGCTCAGTAGCGTCTTGCGTTCTTGGTTCCGCGCCTCGTCCTCGGCGTGGACCGCCACCCGGCGCTTTCCCGCCTTGAGCACGCGCCGCAGGTCGTCCTCCTCCGATACGAGGAGGCTCCCGGTCGAGGCGCCCATGAAGATCTTCATGCCCGGCGTGCCGGGCCGTTGCTCAAGGTCCTCGAGGTCGTGGGCGTTGTCGCTGGTGGCGCCGACGAAAAAGCCGATGTCGCACCAAACACGGCCCCGAGCCCTACGCAACTTGTCGTCGAGCGCCACCAGGTTGGTGGTGGGCGGATGCGTGTTCGGCATTTCGAGCACCGAGGTGACACCGCCGCAGATAGCGGCCCGGCTCCCCGATTCCAGGTCCTCCTTCGCCTCGATCCCGGGCTCGCGGAAGTGCACCTGGGTATCGATGAGGCCGGGAAAGACTAGAAGCCCCGACGCGTCGAGGGTTTCGGCGGCGGGCTGGCCGGCCAAGGCCCCGACCGCCTCGATACGCCCCGCCAAAATGCCCACGTCTCCGGGGTGCACGCCCTCGGAGGACACGATCTCGCCGCCTTGGATCAGCAGGTCGAATGCCATTGCTATCGGGCCGATTCTAGCGCTACTTGCGGACGAACTTGCGCTTGGTCTTGTCGAAGCCCTGCTCGACCTTCTTGGGGTCGAAGTGCCAAACCGGCGAACCGGACCGCTGATAAAAGCTGTGGTAGCTGCTCAGCAGCGAGGCGATCAGCCGGCGTGAAGAGCGTCGGATAACGTTCACTTCGGCAAGAAGGGTGAGATAGTCGGCGCCCTTGGGCCAATGCGTCATCACGTCGATGAGCAGATCGAGGGTGCTGCGCCCTTCTGCCTCCTCGCCCAGGTTCCGCAATTCTTCCATCCTTTGGGAGCTGATGTAGACGACTGGGTCGGGCTGATCCAGCCAAGCGAAGTCGAACACGTTGGGCTTGGGCGTCTTGGTGATGGTGAACACGGCGCCGCTCTCGATCGCCTGCTCGAACCACCAGTCGATCAGATTGTAGAGAAGCCGGTTCTCTTGGTTGAGCCACACCTGAAGCTCGCGTCCAGTGGGGTCAACGAAAACGAGCTCTTGGATGTTCGGCTCCAGCTCGATCCAACTCGTCGGGACCTGGCAGAGCGGGAAGGTGCCGAGTTCCCGGTGGATCGCCTTCAACACCAATCGCAACGATTCGGGCATGGTCTTCGGCGCGGGCTGGAGGTCCTCGTCGAGAACGTCGGTCGCGAGAGGGTGGCCAAGCAGCTTGCGGAGGGAAGAGCTCAAGCCCTCATCGGTAAGCTCGACGTCGATGAGTTCTCCTTCTTCATCGCGCATCTCGCCTGCGGTGAACTGGAACGGCTCCGGCACGATTTGGATGTAGTCGGGGATCGAGCCTGCCTTGCGGAAGCGGTCGGCGCCCACCCAGACTATCGACGGCGCCGATTTGAGAGCCGCCATCATGTTCGTCATGTCGTCGGGGAACGTCTTGTTGCTCGGCGTGATTTCGTAGTTGTCTTCAAGCAGCTTAGTGGCGGTGGCCGTCTGCTCAGAGCCGACCACCAAGGCAACCAGCTTGGCAATATCTTTCGCCACGAGTTCGATCGGGGCGGCGTCCTCCACGTCGACCGTAGGCGCGATCCGCTCGGCAAACTTGACTGCGGTGGAGATCCATTTCGAGGTGTCGGCCTCTGGATGGAGGGTGCCGTCGGCCACATAGACATAACCCGGCACGCTCAGCGCGTTGGCTTGAAACACGTGGGGCTCAAAGAGCAGCACCGCGCGCGCATCTTGCGGATTCAGATGCGACCAGGCAACCGCGCCGAGCGTCTTCAGCCGGATGGGGGCGCTCGCCTTGAGCGCCTTGGCAATGGCATCCTCTCCGCGCCAATCGATGCCGGCCAGCTTGGTCTTGGCCGCCTCGAACTCTTCCAGCGTCACCTGGTTGAGCCCCAGCCCGCGGTCGAACCGTTCGTCGGTCGCCTGGAAGCCCCAGGCGGTCAGAGACGCTCGGTCCTCGGTGTCCACGACGAATGCGTTGTCGGTGCGAAGCAGGCGCCTAACGGTCTCCTCGTGGCCGGCTTCCTCGCTCGACTTGTGAACTCGCTCTAGTTCCTTCACCAGAGCCGAGATCGCCATCGGCGCGCCAAATGCATCGAGCAGACCCTCGATCGCCTTGATGAGCGGCCTGCCCTGGCCGTTCAGCCGCGCGGCAGGCACCCAGCGACGCTCGGAGTAGGCAAAGCGATCCGGATTGGAGGCGAGAAGTGAGCGGATAGTTGCGACGCCGATGCCGCTCTTCGAAAGCCGGTCGGCGAGGTCGCCGAGCTTTACCGCGGCGTCCATGTCGGCGAGTTGCTCGAGGATGAGGCGGTCCACGTAGGACCGGGCGACATGTTCTTCAGGCTTAACGGTGATGGTCTTGGCCAATGGGGGTCTCCGGCGCGCGGAATCGCTCCGGCGCAGATTCGAATTATGGCCTATTCAGGGTCCCAGACGCCAGGGGGCCCGAGTAACCTGAACGCTCGCGAGCGTCGTACCAATGGTTATGCGTCGAGCCTTCACGATGATCGAGATCTTGGTGGTGATCGCCATCATCGCGATCCTTGCCGGCATCCTGTTTCCCGTTATTTCCCGGGCGAAGGCGAAAGCTCGTCAGACCCAGTGCATAGTGAATCTATCGCAAATCGGGCATGCGATGACCCTGTACATGGCGGACTACAACGACGTGTTCCCGCTCGCGGTGGACGCCTCGGACAAGTACGCTCCCGTCATCTGGTCGAGCAAGCCGGAGTGGCAGGCGCTGATCGCTTCTTTGCCGATGATGCAGGAGGCGCTCGAGCTCTACACGAAGAACAAGGAGACCTTCCACTGCCCATCCGACACCGGCACACGGTCGATCGACACGAGCGTGGGGATCCCGTTCTTTACTTCGCCGAGCCTATTCGCCACCTACGGGATGAGCTACTTCTTCCGGACTGAGATCGCCTTTCGCTCGCTCAGCGGCACTGCGTTTCAGTCCCCCGCCGACGTGAACGTGATGTTCGATGGGGCGGGGCATTGGCACGGCGCGGCGCGCCAGGTGGAACTGGGCGATGATTCCAACACGGCGCAAGCTCTGTTCGCCCAGTATCGCTACAACGTGCTGTTTGGCGACATGCACGTCAAGTCGGCGGACAAGGGGCAACTCGACCGGCTTTGGCGAAACCCGCTGTGATCCTCCGGCCGGCGGCGTCGATCATTCGCGGCGAACTTGAGTTTGGGCTCGAGTTTGAAATCGAAGAAGGCCAGATCGTTGCGATTCGGGCCCACACAGGCCTGCCCGATCCTTACGTGCTGAGTCCAGCGTTCGTGAACGCCCATTCGCACCTTGAATATAGAGGGATGCAGGATGCAATCGGCGAGCGCGAATACTGGCCCTGGATTCGGGAGATCACGCGGCTCAAGAAACTCGAGAGTCCCGAGGCGGTGCGCGCAGCCTGCTTGCTTGCGGCGCGTGAGAACCGCGCAACCGGGGTAGCTTGGATAGGGGAGCACTCGGACCGGCCTTACGCGGGAGGAGCGCTGGCGTCGGCTGGGGTTCGGGGGGCCATCTTCCAAGAAGTGATCACCTTCTTCGAGCGCGAAACGCCCGATGAGAAGCTTGCCGCAGTGCGCGCGAAGGCGGAAATCAATCGACACGCGTTCGGCGGGCCGGTGTATCTCAACGCACACGCCTACCATACGGTGGACCGAAAGACTTTGGCGGCGATGGGCGCATCGGGCATGCCGCTTAGCATCCACGTCGCGGAGACGCCGCTGGAGTCAGAGTTCACCGCCCTCGGAGCGGGGTCCATCGCCGATTTCTACCGAGAGGTCGGCGCGCCCTTTGAGGCGACGGGTCGGGGCTTGGTGGCGTCACTCGACGATCTCGGCCTGCTCCGCCAAGGCGTTCAATTTGTACATTGTTGTGAGGTACAGCATGACGAAATCGAACGGATTGCCCAGGCTGGGGTGAGCGTCGCTCATTGTCCGCGCTCCAACGAGCGGCTGGGCTGCCCCCCCCCACCGGTGCGAGAAATGATCGAGGCGGGGATCAAAGTCGGCCTCGGGCTCGATTCCCCCGCGAGCAGTGGGCCGGTTGATTTCTTTGCCGAGATGCGATGCGCCCTGGACGTCGCCCAGCGGCGAGGCCGGCCGCTAACCGGCGAACAGGTGTGGCGAATGGCGACCTGCGACGGGGCGGCGAGCCTCGAGCCCGCCTTCGGAGAGGGATTTGTATGGCGGGAATTGGACCAGCTCGGCCCGACGCCGCCACTGATACAAGTCCATGTCGAGGGCGTCCTTACTACCGAGGATGTCATCCGCCAGGCCTCGCCCGATCGAGTGACGTGGGCGCGCCAGCCCGTTCCGATCCAGTAAGCCGTTCGGTTGGTGGACAATAGAGAGGGACATCCGCAAAAGGGGGCGTTTTCGTGAAGCTCGGCAAGCGCGAGAAGATCATCCATCTCTACAACCGGTTCGGCCTGGGGGCGAGCGAGGCCGAGATCGAGGAGGGAATGGGCGTTGGCGTCGACGGCACGCTCGACCGGCTCCTCAACTACGAGAAGACGCCGTTTGAATTTCCCGTGTCGGTGTGGGAATTCGTATTTTACGGCGACGACAAGGTGGCGATGGATGTGGGCCGCGTGGCCCAGTGGTGGGTCTTGCGCATGATCGCGACGCCGCGCCCGCTCGAAGAGAAGCTCACCCTTTTTTGGCACAGCCATTTTGCGGTGAGCGGCTCGAAGTCCGAGTTCGGGCCGATGATGTTCGCCTACCTCAACACCCTCCGCGCCCATGCCGGAGGCAGCTTCCTTTCCCTGCTGAACGAAGTGAGCAAGTCGCCCGCGATGGTGCACTGGCTCGACTGCGACCGCTCGCTTAAGGGCCGGCCCAACGAAAACTTCGCGCGCGAACTGATGGAACTGTTCACGATGGGAATCGGCAACTACACCGAGAAGGATGTTCAAGAGGCGGCTCGCGCCTTCTCGGGCTGGAGCATCCGCTACCCCTACTACGAGTTGGGCAAGGTGAAGGAGACCGATCGCGTGCGCTTCGGCGTGCAGCACGAAATGCCGCTCGTGGTGTTTCAGGACAGCCCCGAGCTGCACGATAACGGGGAAAAGACTTACCTTGGCCAAAAAGGCGCCTTCACCGCCGAGGAAATTCTCGAGATGGCCGCGCGACATCCAGCGACTGCAGCCCGCACCTGCCGAAAGCTGTGGGAGTTCTTCGCCTACCAGAATCCAGAACCGGCGGTGGTGGAGCGGCTCGCCAAGGTGTTCAAGAAGAACGACTTGCAGATCAAGCCGGTGCTGCAGGCGATCGCCGATTCCCGGGAGTTCTGGGGCGAGCAGTGCGTGGGCACGATGGTGAAAAGCCCGGTGGATTTCGCGGTGGGGGCGATGCGCCAGGTCGAGGCGTCCGCGCGGATGCTTCGGTTGCGGATTTTGTACGCGAGCTACGACACGCCGATCGAGGGCACGCTGAACAACGACGCGTATGCGGTGCGGCGGAACATGGCTGACCAGGGCCTGAGCCTGCTGTTTCCTCCCGACGTATCGGGTTGGAAGTGGGGGCCGGCCTGGGCGACCGCGGCGGGCGCGATCGACCGCATCCGATTTGCCGATTACCTGTTCTCGAACCGCAAGGGCGGGCCGCCCGCGGTGGCCCTGCGTGACCGGCTCATGAAGGAGGCGACGGGCGCGAGCCCGGACCAGATCGTCGACCGGCTGTTGACCGCGTTGGCCACCCCCCTTTCGTCCGAGAAGAAGGCGATTTTGGTGAGCGCCTGCACGAAGGCGGGGGGCGCCAAGGCGCTGGCGAAGGCGGCAACCGCTAACACCCTGCTTCGCAACCTGACTCAGCTGGCTTTCGCCGCGCCTGAATATCACCTGTGCTGAGGGGGAAGCTTTGCGTGGTTTTGCCGGGGCTCGGCGTGGCTTTGCGTTAGCCCTGGCAAGGCATCTGGTCATCTTCCCGCTCGAGCAGCCATCCAAACTCTTTCCGGCTCCGCCGGGGATGGGTAACCTTCGAAAATCAGAACTCTGCCGAATGCTAGACGGTGTAGCTGTCCTAGAGTGTCACTATACATGAAGGCTGCGATACTCGTTGTGACAGGTGCCATAACGAGTGGCATGTTAGCGGGTTGCGGTGGGCCATCCAAAGCCGATGAATACCGCCACATGCCAAATGACGCCTTTGTTCACGAGGTCCTGTTTAGGTACCGGCTGTTCCATGAGGATCCGCAGAATGCCGAGGGTCTGAGAGAGCTGAAGACTGCATTGGTGGAGCGAAAGGCGGCGGCACTACCCTTAATCACCGAAATTGCTAAAGGAAGACGTGAAGGCCCTCGTAGCTACTCTGTGCGTCTCCTGGCGGATTGGTTTCCAGAGTATGCGCAAGCACTGTTTCTCGAAATGGTGAAGAAAGACCAGACGATGCTGGACACGCTATACGTTGCTCCGGCTTTGCGCGATCTAAACTGCGTTGAAGCGATTCCCTTTATTGTCAGGTGGGCACTGCCTTCCGATTACGGAAAGCCTACGTACGAACTTACGAGTTTGCTTGCCGGTTGGAACTCGCCGGCCGTTCCACGCGAGGTGGCTCGAATAGCAAAGACGTTAAGAGTTTCATTGGTCATGGCGGCAGTGGAAGTTGTGGCCTGGTCGGATGACGCCGATTGTGCGCGAGCGATCAGGAAACGCCTGGCGCAACTCGAAGCACATGGGACGGGCCCGCCGCAGAACGAACGCGACCAGTGCATCGTGCTAACAGCGGCAATGCTAGTTGGAGGGGAAGGCGCGAAGACCGAGTTCAAGCCCATTGCCGTAGAGCGCATCAAGGTTCCGTTCAGCGTTTGGCTAGGCACTTCGTGGCAACCTGGATTCCCCTCTAAGGAGACCGAGCGGGCGCTGAATGAAGTAGTTCTTGGTGGCCAGGCAGTATTTTCTCGCGGCAACGCGGTGATATTACTCGTCCAAACTCGAGCGGATTCCGATGGGGCTCTTCGTCAACCGACTCTTACGTCGTGGGGTCGCCACGGGAAACTACCGCACTGGCTTCCGTTCTTTGCGATTGTCGGCGCCGTCGCCTTCCCATATATGGCGAATGCTGACGAGCAACTGGGGATGCAGCCGAAGGAAAGTAAGTGGCCGGTGTGTGGGCACGTCCTGGTGAGCGCCCAATCAGCATTTGCTGACGTGACGTTCTACGCGTCGGATTACGATCAGCTGCCCGCGGTGTTGGACGCGGCCAAAGGCATCCGCTTCCATTAGTGGAGCATTTCGCCATGCCTCAGCATCGCCGCGGGATGACCGTGCCCGCCCGATGTTGAGGCTGGCCGGTTTGCAGACAAGAGCCTCAGCATTCGCGGCACAAGCACATCCGAGGAATGCTGAGGCATAGCAACGGGCCGTCCGCCTCCCCGAAGGTATCCTCTGCCTGTCCCAAATCCCCTTCAAGCAGGAGAAATTCGACAGCGTGAACGTCCCCCACGACCTCAAATACACCAAGACCCACGAATGGGTGCGCCTGGACGGCGACACCGCCACCGTCGGCATCACCGACTACGCCCAGTCCGAGCTGGGCGACATCGTCTACGTGGAACTCCCCACCCCGGGGCGGGCTGTTCGTGAAGGCGATAGCTTCGGCAGCGTGGAATCGGTGAAGACGGTCTCCGACGTGTACGCCCCGGTGAGCGGGGAGGTGGTGGACGTGAATGGGGCGCTTGGGGCGCAGTCCGAGCTGCTCAACACCGACCCCTACGGCAAGGGCTATCTGGTGAAGATTCGGCTCAGCGACCCTGCCGCCGTATCCGCGTTGCTCGATTCCGCCGCCTACGCGGCGCTCCTGGCCTAACCCTTCGATGCCCTACATTCCGCACACCGACGCTGACCGCCGCGAGATGCTGGCGACCATCGGCGCTCCCTCCATCGATCATCTGTTTCGCGAGATTCCCGCCGGGCTGCGCGTCGCGCCCGGCTCGCTCGACCTGCCCCCCGCGCTCGACGAGGCGCGGCTGATCGATCATCTGGCCGACCTGGCGCGTTCCAACCGCCACATGGGGGTGCTCGATTGCTTCCTCGGCGCGGGGATTTATGATCGCTACACGCCCGCGCTCGTGGGGGCGCTGATCTCGCGGGGCGAATTCCTCACCGCCTACACGCCATACCAGCCGGAGCTGTCGCAGGGCTTCCTGCAGACGATCTACGAATTCCAATCGATGATCGCCGAGCTGTACGGGATGGACGTGGCGAACGCCTCGATGTACGACGGGGCCACCGCGCTCGCGGAGGCGGCGATCCTCGCGAGCGGGGTCAAGGGCCGCCATAAGATCTACGCCAGCGCGGCGATCCATCCCCACTACCGCCAAGTGCTGGAAACCTACTGCTGGGCGATGGACCTGCAGGTGGAAACCCTGCCCGCGCCGGATGGCGTAACCGAGGGCTGGTCGGGAGTCGGGGAAGACGCGGCCGCGATTCTGGTTCAGCACCCCAATTTCTACGGCGTCCTCGAAGACTTGGCCGCGGTGCGCAGCGCGGCCGACCGGGCGGGCTCGCTCATGGTGGTGAGCGCCGATCCGGTCGCTATGGCGCTGGTGAAGCCTCCCGGCGAATATGGAGCCGACATCGTGGTGGGCGAAGGGCAGCCGATCGGAGTGCCGATGGGCCTGGGCGGGCCGCTCGTTGGGCTCTTCACATGTCGCCAAGAGCACGTGAGGCGCATTCCGGGCCGGATCGTGGGGCGAACGAGCGACCACGACGGCAACCCGGGCTATGTTATGACCCTGCGCACGCGTGAGCAGGACATCCGCCGCGAGAAGGCGACCTCGAACATCTGCACGAACGAGGCGCTGATGGCGCTCGCGACCACGATCGCGCTTTGCGCACTGGGTAAGAACGGCCTGCGTCAGGTTGCGGAGGGGAGCGTCCGCAACACGCAGTACGCGATCAAGGCGCTCGCCGAGGCTGGCGGGAAGCTGCGCTTCCCAGGCGGGAAGGTGTTTTGCGAGTTTGTACTCGAGTTGCCGAAGGATGCCGAAGCAGTGCGCGACCGGCTGCTCGAGCGCGACATCCTCGCCGGGCTTCCTCTGGGCGCCTACGACGCTCGACTCGCCAACTGCCTGCTCGTGGCGGTCACGGAGGTGCGGACGAAGGCCCAGATCGATCACTACGCGGCGGCGCTGAAGGAGGTGCTGGCATGACCCCTGGGCGTCGCAAGACGGTTCCCGTGCCCCGGCTGATCTTCGAGAAGTCGCGCGAGGGCCGGATGGGCTGCAACGCGCCGGTCGCCGACACCCCTGAGGTGGACCTGAAAGCGGCGATGGGCTCGCTTCGCGCCGAATTGCACCTGCCCGAGGTGGGCGAACTCGAAGTGGTGCGGCATTTCACCAATCTCAGCCACGTCAACTACGGGATCGACACCGGCTTCTATCCCCTCGGGTCGTGCTCGATGAAATACAACCCGAGGGTGAACGAGCGCACCGCCTCACACCCTGGATTCGCGCGGCTGCACCCGATGCAGCCGCCCGCCACGATTCCGGGCGCGCTCGAAATCCTCGCCGGAGTGCAGGATATGCTCTGCGCCATCACCGGCTTCGACCACATCACGCTGCAACCGCTCGCGGGCGCGCACGGTGAGATGGCCTGCCTCATGCTGATCAAGGCGTACCACGACTCGCGCGGGGAGGGTGGTAAGCGCAAGGTCGTGCTTGTGCCCGATTCGGCCCACGGCACCAATCCGGCATCGGCGGCGCGCTGTGGCTACTCCGTCCGCTCGGTGCCCACCGATCCGGACGGAAACACCGACCTTGCCGCGCTGCGCGAGGCGCTCGACGACACCGTCGCCGCCCTCATGCTCACAAACCCATCGACGCTGGGCCTCTTCGAGGCGAACATCGTCGAGGTGTGCCGGATGGTGCACGAGGCGGGCGGCCAGGTGTTTTGCGATGGCGCGAACATGAATGCAATGGTGGGCATGACTCGCCCGGCCGACCACGGCTTCGACTGCATGCACCTGAACTTGCATAAGACGTTCAGCACTCCCCACGGCGGCGGCGGCCCAGGCTGCGGGGCGATAGGTTTGCAGAAGCATTTGGAGGCGTTCGTGCCCACCCCGGTCGTTCGGCGACGCGCGGATGGCAGCGTGGAGTTGGATGCGCACCGGCCCCTGTCGATCGGGCGGGTGTCGGCTTACTACGGTCAGTTCCTGATGGAGGTCCGCGCGTACACCTACCTGCGCGCTTTTGGGCGCGAGAAGATGGCCGACATCGCCCGCCATGCGGTGCTGAACGCCAACTATGTGATGGAGCGTCTGCGGGCGGTGCTGCCTCCAGCCTACGACCGGCCCTGCATGCACGAGTGCGTGCTGACGGCGGAGCCGATCAAGAAGGAAACCGGGCTGCGCGCGCTCGATATCAGCAAGCGGCTGATCGACTACGGCTTCCACCCGCCCACCAACTACTTCCCGCTGATCGTGCACGAGGCAATCATGATCGAGCCCACCGAGACAGAGACGAAGGAGACGCTCGATGCGTTTTGCGATGCGATGATCGCCATTTGCGCGGAGGCTCGGTCGAATCCGGAGTTGCTTCGAAATGCGCCCACGACCCAGATCGTGGGGAGGCTTGACGAGACGGCGGCGGTGAAGAACCTGGACGTGCGCTGGCGGCCTCCTGCCCGGCATGCCGTGGAAGCGTGAGCGGTCCCCTTTTCGAGAGCCTTCCCCTTGCCGCGCAGGGGGAAGGCGCCCCGACGAGTCGGGGCGGATGGAGGTGCTTGTGACATTGAGGGGGAACCTTGACCTCCACCCCTGTTCGCTCCGCTCACAGACCCTCCCCCTCGGGCAAGGGGAGGGCAAAGCGTGGTCCTTCGCCTCTGACCGGGCGTTCGATGGCCCGACCAATATGGCGCGCGACGCCGAGTTGCTTGTCCAAGCCGAGGCGGGCCAGCCGGGTTGCCGCGTGTACGGCTGGGATGGGGTTTGGGTGTCGCTCGGGCGATTTCAGTCCGCCGAACGCGACCTCCTCAACCCCTCCGAAACGAATTGGGTCATGCGCCCGACCGGGGGCAAGGCGGTGCTCCACGGCCACGACGTGACCGTCGGCCTCGCCGTCCCGCTCGCTACGCTCGGCCTGCAGGGCGCGCCGAGGGCTTTGCGCCTCGCTTACGCGGCGGTGGCGCGCCCGATCGTGGAGGCACTCCGCGCGTGCGGCTTGCCCGCCGTTCTTGCGGAGCAGCGGGGACTCGGGACTGGAAAGACGGCAAGGACCGCCGACTGCTTCGCCCACACCTCGCCAAACGACATCGTGGACGAGCGCACCGGCCTCAAGGTGTGCGGCTGCGCCTTGCGCTTGACCCAGCGCGCGGTGCTCGTCCAGGCGAGCATCCCGGCCCGGCCGCCGCTGGTGGATCCGAAGACGATCATCCGCGGGGCTAGCGCTAGCGTGGCCTGGATTGCTTGGGATTCGTGCAACTTCGCGACCGAGCTGCACGGTGCCCTTGACCGGCGCGACGCCTAAGGATTGGCAAGCCACGCCGCATCGGCGGTGCCGCCAGCCCACACGCCCGCACGAAGCTCACGTCTCCTGTTGCCGACGTGCGAATCGCAAAACACGATGTTGAAGGTTCCCAGATGGCGCGGCTTGCCATCGTCGGTGTCGATGTGGGCCGAATCGCGCGAGCCGACGAGCCACCCCATCTCGTGTCGCTCCTCGCCGCTAAGAGGCGCGGCGCCTAGCGGCCAGCCGTCGACGATCAGGATCGTGTCCGACGTCGAGGTCATTTGGGCGAATCGGTTGAACGAGGCGCCCGCGTGGTTCCCGGTTGCATCTTTCACGTCGTTGATCGCGTACTGGTACGACCACTCCTGGATGATCCCCGCCGGGAAACCTTGCTGGGGGCCGGATATGGAAGGCGCAATGCCCTCTTCCGAGCATCGAAGGCTCAATGGGCCGCCCGTGTAATTAGAAAGCGTATCGCCCCAAAACACCTCCGGAGCGCTCCCCAGCTCGGTGGGCACGACTTGATCGTCGTAGTCGGCGCCGTAAAGTTGGGCGGCAAGGCCGATCTGACGGAGGCCGTTGAAGCAGGAAACGCGTTTGCCCGCGCTCTTGGCACGGGCGAATACAGGGAAGAGGATCGCGGCGAGAATCGCGATGATCGCGATGACGACGAGGAGTTCGATGAGGGTGAAGCCCTTCTTCATAGGAGTTCCGTTCGAGGCCCGCTCAGAGGCGCGAGTCGAATCTTGACAGTTTAGTATACATTCACGATCTGGGCAGTCCGCTACGTCCACCGGGGCAGAGTTGAGGCGATTTCTAACGACGCCGCGCTTGGTCGATCGCGCGAATCTGTTCGAGCAGCTCCCGAGCCCGCGCGAGAGGCCACTGGGTGGCGGCATCGGAGGCAGCCTTCTCCGGTTGGGGATGAACTTCGAGGAACAGGGCGTCGATCCCAACGGCCGTCGCTGCCCGCGCCATCGCGGGGATCGATTCGCGAACGCCGCTAGCCGTGCCCGCGCCGCCGGGCCGCTGGGCGGAATGGGTTGCGTCGAAGCAAACGGGCACGCCGAACGAGCGCATGATCTCGAGCCCGGGCATATCGACCACGAGCGCGTTGTAGCCAAAGGTGGTGCCGCGCTCGGTGAGCATGATGCCCGCAGCGCCGAACCCGCGCAACTTGTCCACGATGTTCTTCGTGTCGTGGGGGGCGAGGAATTGGCCCTTCTTGACGTTCACCGGCCGGCCGGTGCGGGCGGCGGCCTCGAGCAGATCGGTCTGGCGGCAGAGGAATGCGGGAATCTGCAGGAGGTCCACAGTCTCAGCCACCACCGAGGCTTGATCGGCGGTGTGGATATCGGTGGTGACAGGAACGCCGATCGAATCGCGCACCGCCTTCAGCGCGGCGACGCCGGCGTCGAGCCCGGCACCGCGCACGCTCGCAGCCGACGTCCTGTTCGCCTTGTCGAACGAAGCCTTGAAGATGTAGCCGAGACCGAGCTCGGCGCATAGGGCTTTCAACGCGCCTGCGACCTCTAAGCACAGTTCGGTGGATTCGGCTAGGCAGGGGCCCGCGATGACGCATAGTCGCCCATCGCCTATGCGCACGCCGCCGACGTCAAATGGGGTCAAAGCGCCGCCCCCGCCCGCCGCAAGGCGGCGATGAGATCGTCGGGGCTGTCGAGCGTATCGCGCGCCTCGCTGCGCTCGCCGCCCGGTTTCAGGATTTCGACGTGGGGCAGGCCCTTGATGCCGAATAGCTTAGCAGTCCAGACTTCGTAGGCGGGATCGACGCCCGTGCTCCAGTCGATGCGCAGGGTGACCACATTCTGCATCGCCGCAACCGCTTCGGGCCGCAGGAAGACCCGCTCGTCAAGCTCCCTGCACTGCACGCACCAGTTGGCGGAGCCGTCGACGACGATGGGCTTGCCGCTCTTCTTGGCCGCCTCGAAGCTCTCGGGTGTGAAGGGCTGCCAGGCGATCTGGCGCGCCCCCGGGCCGATCAGGGTATCCGCTTGTCTCTGCTGTATCGATTGGTACGAGCCGCCGATCAAGCCTCCCAAAGCGAGAAGAGCCACCCCTTTGAGAGCCCACGCCGCGCGGCCTTCCGCGCCATGCTCGACCAAGAGGTATAGCCCGCAAACTGCATAGAAGCCAACCCAGACCCAGGAAATGGCTGCATCGCCCAGGTTGCGCTGGAACGCAAGGAGCAGGTAGTTCAGGCCGACTCCGATGACGACGAGCCCGAGAAGGGCCTTGAGGGTCTTCATCCATCCGCCCGCCTTGGGAAGCGACTTCGCGCCGGAAGAGAGCGCCCCGAGCAGCATGTACGGCAATCCGAGCCCGAGCCCGACCGCGACGAAGAGGGCGGTGCCGAGCGCGGCGCTGCGCAGGCGCGCGATCTCGGCGAGGATCGCTACTATGAGCGGCCCCGCACACGGGGCGGCGGCCACCCCTACGAGCAGCCCCATGATCAGCGCGCCGACCGCTCCGCTCCTGCCCTTAAGTTGCCTCGCAAGAGGCGCGGGGATGCCGATCTGATAGAGGTCGAACATGGACAGGGCGAGGCCGATCATGAGCGCCCCAAGGCCGATCGAGAACCAGCGGCTCTCGAACAGGTTGCCGAACGTGGCCCCCAGGCTGGCGGCAACCCCGCCGAGCGTGCCGTACATCAGGGCGATACCCAGCAGGTACATGAAGCCAAGGCCGAGTCGCGTCGCCCGGCTTCCGTGGGCCTGATTGGCGAAGAAGCTGAGCGTGATCGGCACCATCGGATACACGCAAGGAGTGAGGTTGATCGCGAGACCGGCGAGGAACAGCAGCGGCACGATCAGCCAGAAGTTGCCGCTGCCGAATGCGTGCTTGATCCAGCCTGCGAGTCCCTCGCGTTCCGGTGCAGGTTGTGTGGGCGTCGTGGTGGCTGCCACAGCTGCGTAGGTCGTCGGGCTGGGGTTAACGACTGAGGGTGACGGCGCCGTCTGGCTCTGCTTGGACGAGCCCTTGGCTGGTGTTGGCGGCCCTTGTAGCTTCGCTGGAACCCGGACCGGTTTCACTAGCAGCGGCGGTTGGTTCGGGACTGGCGCGGTTAAAACGCCGGCCGCCACTTCGACGATGGTGACCGCCGAAACCTCTGAAGGTGGGTAGCAAGTCGTCTCGTCGCACTGTTGGTAGGTGACGCGGAGTCTAAGCGGCTGTTTGCCACCCGACTGCGGGGCTCGGAATGAGAAGGGGATAGCGATCGTGCCCGAGTAGGTCTTCACCGGTTTATCCGCGCCTCCCACCGTGGCATCGACCCCGGCCGGATACTTGACCCCAGCCAACGTAAACGGCGGATCGATCTTTAGCCCGACCGGTATCAGATAGGACTCGCTCGGCGGGTTCTGGTAGCCGTGCAAACCGGGGGCGAACGTAATCTTCGCCACTCCTGTGGCAACGGCGCGGGGCTTTACCTTGGTTGTCGCCAAGGCGACGCTCACCTTCGGCGGTACGTTCTGGGGTTGCGCCCAACCAAGCGCGCCGACAAGGGCGCCGAGGATCGGCAGAACGCATCGCGAAGCGCGGAGCATCATCACCAAGCAATGCAGGAGAGCCCCTCGCGGGTTCCCGGGCCTAGCTGGGCAGGCCAATCCACTTCCGAAGCCGATGGCGGGTGGTGTCACGGTTGATCTCTGCGATCGCGCGGGTGAGGGGCACGCCCTTAGGACAAACCTTGACGCAGTTCTGGGCGTTGCCGCAGCCAGTGACTCCTTGCTCCGAACTGAGCACGTCCAGACGCTCGCCCTCGAGGGTCTTGCCGACCGGGTGGCGGTTGAAAAGTAACGCCTGGCCGATCGCGGCGGGGCCGATGAAGGGCGAATGGTCGTTGAATTGGGGGCAGGCCTCCAGGCAGCAGCCGCAAGTCATGCAGCGCGAGAGAGAATATCGAAACTGCCGAACGGCATCGTCTTGGGCGGTGGCCGCGCCGAGATCGTAGGACCCGTCGATCGGAACCCACGCCTGAACCTGGGCAAGGCTCTGGAACATGCGCGAGCGATCGACGATCAGGTCCCGCACGAGCGGGAACTTGCTCATCGGCTCGAGGCTGATTTCCAGTGCGTCGCCCTTGGCCCTGGCCACATCTTCCACGAGCGCTGTGCACGCCTGCCGCACATGGCCGTTGATCACCATGGTACAAGAGCCGCACACTTCCTCGAGGCAGGCCGCTTCCCAAGCGGGCGGCGCGACCGTCTTGCCTTCAACGGTCGTGGGCGCCTTTCGAACTTCCATGAGCGTCGATATGACGTTCATGTTCTCCTGGTAGGGGATCTCGAAGGTCTCCCAATGTCCGGCCTCAGCGGCGTGGGACTTTCGCCTGACTTTGAGGCGGACGAGGGAGGGCATCGACTCCCATGATACGCTTTGGACGCCGTCTCTCGCGAGTTTCCGTGCCTTGGGCGACGCACCCGCCGGTAGAATCCGTCCATCGGTTAGAGATGACCACCGCCTCATCGACCAAGGCCCGTCATCGGGTTCGAATCCTGGGCGTTCCCGTCGACCGCGTTTCGATGGAGGAATCGCTCGCCCGCATCGAGGCGATGATGAAGGAAGACCGCCCCCATGTGGTTGTCACCGTCGATTCCAGCGGCATCGTGCAAGCGCAGCGCGACCTGGTTTACCGGCGCATCGTGGAAGAGGCGAGCTTGGTCACGCCGGACAGTGAAGGCGTAGTGTGGGCGGCAAAGCGGCAGGGCAAGCCGGTCGGGGGGCGCGTTAGCGGCGTCGAGTTACTGGACCGGCTTTGCGGTTTCAGCGCCGACAAGGGCTATCGAATTTTCCTACTTGGCGCCGCTCCGGGAGTGGCGGAGCAGGCTGCCGAGCGACTGCGGCTGCGCCACCCGGGGTGCAACATCGTCGGGGCGCGCCACGGCTATTTCCCGCCCGATAGCGACGAGATCGTGGCCCGCGAGATCGCGGCGGCCAAGCCGGACATGATTTTCGTGGCGATGGGCATCCCCCGGCAGGAAAAATTCATCCACGCCGCCAAGGCGATCGTCGGAGCGCGGCTCGCGATGGGAGTCGGAGGTTCGCTCGACGTGTTCGCGGGCAAGGCCAAGCGCGCACCGCTTTGGGTGCAGAGGGTTCGCTTGGAGTGGCTTTGGCGGGTTGCGAACCCTAAGCGCTGGCATAAGGCCAAGCACCTGCCCGTGTTCGCCTGGAGGGTCCTGGTCTCTCCCAAATGAAGATCTACACTCGCAAAGGCGATGCGGGCCGGACCAGCCTGTTTGGCGGTGCCGTAACGCTTAAAACCGACCCTCGGATCGTTGCGATCGGCGAGGTGGACGAACTGAACGCGGCGATGGGGCTGGTTCGGACCCACGCCGGGGAAACGCTAGCCGCTCAGATCGAGGAAGTCCAATGCCAGCTGTTCGAGCTTGGAGCGCAACTTGCGTCGCCGGAACTGGCGGGATTGGCTGAGGGGAGCGGCAAGGCCCGAACCCTGGAAAGTTGGATCGATGCAGCCGAGCAAGGCTTGCCCCAACTCAAGAACTTCATCCTGCCCGGGGGAACGGCCCTCGCCGCCGACCTCCATGTGGCCCGGGCCGTATGCCGCCGAGCCGAGCGCGCCGTTTTCGCGCTTCACGACCGCAACCCGCAGAGGGCCGACGTGCTCGCGTTCCTCAATCGTCTTTCGGATTGGCTGTTCGTGGTTGCTCGCGTCGCAAATGCTGAGGCTGGCGTCCCCGACACCATCTGGAAGGGAAGCCACCGCAAATGATCGCCGCTCTCGTCGCCTGCCTTGCTTTTGGCGCCCAGGAGCCGGAGGCCCCCAGTGCCGCCGCACTGATCTCGAAGATGTTGGCGCACTACTCAGGGCTGAAGAGCCTGACCGGCACGATCCGGCTCACGACACGTGTGGCCTCGTCCGAGCAAGTGCTCGTAACGACGGTCCAATTTAAGAAACCGAGCCTTGTTTTCATTCGGCAGGCATACGACAGTGGCGAAGGCCGCAGTTGGCTTGTGGTCAGCGATGGGAGGCGCTTTTCCTATCCGGTGCCTCCCAATCTTCCGTTGACCGCCGAAGAGCGTCTGGTCGAGGCGGTCACCCAGAACGGCGTCGTGAACACGTGCCAGGACATCTACGCGGCATCTTCCGCGAGCCTGAAGGATAGGAGCGCGCCTCTCGACATCGCGTTTGGCCGGCTCACCGACCTACGCTTTCTGCGCAATCAATGGGTAACGCTCCGCTGGCTCGGGCAGCAGAGCTATCGCGACCGCACGGTGGACGCGATCGGGGGTGACTGGCGAGAATATGGAAGAGCTCCCGCTAGCGGCACATACCGCATGCTTATCTCGAAGGACAGCGATCTCGTGCTGTACGAACTCGCGGGCCGCGAGGCGGTGGGGGATCCGGCGCGTGGCATTCTCGTTCCGCTGCTCGTGACTAGCACTTGGGAGGTGGACCTTCACCCCAACGCCGAGACCGACGACAGCTTGTTCAAGCTCTAAGGCGGGCCCTTGTGTTCGCCACCGCGGGCTTGTGGATGATCGGTGATCATTGGGCGTGGCCAGGCGTCCATAGGATTGAGTACCCGTGAACTTGCGCTCAGGTATAGTCAAAGCGATGCCGGCCCTTGCCAAAACCAGCTTTGCCCAGTTGAAGTCGGGCATGCGTGTCCGTATTCTGGCGGCACATCCCGACTGCCCCGAGTGCGAGCGCCTCATGGAGATGGGTTTGACCGAGGGCGTCGAGTTCGCGGTCGTGAAAGTGGCGCCGCTTGGCGATCCCATCGAGATCGATCTGCGCGGCTATCGGCTTTGCCTCCGCAAGAGCGAGACAAGCTGCTTTGAGATCGAAATCGTCAAGTAGCACCTGCCACGGGGAAGTCCTCGACGCCAACTTCCAGGTGGGGACTCCGTTGGTGGCGGTCGTGGGCAATCCCAACGCGGGCAAGACCACGCTTTTCAACGCGCTGACCGGCTCTAGGCAGCGGGTCGGCAACTATCCGGGCGTCACCGTCGAGAGGATTTCGGGAGTCCTCAAGTTCCCGTCTGGGGATGTCGAATGTCTCGACGTGCCCGGCCTGTATAGCCTTGCGCCCCTTTCCGAGGACGAACGGGTCGCAGTGAGCGCGATCAAGGGCGACGAGGCCGTTTCGAGGCGGCCCGACCTGCTTGTCTGCGTGGTCGACGCCTCGAACCTCGAACGCAATCTGTTCTTCTACCACCAGCTGTGCGAAGCGGGCTTGCCGGTAGTGGTTGCGCTGACCATGGTTGACAGGGTCGCGAGCCGGAAATGGAAGCTGGACCTGGCGCGGCTCACCGAGCTGCTCGGCGCGGACGTCGTGCCCGTCGTGGGGCACAAGGGGAAAGGGATCGCCGAACTCCGCGAGGCGATCGCACGAAACCTCGAATCCCCGAGGGTGCCGCGGTTTGAGGCAGAGTTGCCGGATGCGGTGGAAGAGAAGGTGGGCAAGCTGCGCGAGCGGCTCGCTCGAAGCGGGATCGACTACTCGCGGGCCGACGTTCGGCGCGCCTTGCTGGAGCCGGACGAACAGTTTCAGAGCTATCTGCGCGACGCTCCCGAAATGCGCGAGGCGTTCGACGAAGTGCGCCCCGAATTGCGCTCGCCGGGCGAGAAGGGGCCGGTGGCGGGCGTATCGTCTCGCTATGAATGGGCAGGGATCGTCGAGCGGCTTGTGCTTAGCAAGCCGGAGTCGGGTCCGCGCCGCTCTCGCACCGACCACATCGATAGGCTGCTGACCCACCGCGTTTTTGGCCTTGCCGCCTTCGGGTTGATCATGCTGCTCGTGTTCGAGTCGATCTACTCGTTCGCGCGGCCCGCGATGGATGGGATTCAGTGGCTCATCAACGGCCTCGGCGATCTGGTGAGGCCGATGCTTGCCTTTTCGCCCGTCGCGCAGTCGATGATCGTGGACGGGCTGATCAACGGGGTGGGGGCGATGCTCGTGTTTCTGCCCCAAATCCTCATCCTGTTCTTCTTCATCGGGATGCTCGAAGGCACCGGCTATCTGGCGCGCGCCGCGTTCCTCATGGATCGGCTTCTAGGCTGGTGCGGACTGAACGGACGGGCGTTTATTCCGCTGCTGTCGAGCTTTGCGTGCGCGATTCCCGGCATCATGTCGGCGCGGGTCATGCCCGATCCCAAGAGCCGGCTCGCCACCATCCTCGTCGCGCCCTTGATGAGCTGCAGTGCAAGGCTGCCGGTGTACCTGCTCATGATCGGAGCGTTCGTCGAGCCCAAATTCGGCGCGTTTTGGGCGGGCGTTTGCCTGTTCGGAATGCACCTGCTTGGGTTGGTGGTGGCTATCCCCATCGTTTGGTTCATCAACCGGCGCATGCTTCGGGGCAGGCGGCTGCCTTTCGTGCTCGAGCTGCCGCCGTATCAGATGCCGAAATGGCGCGACGTATGGCTGACGATGTACTTCAGGGGCAAGGTGTTCGTGACCACCGCCGGCACCGTGATCGTGGCGATGTCGTTCCTCATCTGGGGGCTCTCCTATTTCCCTCGGCCTTCCGACGCCGAGGTGCGGTATCGGACGGAATACGCCGCGCGAACCCAGCAGGCGCCGGATTCTCAGGGCGCGGATCGCTATTCGACGCAGCAGCAGCTTGCCAACTCGTTCCTCGGGCGTTTCGGGCAGAGCCTGGAGCCCGCGTTCGCCCCCGCCGGCTTCGACTGGCGGATCACCACCGCGATCCTATCCGCCTTCCCGGCACGGGAGACGGTGGTGCCCTCGCTCGGCATCATTTTTAGCCTCGGCTCGGACGCCAAGAGCCACCGGCAGGACCTGCAGAAGGCGCTCAACGACGCGACTTGGCCCGACGGGCGGAAGCTCATCACGCCTTGGTCATCGGTGGGGTTGATGGTGTTCTTCGCGCTGTGCTGCCAGTGCATGTCGACGCTGGCCACGATCAAGCGGGAGACGAACAGCGTGAAATGGCCGGTGTTCGTGTTCACATATATGACGGTGCTCGCCTACATCGCAGCGGTCGCGATCCAGCAGGTTGGGCGGCTGTTCGGGGGCTAGACCACAGGGCTCGCGCTTGACTTAAGGTAGCTGGAACCAAGAGGCAAACACCATGGTAGCGATGCCTAGCACCAAGATGCACGTTATCAGGAGTAGCCAGTATTCGGTGCATAGTGCTTTGAGCGCGCTTCGACCAGCCAGACGAGGCGGCGAACCACCAAGCACCAGTCTGGTCTGAACGAGCCTGGCGGCTATCGCAGACATAGCGCCGCCAGAAGTTACTCTGCCGACGTCGAAGAACGACGGCAAATCGAGGTGCCAAATCGAAAGCAAGACGCCGCCCGTGCAAACCGCGAGGGGGACCAACCTGGCCCGCCATCCTATCCCAAATCGAATGGGAGATTCGCAGGCGGGGCAGAGGACGTAATCGGGCCCGCCGACCAAGAAGAGCCGCCAAAAGGTGATATGGGCGCCGCAGCGGGGGCAACACGCGGGCTCGTTGGGCTGCAGTGCACCGGTCATGGCGTGGGCGTTCCCGGGTTCGCTCGCCTTGGACGGGGTTTGTCGAGCGAAAACAGCCTCAGTGTCGGCGGCCCGAAGGAAAGCGTCCGGCTGTAGCCGTGGTCCCAGAGCGTCAGTTTCACCCGGTCGCGCGCCGTCCCAGGCTCCCAAAGGCCATAGCTGCTCAGCCAACGCCCGTCGTAAAACCAGTGCGACTCGTACAGCGGGTGCTCGGAGAAATGCGCCCAACGCCCGGGTAGCCCGCCATCGGGCGCCCTGGTGTAGATCTCCAAGACTTCTCGGTTATGGGGGGAGAGTAGGTAGGGATTACGGGCTTGGGCGCTGCGCCGAGTCAAAGGACCGATGAAGCTGTCAGGATCATCGGATCGTGGTACGAGCGGAAACGAGTGGTTGCCCAGGTGGACAAGCTTCTCACCGACCCGTTCGCTAGTCACGGGTGTACCAGAAAACTCGACGCAGTAGGAGGCGTCGCCGCGGGTTCGAAAGGCCGGCAGCCAATAGGCTCTGGCGATTTTCGGGGCAACGGCATCGGACCAGATTTCAGCTGAGCATTCAGCTTCCGATACGGGAGCAACAACCATCCACCGAGGCGTGTGCAGTGGCTTGGCGACGGTCGCCCGCCGCTCCGACAGCCCAGCAAGCCGGTTGGCAAGGCTCTGCAAATCGTGATCCGGAACGAGCTTGGCGAAGCGTGCCCACGCGACATCTCTTTGGAGCACGAGGTCTGATCGAAGCCCTAAGGCCATAAGGAAGAACACCCGGACGACAAGGTACGCCAGAGCCACAAATGCGATGAGGCTCCTTCTGAGGATGACCTTGTCCCGTGGTGTCATGGCTTCGCAGGTAACTCCCTCACCATTCTAAACCCAAGTTAGGCAATGAGGACGGCGGCTAGACCGCAGGCGCAGTAGCGAGTTCAGGCTCGCCGTGCATGCCCGGTCCGTGCTCCGGCATCACGAGCGCGAGCAGAATGCCGGGAATGTAGAGGAAGCCGAGCCACCAAATCCCGAGCCCGGGGAAGTGGCCCGCGATGATCTGCCCTCCAACCAACGCCCCGCCCGCCGCCACGATCCGCCCGAAGTTGTAGCAAAACCCCGCGCCGGTCGTGCGCAGGAGAGTGGGGAACAGGGGCGGGATGTAGAGCGGAAACAGGGCGAAGATGCCGAGCGAGAAGAACGCGGCGATGTTGAACCACCAGCGCGTCGCCTCCAGCGAGAGCGGCTCGCGGAAGCCCAGATAGTACGAGACGAACGAGAACACCAGCATCACCGCCATCGCGCGGCGATAGCCGGTGAACTTGGCCAGATACGTCGCCGCGTAGTTGCCCGCGATGTTCCAGAGCACCCACACGATCGTGATGCCGGTGATGAGGCGCTCCTGCTCGGGCACGGCGAGCGCCTTGACCTCCGGCAGCGCGCGCAGAACCTGATTGGTGAAGAACAGGAACGCCCAAACGGTGGTGAGGCAGATCGAGGTCATCGAGAGGGTGAGCAGGGTTACCTTGCGGACCGCGGGCGAGAACAAGGCCGCCACGCTCGGCATCTTTTCGTGCTCGCGCGCGCCTTTCCACTCTTCCGGCTCGGGCACCGCCCGCCTGATCCACACCGTCGCGAGCGCGGGCAGCACGCCGACGAGAAACACCGCCCGGTGCGGAAATGCCCCGCTGCCCACAAGGCCCGAAACGGTGAGCGAAGCGAGGATCATGCCTGCCATGTAGCCGGTTTGCAGGGTGGCGCTCGCCCATGCCTTGTGCTTGGGGTGGAGGGTTTCGCTCACGAGCGAGGAGCCCGCCGCCCATTCGCCGCCGATGCCGAGCGCGGCGACGAAGCGGAAGATCATCAGGTGCCACCAGGCTTGCGAGAAGAACGACAGCCCGGTGAAGAGCGCGTAGGTGAGGATCGTGAGGGTGAGGGTGTGGGTTCGCCCGATCTTGTCGCCGATGCGGCCGAAGAACGCGCCGCCCAGCGCCCAGCCGAAGAGAAACACGGCCTGGATGAGCGCCGCTTTCTTCGCCACCTCCGGCATGCCAGCGCTCGCCCCGCCGAGAAGCTCCTTGACGAACGGGACGGCGACGAGCGAATACAAGAAGCCGTCTAGGCCGTCGAACGCCCAGCCCAGCCAGGCGGCGATAAACGCCCTCGTCTGGACCCTGGTGATCGCGGCGTCGCCTTGCTTGGTCACGCTTTCAGGTTCTGACGGAAGAACTCCAACATTCGGCTCCACGCCCGGCCCGCCGCGACCCCGTCGTAAACTGGCCGGTCGTCGTTGCAAAACGCGTGGTGGACGCCGGGGAAGGTGTGGAATTCGTGCGCTTTGCCCGCGCGGGTGAGCTCCGCATCCAGCGCGGCGACGGCGGCCGCGTTCGCGTAGTCGTCGTGTTCGGCAAAGAAGCCCAGCACCGGAGCCTGCAGATTGGCGAACGGAGGATGCACGTTCGGGTGGATGCCGTAGAAGTCGGCGCACGCGCCGACCTGGGGGTTGGTCGCGGCCGCGAACAGGCTGAGCTGCCCGCCCATGCAATAGCCGACCACCCCCACCTTCTCGCCCTCGGTGGCGGGTTGGGCGAGCAGGAACTTGACCGCGCGGGCGAGGATCTTCTCAGTCTCCGCGATGTTGAGCGCCATCATCAGCTTGCCCGCCTCTTCCGGCTCCTCCGCGGTCTTGCCGAGGAAGAGATCGGGCGCGAGGGCCACGAAACCTTCCTCGGCAAAGCGGTCGGCGACGTTCATGATGTGGCCGACCAGGCCCCACCACTCCTGGATCACGATGACGCCCGTGCCGCGGCCGGAGTCAGGCACGGCCAGATAGCCCTCGTAGTTCGATTCGCCGTTGATCTTGATCCGCGTGCCTTTCATGTGCGCATTCTAGCCGCGCGAAGGAGGTTTAGGCGGCACACCTGCGCTCTTTGCTCGGCGCCTTGACGCGCTTAATGCGTATTCCCGGGGAGCGTCATGCACTCCAGGCTCCGCTTTGCGCGGTCGCGTGTCGCACGGGCTAAAGACCATGCCACCCGCAGGCATTGCACTTGGACGCCATGGATGGCGTCCTGAAACACAAGGTGAGCGAGTCCCGATGAAATCGGGACGAGCGAGCCAAGGAAAATCGAAAACCCCTGCCTCACGGCGGGGGTCGCGCGGCGTGCCGCGCGGGGGGTGGTCCTCCGCCGTAAGGCGGAGGAGACAACTTGTGCCACGCAAGAGCGACCTGGCAGGGAAAGCCTCAGCATTCGCGGCACAACCATCCGAGGAATGCTGAGGCATGGGTCTCGGACCACCAAAGTTAGAGAGCTCGACCGACTTGCAGCGGCGTCAAGAGACTAGACTAGGCTTGCATGGACGCCTTCGATGTGGTGGTGTGCGGCGGAGGCACGGCGGGCGCGGCGGCGGCGATCGCCTCCGCCCGCGTGGGCGCTTCGACCCTCGTGATCGAACAGCTTGGAATGCTCGGCGGAACCCAGACCGGCGGCTGGGTGACCCCGCTGATGCCGAACTACCTCGGCGCCCATAAGCTTTCGCGGGGGCTCAACCTGGAGATTTTGCGTGAGCAGACCGCGCTCCAACCGGCGGGCGATCTGGAACATGGGGACGATTGGTACGACCCGGTGGCGCTGGCGCTCGTGCTGGATCGGCTTGCCATCCAGGCGGGGGTCACCTGCCTGTTCAATGCGACGCTGATCGAAGTGCGGACTTCCGGAGGAATTAGCCTCGGCACCAGGGGTAGGCCGAGGCATGAAATCCTGGATGCCGTCGAGATCGCGGCCCGCGGGGGTCGCCGCTGGATCGAAGGGAAGTGCTTTATCGACGCCACCGGCGACGGCGAACTTTCCGCGTTGGCGGGGGCGGAACTCATGAGCGGCAACGCGGCTGGCGAACATCAACCCATGACGCTCCGATTCGCGATGGGCAATCTGGACCTGGAGGCGCTTCGCGAAGGTGCGGCGGAGATCCTTCGCGTCAATACGGCGGACTACGTCGAGGCGGGGGTTTTCGAGGCCAAGGAGGGGGTGCTGGGGCCGCGAGTGAACGAGGCGATCGAAGAAGGCATCCTCGCCCCCGACGACCTCGGCTATTTCCAGTTCTTCAGCGTGAACGGCCGCCCCGGCGAGTTGGCTTTCAACGCGCCCCGCATTGCTGGGCTCGATCCGCTCGATCCGTTCCAGATGAGCCGGGCCTATCAGGTTGGGCGGGCGAAGATATTTCGGATCGCCAACTTCGTTCGCGCCAAGCTGCCCGGGTGCGCGCAGGGCTATATAAGCGCGATCGCGCCTTTGATGGGGATTCGAGAGTCGCGGCGGGTGGTGGGCGATTACGTGCTGACCGAGGACGACCACCAGTCGTGCCGCAAGTTCGACGATGCGGTGGCGCGCAACCGCTACCCGGTCGATATCCACCTGAAGGAGGGCGCCGACTATCGCAAGTTCCCGCCAGGCGAGTGGCACGACATCCCGTATCGCTCGCTGGTGGTTCGGGGCCTTGACAATCTGTGGGTCGCGGGCCGGTGCCTGAGCGCGGACTTCGTCGCCCAGAGCGCGGTGCGGATTCAGCCCGTGTGCCGGGCCACCGGCGAGGCGGCGGGCATCGCGGCGGCGCTCTGCGCCGCCCGGGGGGTCGGCGCGCGGGAGTTGCCGTACGGGGACCTGGCCGCCCGACTCGACCTGAGCGTGCCGGAAGGCGGGTAGGCAAAGACCGAACGCGATGCCTCAGCATTCCTCGGATGGGTTGTGCCGCGAATGCTGAGGCTTTCCGGGCGGTGCGATGGGATAGCCTGAACATCGGGGGGGCACGAGCCATCCCGCAGCGATGCTGAGGCATGGGCGCCGTCGCTGACGATCAACCGCCCCCGTCCCCTTCGGGGCCACCCCCGCCTGGTCTCAGGCGGGGGATGCGGAGTGACGCGCCTTGGGGTACGTCCTGCCGTTTCGAGATGGCGGTCCGCCTCCCCCTCTTGCCCCGACTGGTCGGGGGAGGAGGGGGTGCCGAGTTCCGACGAGGCGGGGGCGGTTC
>JACOSL010000006.1 GCA_016179045.1 Fimbriimonas ginsengisoli | reverse complement strand
GTCATCGTGCCGCCCGTGCCCACACCGCAAACGAAGTAGTCGAATTGGCCGCCGGTTTGCTCGAGGATTTCCCCCGCGGTGCCTTCTTCGTGGGCGAGGATGTTGTGCTCGTTCGTGTACTGGTCGAGGATGACGGAGTTTGGGATTTCCTTGTGCAGCCGCCTGGCCACGCCGAACAGCGATTCGGGGCTGTCGTGGGGCACTTCGGTAGGTGTCCTAACGATCTCCGCTCCCAGCGCCTCGAGCACGAGCTGCTTTTCAAGGCTCATCTTCATCGGCATCGTGATAATCAGGCGATAGCCCTTGATCGCTGCGGCGAGCGCGAGCCCGATTCCCGTGTTGCCGCTCGTCGGCTCGATGAGGGTGTCGCCCGGCTTGAGCCGCCCCGATCGCTCCGCCATCTCCAGCATCCGCCAGCCGATGCGGTCCTTCACCGAGCCGCCCGGGTTGAGAAACTCGCACTTGGCGAGGATTTCGACCGGATACTCCTTCCCGATTCTGTTGAGCCGGACTAGCGGCGTGTTTCCGATGGCGTGGAGGATGTTGGGAAGAATCTGCTCGGGCATTCCGACGTTCTACCCGGCGAGCCGTCTTGCTCCCCCGCCTAGCGGCTGGCGCATTTCCCGAAAAATTGCTTGGAGTTGGACAGGACTCGTGTTACCATGACACGGTGAGCTCACTGGGCCTTGCTTCGTCTCCCGACTGCCGGACCAGACTGGTCCTGGAGGCTGCAGGTTGAAAGATGGGATTAGCAGTAAAGCCTCGGCACTCAGGTGTGCCGAGGCATGGAGAACATGAGTCAGGAGCAACGAGCAGATCACGTAACGGCCAACACAAGGGCGGTCGCGCGATGCGATGGGTAAGCGGGCTGGCCCGCGATTCCGCGTGGCTGCTTGCCACGGCGCTCGTGGCAAATTCGATTCTCGCATTGCCGGTGGTGCATCTTTGGGACGGCTACATCACGCGGGTGGCGGCGAGCGCATTTTCGTATTACATGCAATTTGGCGAGGCGCCGGTGAGCTACGAGCAACTGATTTCCTCGATGAGCGGGCCAACCGCGAGTTCGTTGGAGGCGGACTTGGAAGGCCTGTACCAATATTTCTTCGAAATTCGGTCTGACTCGCGGTCAATGACGAAGGTGGTGCTGCATGTGCCGTTGCATACCATCACCAAGGCTTACGACTTTCGCGATGGCCCACCGAGCAAGCTTCGTAGTGACGTATTCCTCGCAGAGGCTGCGCGAACATCGCCCTGGCGCATGGCCTTTGATTGGATCGATTGGGTCTTCGAGTCGATACCGTTCTTCATTTCGCTCGGTGCCTGGCTGCTGGTTGATCGTTTGCTAGGGCCCGAACGCCTTCGCGAAATTGAGGCCGAGCGACATGAAGCCGCCCTCCCGATGCCCGAGAAAGGGCGACCGCGGCCGTTCAAACACCTGTCGAAGATCGCTTACTTTCTCAGGTGCTTTGCTCGAGGGGCCACCCTCGTCTTCGTGTTGCCGATACCCAGGCATATTTATGGCAGCTCGCTTGACCTCATTCTTATCGCCATCTTAGTTTGTGCTAGCGTTGGGGTTCTACTGGGCGGGTCCGTGCTCGCGTGGCGCACCCGCTTCGCCGGTAGCGGGCCCGGCAACGCGGCGCCCACCGGCTTATAAGGGGAGCCCATTCTCGGCCACATACCCGGAGGGGCGCAAGCTTTCCATCCCTCGGCACACCTCGCCGGGTGCCGAGGGTTTATCTCTACCGTCGTCTTTCACCCTATCCCGCGTGACCTGTCCCCCAAAAACTGAGCCATTTAGGACGACAGCGGCCCTCCTTCATGGACTCGGGTCGCGGCGGATAGGGAGGGGGACGCGGGTCGTGTGCTTGGACGATCCGAGCACGAACGAACTCCTGATCTGTCGGACGCCCTTGATCTTGCTCAGCCGCTCGCGCATGAGCACCTCGTAGGCGCGAATGTCCTTGACAAGGATCTTGAGAAGGAAGTCGAACTCGCCGCTCACGTTGTAGCACTCCACGATTTCGTCGATGTCCTGCACGCTCTTTCGAAATCGCTCGATCGGCTGCTCTTGATGGAGCGAAAGGCTGATCATCGCGAGAACGATCGTGCGGAGGCCGAGGCGCTCGGGATCGAGAAGGGCGGTATAAGACCGGATGAAGCCGGACCGCTCCAGGGCACGCACCCGCTGGAGGGTGGATGGCGGCGACCGCCGGATCCGTTTGGCGAGCTCGGCGTTGGTCATCCGCCCGTCGTTCTGGAGCTCGGCAAGGATAAGCACGTCGATCTCGTCGAGGTGTCGCGTGATGCTCATGGTCCCTCGCCTCTTAGTGTCTCACAAACGGCGGACGCTTCTCGGGATCGCGGAGCGTCCCTGGGCCAGGATTCGGCTCCAGTCGCCATGCCATAATCCGCCTCGAATGATCCAAGCTCCCCGACTCGATGGCCGGTTTCGCCTATCGGAAATCCAAGCGAGGGAGCTCGCCAAGGACTTCGGGACGCCCCTCTACGTGATCGACGAAACCGCGTTTCGGTCGCGAATCCGCCGCTACCGCGATGCGCTCGCCGCCTCGTATCCCAGGACGGAGCTGTCATTCGCCGCGAAGGCCAACTCAACGCTCGCCGTGCTCGCGATCGCTCACCAAGAGGGCTGTGTGCTCGACGTGGCGAGCGAAGGCGAACTTCGTGCCGCCCTTGCGGCGGGAGCGCCGGGATCGACTTGTCGGCTACATGGGAACTTCAAGCGTTCCGATGAACTGGATTTCGCCCTCGCCCAAGGCATCGGCGAGATAGTCGTGGACAGCCTCGATGAGATTGAAATGCTTGCGGCTCGCGCCTTCGGCGCGACCCGGCTGGTCTTGCGCCTCGCCCCGGCTGTGAATCCAGTCACGCACGAGAAGATTTCGACCGGCCAAGCGGACACCAAGTTCGGCCTCGGCATTTCGAGCGGAGCGGCGGAGGCAGCGGTGCGGCGGTGCGTCGAACTGGGCCTGCCGCTTTCCGGCTACCACTGCCACGTGGGCTCGCAACTTCTTGATCCCGAAGCCCAACTCTTGGGGGGCGAGACCATCGCGCGCTTTGCTGTTCAGATGGCAAAACTACACGGCGTAACGCCGCTCTCTCTGAACGTTGGTGGCGGGCTGGGTGTTCGGTACGTGGACGAGGAGCCGATGGAGGTCGAGGAATACTGCCGCTTGGTCGCAGCCGGGGTCTCACGCGCTCTCGAAGGCAGCGGTCTTGCTCCAACTCTAGCCCACGAGCCCGGGCGCGCCTTAGTCGCCGAATCCGGCGTGACCCTGTACACGGTGGGCCCAATCAAGGAAGTCGATCTCGGACGAGGAGCCCAGAGGGTGTACGTTTCGGTGGACGGAGGCATGAGCGACAACCCGCGCCCGGCCCTTTACGACGCCGCTTACACCGTGTTGCCGCTGGCTGC
The DNA here is from genome assembly GCA_016179045.1 of Fimbriimonas ginsengisoli. Classification (GTDB taxonomy): domain Bacteria; phylum Armatimonadota; class Fimbriimonadia; order Fimbriimonadales; family Fimbriimonadaceae; genus JACOSL01. The sequence goes on along the minus strand of JACOSL010000006.1, from coordinate 61,220 downwards.
CGGGGATGGGCCGACTCGCAAGGTCACGGTGTGCGGGCGCCATTGCGAAGCCGACACGATGTTTCGCGATGTGGAACTGCCGGTCGACCTCAAGCCCGGGGATTTGCTGCAGGTTCTCTGCACCGGCGCGTATGCATCCTCGATGGCCTCCAACTACAATCGATTTCCGCGTCCCGCGACCGTCTTGATCAGGCCGGATGGCAAGCCTGAGATCGTTCAAGAGCGTGAGACCTGGGATCAAGTGCTCGCCCGAGAGCCTATTCCAGAGGACCTGCGGACATGAGTCAAGGGTTTGACATCAACGTGTTTGTCCTTCAGCTCGTGGTGATCCTGATGGGGCTGTCGCTGCACGAGTTTTCACATGCCTACTTCGCCGATCTCGCGGGCGATCCTACGCCGCGCATGATGGGCCGGGTCACCCTGAATCCGCTCAAGCACCTCGACCCCATTGGCACAATCATGCTGATATTCACGTCGCTCAGCGGCATCGGCTTCGGTTGGGGAAAGCCCGTCATGGTCGATCCGCGCCGGATGCGCAACCCCCGATGGGACCACTTCATCTCGGTGGCGGCGGGGCCGGCCTCCAACCTGCTTCAGGCCGTCGTCTATGCCGGCGTCCTTCGCCTGACCGGCGCGCCAGGATATCTCGGCGTGTTTCTTCTGTTTGGCGTGTACATCAATCTTGGGCTGGCAGTGTTCAATCTGGTGCCCCTCGGCCCCCTTGACGGCCACTGGCTCGCGGGCGCGTTCCTTCCCGAACCCGCGCGGACACACTGGTACATCTTCAACCGAACGTACGGCAGCTTCGCCCTCCTCGCCCTCATCTTCATTCCAGGCTCGAATGGAAGCCTTATCAGTCAGATCGTGGGCCCAGTGGTGATGAACTTGGCCTCGCACCTGCTTGGGGTCAACGGGTGAGTCGCAAGACGATTCTCAGCGGCATGCAGCCAACCCAGGCGCGGCTGCACCTTGGCAACCTCGAGGGCGCCTTGCGCAATTGGGTGCGCCTGCAAGATGACTATAAGCTCTACTGTTGCGTGGTCGACTGGCACGCCCTCACGACGATGGCGGAAGACCCGTCCGAGATCAGCGCGAACTCGCGCGAGATCGCCAAGGACTATTTGGCGGCGGGCATCGACCCAGATCGATCAAGCGTATTCATCCAAAGCCACGTCAAGGAGCATGCCGAGCTCCATCTATTGCTGAGCATGGTTACTCCCATCGGCTGGCTCGAGCGGGTGCCGACCTACAAAGAGAAGAAGCTTGCCCTGAAGACGGAGAGCGAGCCCTATGGCTTACTCGGCTACCCAGTGTTGCAAGCGGCCGACATTCTGCTATACAAGCCCTACGGCGTGCCGGTTGGCAAGGACCAAGCACCCCACCTGGAGATCACGCGCGAAATCGCGCGCCGCTTCAATTTTCTCTACGGCGAGGTGTTTCCCGAGTTCGTGAACCTGATCGGCGAGGTGCCTCTCCTCATCGGTACCGACGGGCGCAAGATGAGCAAGAGCTACGACAACGCGATCTACCTCAGCGACACCGAGGACGAGACGGCGGAGAAGATCAAGAACGCCTTCACCACGCCCACCAAGATGCGCAAGACCGACCCCGGCGTGCCCGAGAATTGCGCGGTGTGCAACCTGCTCAAGGTGTATTCCAAGGATTGGCAGAAGCAGTGGGACGAGGACCGCCAAGGCCTGCGCGGCTGCATGCAAAACAAACTTGAGTGCGTCGAGGCGGTGAACGAGCGCTTGCGGCCTCTCCGCGAGCGACGCCGACAGATTTCTGATTCGGACATCGAGCCGGTGCTAGCTCGGGGCGCCCGAGAGGCAAGGGAGGTCGCCGCGCGCACGATGGACGAGGTTCGCGCCGCGATGAAGCTGCGATGAGCGCGGAGCGCTTCGCTACGGTGCTCGCCCTCTTCTTCGACCTCGACGACACACTCTGCGCGTACTGGGAAGCGAGCAAGCATGGCTTGCGAGTAGCGTTTGAGCGCCTCGGCCCGCCCGGCAAAACGCCCGACGAGATGATCGAGCATTGGGCACGGTCGTTCAGGAGCTTCAGCCCTTCGCTGAAAGCGTCCGACTGGTATCCCGCTTATCTCAAGACGGGAGAACCCACCCGAACCGAGCAGATGCGCCTCGCGCTGCTCGAGGTGGGGGTGGACGATCCCCGGCGTGCGGGCGAATTGAGCCGTTGCTACATGGAGGAGCGCGACCGCGCTTTGCGGCTCTTTCCCGACGTCACCATGGTGTTGGATCGTCTGCAGGAGCGCTTTCGGCTTGGGCTGATTACCAACGGACCCGCCGACGTTCAGCGGCAGGAGATCGCGACCCTAGGGCTCGATGGCCGTTTCGATCCAGTGCTTATCGAAGGCGAACTCGGTTTCGGGAAGCCGCACGCAAGCGTCTTCGAGCAAGCCGCCAGACTGGTGGCATGCGCTCCGACCCAATTGCTGTTCGTTGGCAATAGCTACCGGCACGACATCCGGCCCGCGATCGACGCGGGATGGGCGACCGCGTGGGTACGGCGCGATTCCGACGTCTCGCCCAGCAGCAAGGGGCCGGAAGACCGACCAGACGGCTCGCCCGAGCCGACGGCGACGATCGGCTCGCTCCGCGAACTGCTTCCTCTGCTAGGCGTTTAGCGTCCAACCAGAACTTCGAACTGGTCGATCTCGTCTCGGATAGTCGCGAGGCCGCGCGCCCAAAACGCCTTCGAGCGGATGTCGATCCCAACCGATGCGGCGAGGGTCGCCGCGTCCGCCATGCCGCTGGTCGAAAGCAGCTCGTCGTACCTCTCGTGGAAGCCAGCGGGCTCCGCTTCGTACAGGCCGTAGAGCCCCAGCCCAAAGAGCAGCCCAAACATGTAGGGGAAGTTGTAGAACGACTCCTCGCTGGCGTAATAGTGGGGCTTGGCTGCCCACATGTAGGGATGCAGCCGCTCGGGGTCGAGGGCGTCGCCATAAGTATCGAGTTGAGCGTTTCGCATCAAGCCGCACAGTTCGGCGGCGGAGAGTTCTCGCTCGATGCGACCCTCGAACACACCGCTCTCGAAGATGAACCGGCTCGTGATATCGACGACGACTTGACATTCGCTTTGCAGCGACGCCTCCAGCAGCGTGATCCGCTCGCCTTCAGGCATCGCCTTCAGCGCCGCGCGCTTCATGATCGTCTCGCAGAAAATGCTCGCCGTCTCCGCCAGCGTCATCGGGATGTCTTGCTGGATGGCAGTGCGCTCGCCCAGGCACAGGTTGTGGTAGGCATGGCCAAGCTCGTGGGCGAGGGTCTTGACCGAGCCGAACGAGGGGCGGAAGTTCATCATCACGCGCGAAATGCCCTTCGGGTAAGGCGCGCAATAGGCGCCGTCCCGTTTGCCAGTGCGTGCCTCCGCGTCGATCCATCGCTCGCGGAAGGCACGCCGCGCCGAGTCGGCCAGCTTGTCCGAAAAGGTTGCGAAATTCATTTCGACAAAGCGCTCCGCCTCTTCGTAGGGCCATTGTCTCGCCGAATCCCCGACGGGGGCGAACAGGTCGAAGAACGCGAGCCTGCCCACGCCCAAAGCTCGTGCCTTGGCTTTGAGGTAGCGGCGAAAATCGGGGAATGCGTCGCGCGCCGCGCCGAGCATGGCGTCGAGCGTTGCGCGGTCGATGTTGGCCTGAAACAGCGCCTCGTCCAGCGGCGATTCCCAGCCACGCCGCCGGTTGAGCGTGCCGACTTGGCCCTTGATGCTGTTAAGCGCGGCGGCCAGTGGCACCTCGTTCGCCTTCCAGGTCGCGAGCTCGGTCTCGAAGGCGACCTGTCTGATCCTGCGGTCGGCCTCGTAGGCGAGGTTGCGGATGGCGCTCATCGGAAGCACGCGGTCGCCCTCCGGCAGAGGCACCGTGGTTTGTATGAGGCTGCTGACGTTGCCGTAGAGCTTCTCCCACGCTGCGCCCGCTATCGGCTGCAGTTCCGCCGCCAATTCCTCTTCGGCGGGGCTCATTTGGTGCCGCGCCCCGACCTGGCATTTCTCGATGAAGTAGCTGTGATCTCTGGCTCTCGGAGTGGACCCAAGTAGCGCCTTCTCGTCGATCGAACCGATCCAGGCGGTTAGGCGCGCTCTAACCTTTTGAAACCTCGTGTGCAAGCCGTCCAGTTCGCTCTCCTTGGCTTGGGCGACCACGTCGGTCGCGTCGGTCGTCGTGTGGGCTGACAGGTAGGCCTGGAACAAGGTTCGCTGCTCGAGCACCGCGTTCAGCAGTCCAATGACTTGGTCGAACAGGGCCCTGTCAAGCGGGGCGTCTCGACCAAGTCGGTGCTCCGCAACGATCGCTTCCAGGCGGCCGATGTCGCGACCGAACGAGGCGAAGGCTTCATGGAACTCGGGGCTTTCGATCGACGGAAAGAACGGGGTCAAATCCCAGCGCGGAAGAGCGGTCGCGGTAGCCATAGAGTAAGTCTGACACGAGCCAATCGGCGACACCGAGCTAAGGTGGGCCTTGGCTCGGCGAGCCTGCCCGGTATACTCATGAGCCTTGTATTCGCGCCGAAGGAGGCGCTCCGATTTTGCAGCTCAAGAGCTATCACTTTCTTCTGCTCGTTCTGGCCCTCGGCGCCCTCTCCGCATTCCTCTTTCAGCAAAGTAGGCCCAAGTACGGCCTCGACGTCAAGGGCGGCGTCGAGATCACCTACCAGGTCGACACCAGCAAGCTTACGAACGAGATGAAGGCGAAGGAGGGCGAGTGGTCGGGGCGCGTCCAGCAGATTCTCGAAAACCGGGTGGCGAGCGCCCTAGGTGTCGTCGAGGGGCAGGTCTATCGCAAGGGTCGGGACCAGTTCGTGGTCGAACTTCCAGGCTATACGAACGCCGACGAGGCCAAGCGGGTGCTCGGCACTAGCGCGAGCCTGAAGTGCTACCACGCGAAGACGGTCCGCACCCCGAAGCGCCCCTACCGGAACTACGAGAGCATCTCGAGCGAAGGGAAGCCCGAAGTGCGCTTCCGCCATTTCGACAAGGAGATCGCGCCCGGCATGCCGGAATACGTGGAGATGATCAAGGGTTGGGACCTGATCCTCCAGGGCGACGACCTCGAAAGTTCGAAGCCCGATCCGACCGGAATCAGCGGATATCGTCCCGAAATGACCTTCTCCAACGCAGGCGCGCGGAAGATGGAGGACTGGACTCGGCGCTACAAGGACGAGGAAGAGAACATCGCCTTCGTGCTCGACGACGTCGTGCTCAGCATCGCTCCGCTGAAGAAGGGCCAAATTCTTCGCGACAACGCGGTCATCGACGGGAATTACAAGCTCGAATATGTCAAGCAACTCACCGACCTGCTTAACTCGGGCGCCCTACCCGTCGACCTGATACTGCTCAGCAGCCGCAACACCGTCCCAACCATCGGCAGCTTCGCGCTCAGCCAGATCATCACGGCTGGCGCGATCGCCTTCGGGTTGATCAGCCTTTTCCTAATCGTGTATTACGCCGTCCCGGGTGTCATGGCGTTCGTCGCCTTGATGCTGTACATCCTGTTTACGCTCACCGTTCTCAAGCTGATCAACGCCACGTTTTCGCTCGCGGGCATCGCCGGCTTCATCTTGTCGGTTGGCATGGCGGTGGACGCCAACATCCTCGTCTTCGAACGCTTCAAGGAGGAGATGCGATCGGGCAAGGCGCTCAAAAGCGCGATGGAGCTCGGCTTCAGGCGCGCTCTTCCCGCGATCATCGATTCGAACGCTTGTACGATCATCACGTCGATTGTGCTGATGGAACTCGGCACCGGCCCGGTCAAGGGTTTCGCCACCACCCTGGTCATTGGTGTGGCGATCTCGCTCTTTACCGCCGTTTTCGTGACTCGGTCCCTACTCATGTTCCTCGTAGGTTCCGGCTTTGCCAACGATCACAAGTGGTATGCGGTGAACCACGAGTGGTTCGGCAAGCGGTTTCAGCCGGGCGCGGAGCCTCTCACCGTGGTGGAGAAATCCAAGCGTTGGTTCCTCCTTTCCGGGATCACGATCCTGATCGGCGTTCCGTTTGCGTTCATCGGCGGTTTCAAGCTGAACGTAGAGTTTCGCGGTGGAGCGGAAGCCAGCTTCACCCACGTCGACGCAACTATGACCAGAGAGCAGATCGCGACCAATCTGGACCGAGCCGGCTTCAAGGGGGCGAACATCAAGTTCAGCAGCGAGCCGGGCGGTCAGCGGCTGGTTAGCCTAACGCTTCCACAGTCGCCCCAATTCCTTGAGGCGGACGGCAAGCCACGCTCCGACGAGAAGGTCCTGGATGATATCGCCGTGGCGGCCGGCGTAGCGCGGCACCACCAAGACCCGACCGGGAAAGACTTCACCGACAAGGACACCTTCGGCTCGGTCGGCCCCGTGATTCGCGGCGAGACTATCAGCAACGCGATCTGGGGCGTCATCCTCAGCTCGTCGCTGATCATCATCTACCTCGCTTTTCGATTTGGTTTTGCGGTAGGCGGGTTCGTGCCGGGGCTGAAATTCGGGGTCTCGGCCATTGGCGCCCTCATCCACGACATTCTCGTCGTGATTTTCCTCGCCGCCGTGGTGGGCTATTTCGAGCACTGGGAAATAAGCGCGCTGTTCATCACCGCGATGCTGACGATCATCGGCTTTTCGGTGCACGACACGATCGTCATCTTCGACCGGATTCGAGAAAACCTGCGCCGTCCCAACAAGGGCGAGGCGTTCTCGACCCTGATGAACCGCTCAATCACCCAGTCTTTCGCCCGGTCGATCAACACCTCGATGACGGTGGTCGCGACCCTGCTCATCCTCGTTCTCTTTGGCACACCCACCGTCGATCTCAAGTTCTTCTGCGTGGCGATGCTGGTGGGCATCGTTTCGGGCACGTATTCGTCGATCTACAACGCGTCGCCGATTCTGTATCTTTGGGACCTCGCGCTTGCCCGCAAGAAGGGCGAGGCGGCCACCCTGGTCGGCATGGCGCAGGCCGAGAACGTCCGCAGCCGCGTGATCTCGACCCGCGCGCCTGAGGTCGGGCAGCCGACGCCGGCGACGCCGGCGGGCAGAACCTACGGCCAGGTGCGAAGGCGGGCGAGCGATGCACAAACGCGCGGCCAGCGCGAGCTCGACGACGAGCCCTAGGCCGCGCCGAACAGCTTGAGGGCTTCGGAGCAGCCGGGGGTCAGCCCGGCGCTGGCAAGAGCCTTCACCGCCTCATTCAGGTCGGAGCGTAGGCTCTCCTGATCGGCCGGCGTCATCGGCGCCATGGTGTCGTCGAACAGCTTGCTTCCGGTACGCAAGGCGAACTGGTTGGCAATGCCAAAGCAGCCTTCGAGCGAGGCAGACGGGCTGGGGGATCGCGGCACGTTGAAGCCGAGGCCGAGGCCTCGGTGTTTCGCGTCGAGGTTTACGTCGCGAAGGGAGAAGGCGTCAGCTTCTAGGGGGGTGACGGCAAGGAGCGGATGCTCCCAACCTTCGATCCGCCATTCGAAAGCGCCGGTCGGCCCTAAGTTCAAACCCAGGGCTGCGCATAGCCTCCAGATCTCCCGCTCGGCCAGGTCGTCGCCGTCGCGCGCAACCGCCATGGAGAACCCGATGTCCAGCGACTCTCGGACCGCGATCCAGTGCCGCACGAGCGGGTCGACGCTCTCGGGTACGGGCATCGGCATCGCCCTTCGCTGAACGTCGGTGGCAAACCGCTCGACGGCTGCCAACAGCTGGCGCGCGCTGGCGGTTGTCATCGTGCCCGCATCCGTTATCAAGTCCCAAGCGACCGCGAGCGAGTCGTAGGTGATGTTGACGTTTGCCCGCAACGGCGCCCACTCGTTCGAGGACTGGTTCATGGTCCAAACCTCGGGGCTGCCCAGCGCGGAGCGTAGTTGGGGTTCGGCAAGCGCGTTGGCGCTTGCCCCTGAGATCGATCGTGGCCCGACGAACTCGATGACGAACTGAATCTTAGGCAGAGGGCCGATCTTGGCATCGGGCAGAGGCGGGGCCTTGAGCGAAATGTAAGGGTCTGCCCGCAACGGCCCGCCAAACAGGTCTTCGACGTCCCGCTGGTTCACCGCTCGTACTCCATTTCGTTCAGCACGCGCTCGCTCATTCGCCAATCCTCTTGGACCTTGACGTGCAAGCCCAGGTATGCGTGGCGGCCCAGCAGCTCCTCGATCTCGGCGCGAGCCTCGGTCCCGATGCGCCGCAAGAACGCGCCGTGCTTGCCGATCAAAATGGCCCTCTGGCTCGGCTTTTCGACCACGATGGTCGCCTCGATGCGAGTGATTTCGGGCTCTTCATCCCAGGCCTCGACCACGACTGCCGTGGCATGTGGAATCTCCTGCCGACTTGCTCGCAAGATCTTCTCCCGGATGATTTCGGCGACCATGAAGCGCGTGGATTGGTCGGTAAAGGCGTCCTCCTCGAAGACGGGCGGTCGTTCGGGTAGGCGATCCACAATCAGCCGGACCAGCAAGTCCACGTTATGCCCCCGGGTCGCGGTGGTCAGCATCCCATCGTCCACACCAAAGAGCTTGGTGTAAGCGGCAACGTTGCGCTCGACGTTATCGGCCTTCAGCACATCCATCTTGTTTAGGCACAGCACCACGGGCTTCGCTCGGGCAAGTTCGCCGATCATCTGGGCGATGCGCTCGTCCATCGCGCCCGGATGGTGGGAGGCGTCAACCACCGCGACGACCACATCCGCCTCGTCGAGGGCGCTTCGCCCCGCATCGAGCATCGCGCGACCGAGCCGCGTGTGCGGTTCGTGCACCCCGGGCGTGTCGAGAAAGGCGATCTGGTAATCGGGCGTGGTGGCGATGCCAATGACCTTACGGCGAGTCGTCTGAGCCTTGTCGCTCACGATCGACACTCTTTGCCCCACGATCCGGTTTAGGAGGGTGCTTTTGCCAACGTTAGGCTTGCCGATCAGGGCGACGAAGCCCATTCGATGCGCCACCCTTTAGTTCCGCCTGCGAAACATCACGTGGAGCCCGAGGTCGTCGTCCACGTCTTCGATGACCCTTTCGACCGCCTCGCCCCGAAAATCGGGGGTCTTGACCGCAGCACGGTCATTGCGACGGCGGTGACGACGACGCCGGCCGGGGCGGTCGTCCGCCTCCTCTTCCTCCGCGGCTGGCTCCTCGATGACGCCCGGATGGAGCAGCCAATCGTCGGCGCCCTCGTCCAGGTCGCCGCCTTCCATCCACACGTCGAGCTTCATGATCGGCACGTCGAAGGCGACCGTATCGGTGCGGACCGTGTCCTCTGCTTTGGCGGGGAGTTCGTCGATCCGCAGCAGATCGGCCGGGTCGAGCGCCAGCAAATGCTCCAACTCCTCGCGGATGCCGACGAGGAACACGTGGGTGGAGCCGTCCACCGCTTGGAATCGGAGGCTCGTACCCTCGGTCGACGCCCACTCCTTGGTGAGAACGTTGTAAGCCGAGGCATTGTCGGGCAGCGCGAGGGTCCGCGCTCCAGCGCCGCCGCAATGCACGGTGAGGAACGGCGGGCGTATGTGCGCCAAATCGTCCTGGAAGCTCCAGACGTGCGCGCCTGCGAGCTGGCCCAATGCGCGCAGCAGGGCGGGGGTCACGACCGGCTCGCCCATGAACACGGAGCGCCATGCGAGTTCCGAGTCTCCTTCTTCTCGGAATTCCTTGATCACGAAGCTGGGAAGACCGGTCTGCGTGTACTCGCCGAGTACGGTGGCTTCCTCCGGGATCGCGAAGTAGCTTGGCTCGAGCTTGACGCCCCCCGCGAGCGCTCGGTCTGGAAACGACTCGGTAAGGGCGTGGCGGCGATTGAGCAAGGTCGTACCCATCTTGGAGTGAAACGGCTGAGGTCGCAGGGCAATGCCGGTGACTTCGCGAGCCCGTTCGAGCGAGTCGCGCCCGGAGTCGAACAACCCGGCGGAGTAGAGCCAGAAGATCAGCTTGTTGTCACGGTGCAGCCTTGCCTTGATCGCCGCGCGCAGTTCTGGGCGGATATCCCAAGCATTGAGGAACAGGTAGAGCTTGGCCTCCGGAAATTTCTCGCGGTGGGCAAGGTCGCTCAGCAGGTAGAAGCCCGCGTTGAGGCCCGCGCGGAGGACCGACTCGCGAACACTTTGGATCAGCAGTTGGAAGGCCTTTGGATCGACCAGATACGCCAAGGCGCGCTCGTCGATAAACACAATCACGTCCGGATCGGCAAGCGGCGCGCCCATCCTCATGATCAGGGCCTCGCGAACCTTGGCCGCCCGGCTCCAGATGCTGGCCGTCTTGAGCCAGCCGTTGCTCCACAGGTCCATCCAGCAGACCGCCCCCGCGTGGGCGAGCGCCGCGCCTCCGCCCCTCCACTGCACGCTCTCCAGCGCCTGCGGAGTCTTGATCACGGGGTTAAAGTCGTCCGGGGATAGCCCTTGGCCGATGGAGGTCTTGAAGTCTTCCTCGCTTACGAACAGCTTGCCGTTGAGGGCAAAGCTATCGATTGGGCCGGGAAAGGGGGCAGTACCGCCTGGTTCGCGCGAGCGATAGCTGGGCGGTCCCGCGATCAGATCGATTTCCGGCGTGCGCAGCAGCTTGCCCAGCGAGAGATGGCCGCTGGACGGGTGCGACCACTCGAACGTGTAGCCGTAGCTCACCCCAACTACGAAGTAACCGTCGCTTGCCTCCTTAACCGCGAAAGCGAGGTCTCCTATTCGGGCAACCGTTGCGTCGGAGAGAAATAGCTGGTAGTCCACGTGGCGGCGCTGTTTCCGGCTCGCGCGAACGAACTTCTCGTCCTCCGCGCCTTCCGGTGCGAACGGTGGAATCGTCAGATTGTCGAAGCGCGCCGAGCCATCGAACCAAGAGGCGCGAAGGGCAACTTCGTCCTCGCTGTAGCGCGCGCGGGCCCATTGGCGGAAGTGCTCGACCGCTGCCTGCGACGTGTCGTAGCCCCAGTCGGCGGCGAAAAACCATTCGCCTCGCTCCAAATGGAGCCCAAGGATGTGGTCTCGCTGCCCGAGCGAGCGCATGGCTCGGGTGAACAGGCCCAGGCACTCCTTGGCGACGCCCCAAAACTGATCGTCGCATACGCTCGGTTCGGCTAGCGAGCCCTCGGCGGTTCGAAACGCGGCGTTTGGGTAACGCTCCGTCCATCCCTTGGGTGCAAGGAATACCAGCCGAAACAGGACTTGGCTCTGGGGATCGGATTCGATCACCTTGGCGAGCAAGTAGCTTGCGAGCCGAACCGCGGCGTCGACCGCACCGAGGTCGACTTCGAATTCAATGAGGAGCGAGTGAACATGAACTCCGGCCTCTCCGGCAAGGCGCACCTCCTCGAGCACGGTGCCAACCCGACTCTCGTCGGAAGCGTTTCCAAAGAAGAAGATGGGCGGGTACGCCCGACCGTCTCGAACGAGCGTGGGGACGCCATCCCGAACGATGACCTGAGGAGCATCCGTGGGGATCGGCAGAATCGGCTTGGGGGGCGGCAGGGGCGCCCTTTCGGGTTCCTTGGCCACCAGTCTGCGCCGGGGCTGGCGCATCTGCACCTGTGGCACTTCCTGTTGCTCCGTTGGTGCGGCCTCCTCGGTTCTGCGTCCCCTTCGACGACGTCCTCGGGGCTCCGAAGCGACCTCTTGCTGCGGTGCAGCCTTTGATGTTGCGGGGCGTAGCGGTGTTCGCCAAGTGGGTACCGGCAGGTCGCGTTCGGCAGCGGGGAGATCGGCCGCAAGGGCCTTGCCTCCCCGCCGGGCTCTGGCCGGCGGCTTCTTGCCGCTCTCGGCCACCGATTCGACATGAGGAGGCGAAACCACCCCTGCGACCGTTTCCATCACCCGCTGGGTGGCTTCGGCCAGGCGCTTGATTGCGCTCTTACGAGCCGGTTTCTTGGTGGCGCTAGGCAGCGCGTCGTCGTTTGTTCGAGTAGTCGGCTCGATCGGATCTGGGACAGGTTCTGAATTCGTGGGTTTCTTGGTTGGCATGGGACGTGGTGTAAGTCATTTGGGCGCCGGACGATGGAGGTCCACATTGGATCGGATTGCGGGACATGGCCTTCGGTTTGGCGGCTGTGGCGAAAGATCGTGGACTAGTCGCAGGTCGGAGACTCGTCCTGAGGCCCGCGCTAGCGTCGAAGTTGGAAATCGTTTGGATGAGGCCGCCCGGGTCGCACGCATATCCGATCCTTTTGCGTGCAAGCTGCCGATCGATGTACGGGCGGCATTGGCCGACAACCCCGAACGCAATCGGTGAAAGCGTCGCCTTGTCTTGGGAAGCCGGAGCCATCGGAACGTAAAGACGAATCAAGCTGCTGGGTGGCCTCTCCGCGAGGAGGCTTGGCGCGGGGGTTTCAAACAACCAGCCAGCCGATGGATGGCCAGGTGCGCCCAACATGAACCTGAGTATGGCAGATAGCCGACCCCTTTCCGCTCAAAGGGGCGCCCTGCTAAAAACGCGGGCCCGGTTTGCCGATGATTGGAGAGACGCCCTCGATGGGCGCTCTTCGACATGGAAATCTCTGCCGTCAAGGCTTTCGAAACCGTAGCTGTGACCCCAAGCGCGGGGGCGGCGAGCGGTTTTGCCGAGGTGCTCACGAGCGCATCTGGGGGGCCGCCAGGCCCCGAGCCGCCACCCGGAGCGCCGCAGGCGCCGGGTGGAGAGGTCGCGGGGAACGAGCAGAAGGCTCTCCCGCAAGGACTGGACTCCCACCTACCGGACGCTTCCGGCGCCTTTGTGGCCATCGCTTCGAGCGACAAGGTGGAAGCACCCGCACCGCCCAAGCCCAAGGGGGCTGTCGCACCAGATTTTGCTATTGCCGCGGTCGCGAACGCCGTAGCGGTTGCAGCCGGCGGCTTCATCGAGCAAGCGGCTATCGCGACCACGGCTGGCAGCGCCAGCCCGTCCAATGCCGTCGTAGATTCAACTCTTGTCGAGCCGACCGCTTGCGCCATACCTGCCGGGCAGATGCAGCCGATCCCTGGTCCCACGCCGCCGGACGAGGGGTCAAGCAAGGGCGGATTCGAACCCAATCAGTCGTCGGGCTCGAAGCCGTCCGATCGGCGTCCGGCGTCGACCGAATTGGGCTCGCCAAACTCGGACAAGGTTCCAACCCAGGCCGCTAAGGCGGTGAATGTGGCGGACGTTGATCCTAGCGCTACTCTGGTCGGAGTTGCCCCGGTGGCGGCAATCCCCGCCGCGAGCCGGGCCGCGCTCAGGGTCGATGAGGCCGGTACGCCGCAGAATCCGCTTGCGCCGAAGAGCGACGACGCGGTGAGAGGTGATGGCGTGGGGAAGGAACAACCGACCTCCATCGATCCGATGCGGGCGATTCCCGATGCTCTCCGAAAAGGGCTCGGCATCGCGTGCGTAAGCATCCACACGGAGGCGGAGCCCGCGGTCTCTGAGCCTGTGCCGGGACCGTTGTCGAAGCCCGTCCCGAGCTTGCTACCCGAGGCACCTGGCCTCAAGACAGCCGGAGGGGTAAGCATAAGGGACGCCGAAGCACCTCAGCAGATCGGAGCCCAGCGCTTGCCGAGCGAATCGAGCCAGCCAGCTCCCAAAAAGTCGTTCATGACCGTCGGGCCCAGTTCGGGCGCGGTCCCATTGCGATCGCCTGTTGCGACGAGCACCAATCCATCTGACGACGGCGACAAGCCCACGAAGGGAGAGGGCTCGGATGTCGCATTCCCGAGGCTGGAGGCTGCATCCACGCCGGCGGAGCACGCCGACCCGACCGGAAGCCATTTTAGACTGCCATCGATCGAGGCTAGTGTCCCATCGGAAGAAGCGGCGACTGCTCCAGCGGGCCCTCAGGCTTCGACAGAGGCCGCAAGCCCCCTAGCTGGACGACCAGCGGCCATAGCCGCAGTCGCAGGCGAGCAACGCAATGAGGCGAAGATCGACGACGACGATGATAGTCAGCCCAAGATCGTCGTCGCCAAGGCCCCGACCAGTGCCAAGGTCGAAGCCGCCTCAACGCCACGCCAGATTGCCACGCCGGGCCTAGCGGTGTCACGCGAAACTTCAATGACTGCGCCTTCCGAGGCGGGGCGGACTGCCCTGTCGCCAAGCTCGAAGGCCGCGATCAGCCAAATCGCCGATCGCATCGAGCTCATGGCGGTAGGCCGGAGCCGGAGCGTGGTCACGGTGCATATGCAGCCGGACGACCTCGGCTCGGTCACGCTCACCGTGCGGTCGATCGGCAGAAGCGTCGAAGCCACCGTCGAGGCGACCAACGCCGGCGTGCGGAGCCTACTGACCGAACATCGCAGCGAACTAGGCCACCTGCTCGCGCAACGGGGCCTGCAGCTTGACGGGATCAAGGTCTTATCGCCAAGCACGACCCAAGGGCATACGGATTGGGCTGGACGCCCGAGCGGACAGCCGCCTCAGGAGCAACAGGCGCGACGCCATGATCCTCAGCCTCGACCGGAGGCCCCCGTCCCGCAAAGGCTAACTCACGAAGAGCGCCGCCAGCTCATTAAGGGCGGCATGCTCGACTTTTGGATTTAGAAGCAAGGAGACCCAAGATGGCATCCACCCCCTTCGTCAACCCAAGCGACGTGGCCAGCCAGTATCTCGGCTTGACCCCGGTCCAGCCCAAAGAGGCGCTGGACATGAAGACATTTCTCAGGCTGCTCACCGTGCAGCTGCAGACGCAGAACCCGCTCGAGCCGATGAAGGACACCGACTTCTTCGCGCAGCTTTCACAACTTGGCACCGTGCAAGGCATGGACCAGTTGAAGGCGTCGATGACCGTGTCCACCGCGTCTGCGATCATGGGACGCCACGTGACCGCAATCCGACCGATGACCGATTCGGGCGCGCCGAACAACACGATGGTGAGCGGCGTCGCGGTGAGGCTAACCAACCGGAGCGGCACCTATTACCTCGGTATCCAGGACGTGAACGGAGGAGGCGTGGTCGACGTGCCAATGGATACGATACGCACCGTGCAACCCTAATTCGAATCGAAGGCCATGGATAACCGCATTCAAAACGCCCGCATTTCCGAGCTCGCGCTCGGCCAGTTACAAGCTCCCAAGGCGCCCGGCGCTCCCGCTTTGGCGGGAGATTTCGCCGCGATCCTTCAGGATCGCTTGAAGGTGAGCGGCCACGCCCAAACCCGGCTGCGGAGCCGGAACATCGCCTTCGGGCAAGAGGAGTGGGGCCGGGTGTTGAGCGGCGTTGACCGCGCGGCGGCCAAGGGCTCGAAGGAGTCGCTCGTCATGATCGACGACGTTGCGCTCGTGGTTAGCGTGAAAAACCGCACCGTCATCACGGCGGTCGACAAGGACCATCTCAAGGAGAACGTGTTTACGAACATCGACAGCGCGGTGATCGTTTAGGCGCCGGCTGCACCGACAAGGAAGACGACGAAGGGCCAAAGGCAAGGGAAGATGGCGGGTTCCGCGTTCTAACGACGCGGAGCGCCTGGGCGACGCCCGATTGGCGTCGCCTCCTCCCATGCATAGGCTCAAGAGCAAGAGGAGGAAGAGCAAGCAATGCTACAGGCACTTCTGGCCAGCGTGGCCAGCATCAAAGCGCAGCAAACGCGCATGAACGTCATCGGGAGCGATCTCGCGAATGTGAACACGACTGCCTATAAGGGCAGCCGCGTCACGTTCCAAGACATGATCGCCCAGACTCTCCAGGGGGCGACCCGGCCTTCGGCCACCCTCGGCGGGCGCAACCCCATCCAGTTCGGCCTCGGCGTGTTGGTCGCGGGCACGGACGTCAATAACGAGCAGGGATCGCTCAACGCGACCAACAGGCCGACCGACCTGGCGATCCAGGGAAGCGGCTTCTTCGTGGTGAGCAACGGCGATAACCTGGCCTATTCGAGAGACGGCGCCTTCGCGCTCGACGCGAATGGCGACCTGGTCCAATCGGCGACCGGCGAGCGCCTCGTCGGCTGGACGGCCGACTCTTTCGGCAACATCGACACGTCGGTGCCGGTCAGCGCCGCATCCAGCCTCAATGTGCCGGTGGGCCGTTTGAACGCCGTTCAACAGACCACGCAAGTCGACATGGCGGGCAACCTAAACGCGGGCGCGGTCGCCACGGACGTGTGGACGACGCAGGTGCGCGTGTACGACGCGCTTGGCGGGCCCCACGACCTCACCGTGCAATTCACCAACCACACCGCGCCTCCGGCGGCGGGCGCCCCGGCGGGCGCGGCAAGCAGTTGGGACTGGTCGGCGTTTGAGGGTTCGGTTGCCACCGGCACCCCGATCGGTGACAGCACTTCGGCCGGAAACGCGCCGGTGTATTTCGACTCGGGCGGCTTAATCGTGAATCCGGCCCAGCTTGGCGCGATTACGGTCCCGGCCGGCGCCACCGGCTCAGCCGCGTTCGACGTCAATCTCGACTTCACTCGGATTGGCCAGCTCAACGCCCCCACTCAGGTGGCGGCGGCGGACCAGAACGGCTTCCCCCCCGGATCGCTTCAGGGCTTTTCGGTGGGCACCGACGGCGTGATCACGGGAATCTTCACGAACGGCCTGACCCGCTCCCTCGGCCAGATCGCGCTTGCGATCTTCCCGAATCCGAACGGACTGGAGCGCCTAGGCAGCAACCTGTGGCGCAACACCGACAACTCGGGCATTTCCGTCGTGGGCGCCCCGCGTTCGGGTGGACGCGGTTCGATCAACTCCGGGTTCTTGGAGCAGTCGAACATCGACATGGGCAGCGAGTTCACCGACCTGATCGTGACTCAGCGTGGCTTCCAAGCCAACACGAAGATCGTCACCACGGTCGACGAAATGCTGCAGGACCTGATCAACATGAAGCGGTAAGCATCGGTTGATCTCAGGGGCCAAGAGGCCGGGGCGCGTCAGCGCCCCGGCCCCTTTTGCTTCTGGCTAGACACTCGCCACCGGCGCGTGGTGCTCGTAGTGCTCGCTGGCCGCTTGGGTGAGCGTGGTGAAGTGGGCGCCCTTGTGGCGGAAGTAGCGGATCGTCTTCCGCAGGTCGTCCACCGAATCGTAATAATCGCGCAGTCCGAGGCAGATCACCTCGCGCGACAGGTTGGCTGCGAAGAGCGGCTCGAGGGCGGCGAAGCCCGCATCGAGATACCCATGCTGGCCGTCATGGGTTGCGATCGGCACGTGGAGGATCCGGTTTCCGCCTTCCCGATGGAGGTTGTCGCACGCGCTGTGGTAAGGCTCGTGGGGCGCGCCCTCCCAGTTCACGAACATCTTGTAGCTCGCGTCCGGCACGATGGAGGAATCAACGAGGATGCCTCCTTCTTCGAGGTACTTCACGTCGCTCGGCACGAGGGCAAAGGCCCCCGCGCGGAAGCTCGTGCACTTGATCATGTGGGACTTGAGGGTGTCCTTGGCGATCCAGATGATGTTGCCGCGCTCTTTCTCGTCGTCGACATAACCGCGCTCGTTCTCGAAGTTGACCTTCATCCCCATCTCGTGCCAGCTGGGGATCTTGTGCACGAACTCGTGATAGTACAGGTTCGTGTTGGCGCTCGGATCCTTCATCGACACATGGATCAGCCATGTGCTCGGCACGAACTCCTCTTCGAACACGCGGATGTAGTCGCGCGTGTAGCAGCGGTCGTGGTGGGCGCCTTCGCAGTCAACGGTGAAAACGACGTTTGGCATAAAAGATCAGTCTCCTGGAGAAACCGTCGCCCGCTCATGGGTGACGTTAAGCGTGTATCGGTGGCCCAGCACGGTGAAATTCCTGATCGTCAGCGATCGCCAAGCCTGCGGAAGGCAGGGCCGAACGGAGAGCCACATTCCCCCTTTCAGCCTTCGCGTCCAAGCCGCTTTGGGCACCGGATGCGAGTCTATCCGAAATCCGGCGAAACCGTAGAGCACGGCCTGTAGGCAGCCCGCGGCACCGGTCGTGAAGTAGGTCACGCTCTTGTTGCGCCGCTCGCTGAAAAGCATGAGGGGTCCCTTGGTGAAGTCTTGCCAGCTCCTGCGCCAGCGGTCGTAGGCTTTCTCCTGGTCGCCCAATCTGGCCCAGATGATCGAATGGATGGCGTCGCTCATCGCGGGTCCGTTTTGTGAAATCTTGCTCTCGAAGCGATCCATCATCGCGCGCGCCTGAGCCTCGGCGGGGGGATATTGGAGGGGGTATATGGCGAGCACGGCGGTGGCCTGCTCGTAGCTGCGGAGAAGGTCTTTGTCGTAGGTCAGGAAGCCGGTGGCGTCATGTGGCAAGGCGTAGCGGATCGGGCCGTCGAAGCTGCGCCCGTTGCGAGTCCACTGGGCGAGCAGGTTAGTGTAGAGATCGTTGTCGCAGATCGAGTTCTCGTCTGGGCTGATGAGGCCCTCGATGCGAAACAGGCCGTCCGAGCCCTTCCGCGAGCGCGCCTCCCAGAAAGCCTTGCAGCCTTCGGCGACCGGCCGAACCTTGTCGGGATCGGCGAGGCCGAGGGCTTCGGCTTGGGTCAGGCCCCAGAGCACGTCGCCCGTGATATGGTGCTCGAAGCGGGTCTTGGTCGCGCTGGTTTCGCGGCCGCTCACGCTCGATTCCCAAGGGTACATGAGGGCCTTGGCGGCGGTTGCGGGCAAGGGGGCTGACACCGCCTTGTAGGCGGTGCGGCGACAGGATTCGATCCAGGCCTTGGCCTGGGCGCGGGCCGCGTCCGCCATGCGAAGCCGGTAGGTTGGGATCACTTTGGCCCGGTCGGGGTCGAGCAGGCAGAGCGCAGGGAAGAGCCAGATGTCGGCGTCCCAAAACACATGGCCGATGTATCGCTCGTTGCTGAGCCCGAACGGCCCCGGCGGCCGGTTGGCTTCCGGGTGGGTCGAGCCCCAGATGTAGTAGATGAACGAATTGATTGCTCGTTGGTCTTCGATGGGCCCGTCGACCGTAATTGTTGGAATCACGCGCCGAGGATGCGTTGGTCTTGCTTGAGAGAGGCGAAATCTCTCTGACGGAGCTTCTGAAAGGGGGTCCCTTCTGTTCGCGGAGCTGGCTCTGATAGCCGAGGAAAGGCTTGCAGTCACACGCCCAATGAGAGCCCCGTTCGCTGTTGAGCCAATCGACAGGGGTTGGCCGCTCTGCTCTTCCGTCCACTTCCAATGGCTTGCAGCCGAAGGAAGCCTCACCACGTTCATCACGATGGGTCGTGGGTAGCCTCCGGTAAGGAAGGTGACGCATTCGACGCCGTGTTCGCCAGCTAGAAAACGTGTGTAGCGGTCAACTGTGGACCGGCCCCACGTCCAGGTGGTGTGGATTTCGTAGGTCCCTCCTGCCCCTTCACCGAGGAAGCCGACGGTGTCGGGCCCTATCACCTCCTGACGATACTCTGACCCCGGCTTAAAGTCGATCGCTTTGCCCTGGAACTCCCACCGCGCGGCAAGAGGGTTTTCGAGTCCGACCAACTTCTCCTCTCCTGACTGTTCATACGAAGTAATCGCAAACGCGGGAAGCGTCTTGCCGTCCGAGCCCAGTCCCATGCCGTCACGACCGATCCTCACCCCTATGATCCCGTTCGAGAGAAGGGCCGGAGTGGGATCGTTAGGATCGGTACACACGAGGCTCCAGGCGTCAGTGGAGGCAGGCTGAACGGCCGGTGCCTTCAAAGCCACCCGTGGGGCAAGGCGCGCGCCGTTGCACCCGGCGAGCACCGTCCCTACCAGCAAGAGCGCAAGGCGGCGTCGCACGCCCCTTATTACCCGCTGAGAGCCGGACGTGAGCGACACCGCAAGTTTGGAGACGCCTCAACACAGGCCCGAAGGCGCGCACAACCCGTGGGCGTTCGTGCCCGCGCTCTATTTCATGCAGGCATTGCCGGTCACCCTCGTGCAAGAGGTGGCGGCGATCGTCTACAAGGACCTCGGCGTCGAGAACGTCTCGATCACCCGCTGGACCAGCCTCATCGCCCTGCCCTGGACGATCAAGCTTCTACTCGGCCCGATGGTGGACCTAAACTTCACCAAGCGCGGGTGGACGCTCACGATGCAGGCTCTGCTGACCGGCATCATGGCCCTCGTCGCCTTCGCGGTAGGCCTGCCCAACGCCTTCGAGATCACCCTCGGGCTGCTGCTCGTCACCGCGATCTTCTCCGCGATGTGCGACATCGCGACCGACGGCTTCTATCTGCTCGCCCTGCCCAAGGATCGGCAGGCTGCGTTCGTGGGCGTGCAATCGACCTGCTACCGGTTGGGCCGCCTGTTCGCGGTGGGGATGCTCGTCTACCTTGCGGGTCGGCTGAGGGTGGATGGGGTCGGCATCTCCGCCTCGTGGACTCTCGTGCTCGCTTGCGGGACGCTCGCCTACGCGCTGGGGCGCATCTTGGTCGGGTACACGCTGCCTCGTCCCGAAGAGGACCGGCCGCGCGACTTGCCCTCCGGCGAGAACCGGCGAAATTTGGTGCGGACGGCGCTCGTCGTGGCCCTTGCCTTCTTGGCCTACTTCGCCCTTTCCGCGGTCGTTCGCATGGCCGCCCACGGCCTGTGGTACGGCTTCGACGGCAGCGCCGAAGGCCGTCTCAAGGGTTGGATGCTTGGCCCCGACGCCTTCCGCAACGAGGCGATCCAACTCCTGATTTGCTCCGGCTTGGCCGTTGGCTGTCTGGTTCAAGTTCGGCAACGCCTTATCGGCTCCGAGATGGGCCACGCGTTTTCCACTTACTTCCGGCAGCCGGGCATCATGGCGATCCTTGCCCTGATCCTCTTCTATCGGTTCGGCGAGGCGATGGTGACGAAGATGGCCCCGCTTTTCCTAAAAGACTCTCCGGCGGCAGGCGGGCTGGGCTTACCGAACGACCAGCTCGGGCTGATCAACGGCGTCGCGGGGGTGGTCGGGATAGTGATCGGGGGCCTGCTTGGCGGGGTTTTCGTATCCAAGCGGGGGTTGCGACGGGCGTTTTGGCCCATGGTGCTCACAATGCACACCCCCAATCTGCTCTACCTGTGGGCATCGCTGGCGAGACCCTCGGTCGGGCCGCTGTACGGGGTCGCGTTCCTCGAGCAGTTCGGCTACGGCTTTGGCTTTGCGGGCTATATGGTGTATCTCATGCAGGTGGCCCAGCGCTCGGGCTACAAGGCGGCGCATTATGCGATCGGCACCGGCCTCGGCGCGGGCTGCATCCTTACCGCCGGCATCGCGAGCGGCATCGTGCAGTCCAATTTCGGCTACCCGTGGTTCTTCGCGATCGCGATTCTCGCCACGATCCCGGGCACCCTTACCCTTCTATTCCTGCCCATCGATCCCGAGGGGCACTGAGAAACAAGAAAGACCGCCCCGCGCCAGAGGCGCGAGGCGGTCAGCGTCGCTGACAAGGTTGGCTTTAGAAGCCGCCCGTGCCGTTCGGCGAGCCGACGCCGGTCGGGAAGTCCCACCCGGTCAAAGCCGAGAAGCTGCCAGCGGTGCCGCTCTTGATGTCGTGGAAGTTTGCACTCCCGCCTGCGTAGGCGGCATAGAACGAGGTGTTCTGCCCCTGAGAGCTCTTGGTCGAGCCTGCCGCGTTTGCGATGCCGGCGATAACCGGGCAGGATAGGCTCGTGCCGCCTACCTGGAACCAGCCCTTCTGGCCTTGGTAGCCCGCAGTGTCGTACACCGAGGCGCCCGTGTTGGGGTCGGCGTCTGCGGAGATGTCGTCCGCACCGCGGAAGCTACCCACGAGCGATGACACGATGTCTTGGAACGCGGGCCGAGGCTCATAGGCGCTCGATCCGCAGCCGGAGCCGCCCCACACCGTTTCGCTCACCCATGTGTTGCCGCTCGTGTTCAGCGTGGTACCACCAACCGCGACCACGTTGGAAGAAAGGGCAGGCCATCCCGTGACGCCGCCGGTGTCGCCGCCAGAGCCATAGAACGCCACTCCGCTCTGCACGAACACGCTGTCGTTGTCGGTGTAGATGGTGGAGGACTCGCCACCGCTCCAGCTGTTCGAAACCTGGTGCACTCCAACGAGCGCTTTGGCCACGTTTTCGGCCGCCACTAAGTTCGCGAAACTATTGGAGGCGGCCTCAACCAAGTAGATCTTGGCGTTCGGAGCCATTGCGTGCGCCCATTCGATATCCAAAGCCTCCTCGAGCGCCCAACCCGCGTTATTCCTCGGCTTGCTTCCCGAAGCGTAAACCACCTGGAGCACGGTGTTGGATGACAACGTCGCGTCCGTCGACGGTTCGGTCGGAAGACCGAACTGGGTCGAGAACACGTTGAAGTCGTTCAGCGCGGTAGAGAAGTTGTACGCGTCGACGATCGCGATCGCGCCGGATCCGTTGGCCGTGATGCTGTAGGCGCCGCGCATCTGCGCGGGCGTCTTGCCGGTCGGGCTGGTGGTGGCCATCGGGCCGAAGTTGCTGGCCCAGACGAGGTGGTTGGTGTGCATGAAACCCGCGCCCTGAGGCAGCGTAGAGTCAGGAGTGACGATGTGGCCGTTCTGAGCCGTGGCATCGCTGATTGAGCGCGAGCCGTCGCCGCCGACCATAGCGCCATTGCCTCCGCAGCCGACCATGACGATGGCGAGAGCCGCTGCCATCGCGCTAGATAAAAAGAGTTTTCGCAAAGTCGTTGTCCTCCGGTACGGGTCGGCGCAGACGCGACCGATCTCCGCTCAAGACGTAGCCCAAGCTCGCCCGCTGAACTCTCATAATACGACAGTTTTGCCGCATAAGCAAATATGCAACTGGAAAATCATCGCAATCCGCAAGCGACCAGCAGGATCGGATGCACGGAGGGGTGGGTGCGGGGATAGGATTTGAACCTATGACCTCCGGGTTATGAGCCCGACGAGCTACCAGACTGCTCCACCCCGCGGCGACCGCTGATTATCGCGCTTTTCGGCGCTCCCTGTCAACCTCCACCTGGTTGCACCAGCCTCAATCAGAGTCAAAGACGAATCCGCCCCTTGCGTCTTAAGCAAGGGGCGCATTCCGTTCGATGGCCGATCTAGGCTAGAGTCCGGCCGTGCCTTTCGGGCTGCCCACGCCGGTCGGGAAGTCCCAACCCGCCGCCGCGCTGAAGCTGCCCGCGGAGCCGCTGGTGACATCGAAGAAGATCGCGCCGCCAAGCCCACCGTAGATCAACGTGTTCTCAGCCGAGGGTCCGCCACGGTTGGCGCCGGCGCTGTTGACGATGCCCGCGATGACCGGGCAGGACACACTGGTGCCGCCAAACACGTACCAGCCCCCGTTCCAGCGAACGGCGACGCCCGTGTTGGGGTCGGCGACCGCGGAAATGTCGCAGATGCCGCGCGCGGAACCGACGATGCCGGAGATCACGTTCTGGTAGGCCGGGCGAGGCTCAAAGCCGCTCGGGCCGCAGCCGGAGCCGCTCCATACCGTCTCGCTCGTGCGGTTGCCGGAGCCGTCGGTGAACAGCGAGGTGCCGCCAACCGCGACCACGTTCGGGGAGGCTGCGGGATAGCCGCGCGCCCCGCCGGTGTCGCCGGACGAGAAGAAGTAGGTCATGCTCGCGTGGTTGAAATGCGAATCGCTGCTCAGTTCGCCCGAAGACTCTCCGCCGCTCCAGCTGTTGGAGCACTGGTGCGCACCCGCGATGGTCGCCGCGAGGTCGTCCGCCGCGTACAGGTTGCTGTTGCTGTTCGAGGCCGCTTCCACCAAGACGATCTTAGCGCCGGGCGCCATCGCGTGAGCCCACTCGATGTCGAGCGCTTCCTCCTGGCTCCAGCCCGCGTTGAACCTCGGTTTCCTGACCTGGGCGTAGACGATCTGGAGCACCGTGTTGGTCGACGCGGTGACGTTGGTCGAGGTCTCCTGTGGAAGACCGAACTGTGCCGAAAACGCGTTGAAATCGGCAAGCGCGTACCTGTCGTCAAACGCGTCGACGATCACGATAACGCCGCTTCCTCCCGAGGAGGGCACGCCATAAGCGGTTCGAATCTGCGAGGGCGAAAACCCCGACGGCGTGACCGCGGGAACCGGCGCTCCGTCTCGGTTGGCCCTGATGAGGTGGTTAGTGTGCATCGACAGGCCCGCCTCACCCGGTCGATCGACCGACGTATCGGGCACGAACACGCGACCACGTTGAGCGGCCGCAAGGCTTATCGTCCGGCCCGCCTCGCCTCGCACCATGCCGCCATAGCCTGCCAGCGCAAACGTCGACACCGCGACCGACGTGATGTGCGCGAACTTACGCATATAACTCTCCTCCAAAGACGGGTTCTGGACCTCGCCACTCCAGCCGAATTAGCTGACGAATATCTCGCCGCATCGGGTCCATGATACGACACCTCTCGGGGCTTTCGCACCGAAAATTACCAACCTACAAGCCCTGCTTTGAGGCTAGGGCGTTTTGGCCGGTTTCTTGTCGGCCGGAGGTGTAGATGCCTTGCCCTTGCCGTCTGCCGATTCCGCCGGTGGGTGCGAAGCTCGCATCTCGGCAACCGCCGCTAGGATACGGAGCAAAGAGAGCCCCGCAGCCACATATGGCGCGTACCGAACGAAGTGGGACTTGGTGGAGGTGGCGATGGCATCGGCCGAGCCCGCCACCGACCGCGCCCGGGCGCCCACCACATCCGCCGTCTGCTTAACGCTTTCCGCGAGCTCTTCCACCTTCTTGGTTGCCGATTCGGCGCGCTCAACCAGGGCATCGACCTTGATCCGGAGGTCCGCCATCATGCGGTAGGTCGCCACCGAAAGAAAGATCAACGTGATCGTCAGCAGGGCGTTGAGCAGAAAGAAGATGCCCGAGAGAGCTAGCCACCAAGTTGGGAATTCGTTCACGATGCGCCTCTGATCTCCATTCTTGCCGATTCGCCCGCCTTCAGTGGCATTTTCAAGGCAATTTCGCCGTCGATTGCCTTGGCCGCCGACCCCGCGACCATGAACTCGTCTCCCCAAAGGCCCCGAAGGCGTACGCGCCCCTCGCGTTTGAAGCCGGCCGGGTTGACCAAAGTGATCGCGGCATGCCGTTTGAGGGCGTCGAACCGCAGTTCCTCGATCTGCACGCCCTCCGCATGGGCCTCCACCCCCAGCTGTCGGGCGACCACCTTTCGGCGCACGCCGTCCCACGGGCGGATGACGTAGATTTCCTCACCCTTAGCCCGTTCCATCTCGAAGCGGCATCCGAGGGTGGCAACCCCGCCCTGCCTCGAAGGAAGAACGTAAGAGCCGATCGCGCGAAGGTAATTCCAGAGGCCAAGTCCGACCTCGCCGCTGAACCATGACATGCCGAAGTGGCCCGACGCCGAATCGGGGCAATATGCCATGGCTGCGGCGCCGTCGCTGCGCACGAGCGCCCAGACGCCCATTAGGCCGCCAAAGGCGTTGCGCAAGTAGGTGTCGGGCAGATTGGCATAGTCGCGCTCCATCAGCATGAAGAAGGGGATCGCGTTGCCTGAACTCGTCGGTCCTAGGCAAAGCTCGCCCTTGTCCTCGACTGCGGGATGAGGCCCTTCCGCATCGTCGGCAAAGCGTTTGTCGGAGCCGTACCACCACCAGCTTGGGGCAAGGGAGCGTGCCGCGCAGGCGGCATCAAGCATCCTCTCGAGCGAATCCTCGTGCCCAAGCTCGATGGCGGCAACGAAGGCTTCCTCGAAGCCGTCCGCGCTCCAAGCGCTTTCGGGGGCGAATGGCACCCGCCTGCGCGCGACCTCGACAAACCGCTGCCGAAGCAAAGCGCTCATGCGCTGGGCAGAGGGCTCGTCGCCCAGGTCGCGCAAGTCGCGAGGCAGCTGGCAAAGGCTGGTGATGCCGGGCAATCCCGCCCAGCGCCGGCCCCGCTGGAAGCCTCGCGCCATGAGTGCCTCAAAGGTGCGGAGGCCCTCGCCCAAGTAGCGCGCTTGATTCCAGCCCGTCTTGGCCCCACTCTTCGCCACCCGACCCATGGCGTGGTAGAGGTTTGCGGCGAGCGCATATACGGCAGGTGTCGCGACGCCCGAGGCGACCGAGCCTTCGGATAGGAAGAAGCTGCCGACCGAGCCGTCCGCCGGATTCTGCAATCGGCGCCTGAGGAAGCCGTCGATATAGCGCTCGAGAACCGCGATCTGGGCTTTGTCGGGGTAGATCGCGTTCTTCTCGGCGAGGAACAAGGCGTCGGCGAGGCTGCCGAGCACGGCGTGGGGCGTCGCGTACTGCCGGAAGTCGGTGAACTTGCCGCCGCTCTGAAGCTCGATCGGCACGATCGCGCCTTCGAACGTTCCCTTGTCCGTGCAGACCTGGTTTTCGACGATCCATTTGGCTCGCTGGCGGATCAGGTCCTCGATCGGCTCGATGAAGAGCAGGTGGGCGTGGCTAGTACGCCCTTGGGTGTCTTCGAAGCTGACGCGGACCGGTCCGGGCTTTTCGGGGTGGGCAAAGCAAAAGCCGCCTTCCGGGTCGGCATCGGTGTCTAGGTTGCAGGGCACGTCGGTCGTGAATCGGGTCGGCGTGGCGCCCGAAACCTCCAGGCCGATGCCAATTTCGGCCGGGATGACGGCGGCGGGAAAGAGGCGTACGGTGGGTCTGCCGGATAGCTGCAGGCCCAGCGAAACGCTTTGGACGCGGTCCCGATCCGCCGGGAGGAATCGAGTTTGGTAGCGCCGGGTCTCGCCCGGGGCGAAAAGCCCGGTCGTGTGGCCATTGAACCAGGGACTCCATCGCTCGCGCTCGATGGTGGCCTGCGAATGGATGTACACGATGGGGATGCCTTCCCACCGATACGGGCTCGTGAGCGAGGCGGGGGCGTGGGTGAAGAACTCCCAGTTCGTGTCGTCTCCTGGCGTGATGATGAGGCCGGGCGGCTCCGCGTTGAGGCGCTGGGCGAAGAGGTAACTTGCCGCCCCACCGATGAAGGGATGCACATAAAGGCGACGATCCCAAAGCTCCTTCGCTCCGTGATCCGTCTTGGCAAAGCCCTCATAGAAGTTGTCGAGCGCAAATGGGAAGGCGAGTTCGCCGATTTCCAAATCGGTATGCCCGTCGTTCGTCAGCTCAAGGTCCCAGCAAATCTGGGGCATAGATCCCGGAAGCTCATAGAACCTGCCCGTAGCGACCACCTCGGGCAGCAGGGAGAATTCATAGCGAAACGTAATCGCCCCCGCGTCCACGTCCTCTTCTTGCTGGGTGGCGGTGGTGTTTCGGCTAAGTATCCACGGTTCGCCTGGCTGGATTCTCGCCCCGATCATGATCGTGCCGGGGAAGTAGTCCTCCGCGAACTCCTCCCCGAAGGCGAGCGGTGGCAGCACGAACGGGAACTCGTCGCCTTCCCCAGGGTGGGCGGGATCGACCGCCCAAATTTGTTGAATCCGCCCCCCATTTCCAAACTGCATCGAAACGAGCGAGCCGTTCAGTTCCGGACGATCCAGGCCGAAGTCGTCCATGGCGGGGTCGCCAGCATACCCAACGTCTTTGACTGTCACCGGGGTATCTTGAGCCCACTTTATGGCATTACCCGTAGGGGCCAAAGCGCCCGATTTCACCCTCAAGGGACGCATTGACGGCGAGATGAAGGAGTTGCGCCTGAGCGACGTCGTCTCGAGTGAGGCGGTCGTCCTCCTGTTTTTCCCGGCGGCGTTCTCGGGTGCTTGCGAGAAGGAGATGTGCGAGACGACCCAGGGACTCGGAACATACGCCGAACTTGGCGCCGCAGTCTACGGGATCAGCCCAGATAACCCTTTTGCTCAGGCAGCGTGGGCGAAAAGGGCGGATATAGGAGTAACCCTGCTCTCTGATTACCAGAGGGAGGTGACTCGGGCCTACGATGTGGTTTGGCCGGACTTTGCCGGGCTCGGACCTGGCACGGCGCGAGCAGCGTTCGTGATAGATCGTTCGGGAGTTGTTCGTTACTCCGAGCAGATGGCGGTCCTCGGTGAACTGCCCAACTTCGACGCGATACGTGCTACGTTGAAGTCGTTGGTTGCTTGAGGTTTGGCTGGACATGCGCCGCTCGCTAGGGAAAGGGATAGGACACCTGATTGCCGGGCAGATCGACGCCCATCCCGCGGAAGTGCCCATCGAGCGCATCGTCCCGAACGGCCACCAGCCCCGAACTACCTTCGACGGCACCGCGCTGGCCGAGTTGGCCGCATCGATCAAGGCTCACGGCGTGTTGCAACCGCTGGCCGTGCGCGAGACGAGCCGGGGCAGCTACGAACTCATCGCGGGGGAGCGCCGGCTCCGGGCGGCCGCGCTCGCGGGTCTCGCGGTGGTGCCGATCGTGGTCCGCGATGCAGACCCAAAGATGTCTCTAGAACTGGCGCTGGTGGAGAACCTGCAGCGCGAGGACATCGCTCCGCTCGAATGCGCGCGGGCGTATCGCGAACTGACGACCCGATTTGGGCTGACCCAAGAGCAAGTGGCGGAGAGGGTCGGAAAATCGCGGGCGGCCGTGGCTAACACCCTGAGGCTGCTGAAGCTGCCGAAGCGAATCCTCGACGGCCTCGACAAGGGATCGATCTCCGAAGGGCATGCCCGGGCTTTGCTCGGGTTGCCGAATGAGGCCCAGATGTTGGCAACCTTCGATCAAGTGATCGCGAAGGGGCTTAGCGTTCGCGAGGTCGAGGAGGCGGCCAAGCGGGCGCCAAGGCCAAGGCCCCCTGCCGCGCGGCGAAAGGCGATGCCGGCGCCCGACATTGCCGCCCTCGAAGGGGCCTTGTCCACCCATTTTGGGACTCCGGTCACGATCGTGAGCAAAGGCAGCGCCGGGCAGGTCCGCATCGCCTACTACTCGGACGAGGACCTTCAGCGTCTGACCGACCAACTGGGCGTGTCGCTCTGAGCGCAGGCGACACCTATGCCGAGGGCCGGCAATCGGCAGCGCGTAAGCTAGCCGAGATGAAGACCCGCGGGGAACGCGCGCTGATCCTCTTCGTCACCGCTGGCGATCCCAGCCTCGAGGAACTTCCTGGCATCATCGGTGCTCTCGCCGAAGGCGGAGCCGATGTGGTCGAGGTAGGGATTCCGTTCAGCGACCCGATTGCCGACGGTCCGACCATCCAGGCCAGCAGCCAGCGCGCGTTGGACCGAGGTGTGACCCCGCCTGGGATCTTGCAGACATTGGGAGCAGTGAAAGCTGATGTGCCGCTGGTCGCGATGGGCTATCTAAACCCTATGCTGCGACTTGGTCTGGGCAAGTCCGCGCAGGAGCTCAAGGCGGCCGGGGTGTCGGGAGTCATCGTGAGCGACCTGATCCCCGAAGAGGCGGGACCCTGGCAGGAAGCAGCCCGTCCAGAAGGTCTTGCCACGATCTTCCTTGCCGCGCCCACAAGCACCGACGCTCGCCTCGTGCGGGTGGCAGAGGCCTCGTCCGGCTTCGTCTACGCCGTCTCGCGCACCGGCGTGACCGGCGACGCCCGCGGGCCGGAGGAGGCACTGCTTCTGGTCGATAGGCTCCGGTCTCTAACCGATCTACCGATCTGCGTGGGCTTCGGCGTAAGCGAACCGCAACACGTTCGCAGCGTGGCCGAGTTCGCCGACGGCGTGGTGATCGGATCGGCGCTGGTGACGCTGCTGGCCGAGAAGTGGCACGGAGGGGCAGGGCGCGAGCAGATCGTGGCGCAAGTCCAGGCATGGAAAGCCGCCACTCTCGGCTAGACCCTTAGCGTCAAGTACACTCGCCCGAATGGAGACCAGCGAGCGGCTCATCCAGGCGGTCCAGCGAGCGACCCGCAAGCTGGCGAGCAGCGGGAATTTCGACTTGCTGCTGCGAGACGTGCTCGCCATCTGCGTGGATGCGGTTGGCGCTTCGGGAGGCACGATCTACCTCCATGAACCGGAAGGGAAACGGCTGCGCTTCCAGCATGTGCTTCCGGAAGGCATCGCGGACAGGCTGCCGGTGAAGGACATGCCCGACGACTTTGGGTTGGCCGGCCAAGCCTTCCAAAGCAGGCGCAGCTTGACACGCGAGTTCGACGCGAAGCCCGAGAGCGCCTGGAACGCGTTCGAGAGGGCCACCGGTGTCGAAGTTCGCTCGATGGTCAGCGTGCCGCTGATGATGGAGGACGAGGTGCCCATCGGCGTCGTCCAGCTGATCAACAAGCTCGACGGGTGCTTCAGCGAGATGGACCAAGCGGTGCTCGATACCGTCGCCGCGGTTTCGACGATGGCCTTCCTCAATTCTAAGCTCCTCGAGGAGTCCTCGCGCGCTTCGACCCTGCTCGGCATGGGCAAGGTGAGCCATGACATCGGCAACCTCGCCGCGAGCCTGTACGCCAACCTCTCGTTCAGCGATCTTGCGATGGACGGCCTCAAGGAGCACCTGCAAGAGAACGCGGGCCAGGAAACCGCGCAGATGTACGTCGAATCGCTTGACGGAATGTTCCTCGACCTGAAGCAGTCGGTAGACCGGATCGTCGGCTACTCGCGGCTCGTATCCGATCTTTCGGTCGGGCGGGAGTTGCGGCCCGTTCGGGTGCTAGCGCCGCTTGCAGGGACGATCCAAACAAGCGCGGCCTACTTGGAATCGGAGGGTCGCAAGAGCATGGTGGCGCTGCTATACGACATCCAGGAGGACGCGCCGCCTTACTATCACGACGAACTGTATGTGTTCCGCATCGTGCAAAACCTGGTCGGGAACGCGATCAAGGCGGTGCGCGAAACCATTCCCGAGGACTGGGAGGCGCGCATGGCGGAGGACTCGGGGGCGATCTTCGGTGAGGTGCGCATTCGCTACGCGTTCGATGGCAGGCACGTGGTGGAAGTGATCGACTCCGGCCCAGGGATGAGCCGACAGACCGCGGAGCGAATCCTCTCGGGCAACGCGCGAAGCCGTTGGGACAAAGGCGGAGGCTCTGGCTGGGGCATGAAGATCGTGCTCGAGCTGGCGGCTACTCATGCCGGTAAGGTCGAGATCGACAGCGAAATCGACCAAGGATCGACCTTTCGAGTCGTATTTCCAGACGACAGGGGCCCCGAAGAAACTGAAGGGCCCGCCTAGGCGTTATGCCAAAATAGGCCCGTCCATCCTATGCCCCGCAAGTTCCGCAGAAGGCCCCTTTGGCTGCGTCTCCTTGGCTGGTTCGTGTACGCGTTGCTTTGCACGACCGCGCTGGCGATCGGCACCGTCGGCGCTCTGATCGAGCGTAGCGACGTGTTTCGCGAGGCTCTGAGCCAGCGATTCGGTCGGACCACGCCCCAAGACGTGTTCGGCCAGGATTCGCTGAACGTTCTCGTTCTTGGCTGCGACGAGGACCTCACGCCAGGCGGCAAGAGGGTGACCAAGGCGCTTGCGCGAAGCGACATGATGCTTCTGGCCCATCTGGATTTCGAGCGCGGATCGATAACTGGCGTGGCGATCCCGCGCGACACTCTTCTCGGCATGTCGGGCTACCGTCCTCGGAAGATCAACGCTTACCACGCAATCGGGGGGCCGCCTCTTGCCAAGCGAGCGGTGGAAGCCCTTCTTCCGGGCATCCTGGTCGACCACGTAATTACCCTCGATTTCAATGCCTTCCAGGATGTGGTTAACCTCGTCGGCGGCGTGCCCATCGAGGTGGGCAAGAACCTCAACTACGACGATAACGCGGGCGGCCTCCACATCCACCTGAAGAAGGGCTATCACCTGTTGAACGGCTACCAGGCGATGGGCTTCGTTCGCTACCGACACGGGGACAGCGACTTCGCACGTACGGATCGGCAGGCCCAGTTCGTCATGGCGTTCAAGGAGGTGCTCACCCACAACGTGTGGAAGCTCCACGCGGTCTCCCGGAAGGCGACGCAGCTTCTTGGCGGACTGAACGCAAGGGAGGTGGCCTGCCTGGCCAATTTCGCTAACCGAGTTCCCAGGGAGAACGTCCATCTGGGGGCGGTGCCTGTCAACGAGATCAGCGGGTCGTCCAACCTCACCCTGGATTCCGATAAGCTCGGTCAGGTGCTGGCTGAGTATCGCTTCACCTCGGATGCCCCCGAGGGCGCGTCTTGATCTTCATGGCGGCTGAATTCGACGACGCGTTGCCCGAGGAAGGCAAGCGCACCCACATGACATTGAAGGAGGTGCGCGCCGTCCTGATCGTGATCGGCCTGTTCATCCTCCTCATGATCCCCCTGTACAAGAAGTTTCGCGAGGATCGGGATCGGCACTTATGCAAGGCCAATTTCAAGCAGATCGGTCAAGCCATGTTCCAGTACGCGGAGGGGCACGACGACCGTTTTCCGACCGCTTTCGAGACGACCTCGTCGGGAGCGCCCCAACTCGACGGGCGGGGGCGCCCGTACACTTGGGCTACGCTCATCGCGCCCTACATGAACGCGCGTTCGAACTTCTCATGCCCAGCCTCGACTGAGGAAGAGACCGTTCTAGCGCAACATCCCGCGTCGACCGCCTCCGATCTGCCTATGAGCTATGGCATGTACGGCGCCTACGCTGGTTTCCCCGTCTCCCACGTTTCGAATCCCGACCGGGTGGTCCTAGTCGCGGAGACATCGAACTTCGGTTCGATGCACACCTTTGATCCGACTCCGTTCCTCGATGACGGCGGCAAGCCGGTGCCTGCCGATGGTTTTCTGATCGGCTACTCGGACGGGAACGGGGCGCCCACTCTGCACTCGGGAGCGGTAACCCGTCTTGCCTTCTACGGAACGCAAGACGGCAATTTCGACGTGACGGCCAGCTCGACGGGCGGATGGTTCTCTTGCTCGAAGCCGCAAGTGGAACCCATCGTCCCTCGACATTCGGATGGAATCTTCTTTCTGGATGCGTCGGGAGGCATCAAGACCGCACGTCCGTCGGACGCTCTGATCACGCGGCAGGCAAATGGGGAAGTAGCCGGGAGCTGGTCAGTTCCGGCGCGCACCACTCGGTGACCGCGCTTGCCGCCTCGAGGGCGAGCCGTGCGGCATGCCACAGCTTCATCGTAGTGGCGACCAGTTCTGGCTGCTGTTCCTCGCCGATCTGCTGATGCGCCCAGGCCGGAGAGCTTAGGACGGTGAGGGTTCGTATCGCCGAGGCCATCTCGGCCCTGGCCAGACCCGCGAAGAGGGGCGGGAACAGCTCAGCCCATGCGGCGAGGTCTTCGCAGTGCGACAGGTGCATTTGAACGCACCGATCCAAGGGGAGTGCCATCGAACGGTGGACGCCGTGGTTGCAAAACTCCTGCGCCCGGCTAAGCGCCTCGGCGAGCTTTTGGTGCGCTTCGTCCAGCGTCGGCGGTCGCCTTAGGCTCCACGGATGCAAGCGCCGGGCGGCAAACGAGGGGATGTTCTCGATCTCGGGTTCGGCCTCGGTCGCCTGGCGCGGTTCCCAGATCTCAAGTCCGGTCTGGCCCGAAGTGAGCAAGCCCCAGGTTTCACCGGTTGCCCGCTGGCCACCGAACGCGCATCCCTCGAGGTCGAGACGCAGGGCCTTGACGCCCTCCTCGCGCATGAGCACGAGCCATTCGGCGGGCGTGTTGCGCTGGTGGACTCCTTCGGTCGAACTGGTGCGCTCGAAGCTGCTGGAAGCAAGGCGAGGGGGCAGCACGAAGATGGCCTGGTCGGCGCTGGGGTCGCCGCAGGACAAAAAGACGTTGCCATGGCAGCATAGGGCTGCCGCTTGAAGCAGGTCGCTCCGCATTCCGGTCAATCCAAATTGTTGGCAGGCGGAGGCGGATTCGCATGGGCTCTGGCCTGTCGGTACACTGTCCCCATGCGCAGCGACGGGCGAAGGCCCGATGAACTTCGTCCACTCACCCTCCATCGAGGATTCGCCAAGTTCGCCGAGGGCTCGTGCCTGGTCAAGCTAGGCGAAACCCATATGCTCGTTACCGCCACGGTCGAGGATCGGGTGCCTCCGTTCCTCAAAGGAAAGGGCACGGGGTGGGTGACCGCCGAGTACTCGATGCTGCCGCGCTCAGGGCGTCAGCGAAACCAGCGCGATCTGATGCGTCCGAACGGGCGCAGCATGGAGATCCAGCGTTTGATCGGACGCGCATTGCGCTCGGTTGTCGATACCGACGCCTTGGGCGAGCGGACGATCACACTCGATTGCGACGCCCTCCAGGCAGACGGTGGCACGCGATGCGCCGCGATCACGGGCGCCTACGTCGCCCTGCATGAGGCGATCGCGTGGATGAACTCCCAGCGGATGCTGAAGAAGTCGCCCTTGGGCGAACCGCTTGCGGCCATTAGCGTCGGCGTGGTGCGAGGCGAGGAGGTGCTCGACCTAAACTACGACGAAGACAGCAGCGCCGCCACCGACATGAACGTGGTGATGACCGCCTCCGGCAAGTTCGTGGAAATCCAGGGCACGGCCGAGCAGCAGCCATTCTCGGCGGAAACGCTTGGCAAGCTGCTCAAGCTCGCCAAGAAGGGGATCGACGATCTCGTTGCCGCGCAGCGGAATATCCTCGGCCTCGAATGATCTCGCGACTGGTGCTGGCGACGCATAACGCGAAGAAGGGCGGCGAGATGAGCCAAATCCTGGGTGCTCGCTTCCCAA
Source organism: Fimbriimonas ginsengisoli (assembly GCA_016179045.1). GTDB lineage: Bacteria > Armatimonadota > Fimbriimonadia > Fimbriimonadales > Fimbriimonadaceae > JACOSL01. Next base: position 27,022 of record JACOSL010000006.1, on the reverse strand, counting down.
TCCTCACGATTGCCACCCTAGCCGACTTTCCCGGCGCGCCCGAGCCAGAGGAGACCGGCTCGACCTACGCGCAGAACGCGAGGATCAAGGCGGAGTCGGCCGCAGTTTTTACCGAGGAATGGAGCCTGGCCGACGACGCGGGGCTGGAGATCGATGCCCTCGACGGAGCCCCCGGGCTTCACTCGAAACGATTTGAAGGCCCGGCGACCCCATTTGCCGAGAAGATGGCCCGGATTCTGGATGCGCTGCGCGGTATCGAAGGGTCGGCCCGTGCCGCTCAGTTTCGATGTTGCGTGGCCTTGGCCGCGCCGCCCGCGTTGGGGCAAGCGACGCGCGTTTTCGAGGCGACATGCGAGGGCCGGATCGCCGAGCGACCGAGCGGGTCGGGCGGCTTCGGCTACGATCCGATCTTCTTCCTCCCCGAGAAGGGATGCACGATGGCGGACCTGACCGCCGACGATAAGCACCTGGTCAGCCATCGCGGGAAGGTGCTGCGGCTTTTGGGGGATGCGCTGGATACGATCGGCGTCGCACGCTGGGCTAAATGAGAGCATTTCGACAGCCTCTGCACCAGGGGTGGGCCGAGGCATGATCAGATGGGCGCGACGGTGCCTGCCCCTCCCGTTCGAACCGTCGCAGAGTCACCGGCCGGAGCAATCGTTCGACAATCGTTCGACATCGCTCGACAATCGCTCGGCCATAGTCCCTCACCGCTTCCGCGCCAGCGCGACCCAAAGGAAAAGGCCCGCACCCGCCATATCCAGGGCGATGTCGGCAAGCGAGCCGGTGCGCCCTGGGAAGGTGCTCTGGCGGTACTCGTCGAACAGCGCGTAGCTGAGGGCGAGGCTGGCGGCGAACGCGGCGGAGGTGGCTGGCGTTGCCCTGGAGCCAATCGCGGCGCGCGCGCCGCCAAGCCCAACAAGCCCATAAAATGCAAAGTGAATCGCCTTGCGGGCCACCACCGTTAGGTCGTGAGCTTGCGTAAGGCTCAGCCCAAACCACTCCGAGAAGAGTCGCTCCATCACTCCTGGGGCGCCACGAGCGCTGCTGAAGTACGCCACGAGCCAGGCGGCGGCAGCAAGCCACACAAGCCACCCAGCGGGAGGCCGCTTCGCCTCGGGCTGGACCGCAATCGAGATCTGCCACCAGACAAGCCCGACCACCGCCAAGACGCCAGCCGCTGGGGCGAGATAGGGCGCCACGTGGTCGGCCCAGTCCCAGGGCGGCTTGAGCCGGGTAACGAACCACAGCGCAAGCACCCCGCCCCCGAACATCAGCGCGTAGGGCCCGCGCACCGCCCAAGGTCGCGCCCGGGGCAATAGGCCGAGCAGCGCGGTCACCGCGACCGAGAGCGCGAATGGAAGCCAGGCGCCCCAATATCGCCCGCACAGCCAGGCAACGCCCCACGCGGCCAATACGGCGCCCGCTATCGCGGAAAGCGCGAGCGAGACAGCTCGAAGGGGCGCCGACACGGGCTTCATTAGACCCCACCGAACCGGTACGATGGAGGCTCGCCCTCCATGAGGATCCTCATCACCAACGACGACGGCGTGCGCGCCCCCGGCCTGGTCGCGCTTGCCGAAGTGGCCCGCCAGTATGGGGAGGTGAAGATCGTCGCCCCCGACCACGAGCGCTCGGCCTGCGCCCACTCGATGACCCTGCGCGACCCGCTGCGGGTGAAGGCGGTCGAGTGGGACGGCATCGAGGCTTACGAGGTGGACGGCGTGCCCGTGGATTGCGTGAACGTGGGGCTCACGGTCGCCTGGCCCGACGGCTGCGACCTCGTGCTGAGCGGCATCAACAACGGCCCCAACCTCGGCTTCGATATCACCTATTCGGGCACCGTGGCGGGGGCCATGGAGGGCGCGATCAACGGCATCCGCTCGATCTCGATCAGCATGGCGGTGTTCGTCACCGACGCGCCCATCCATTACGAAACGGGCAAGGCGTGGGTGGACCAAAACTGGGCGATGCTGGTCGAAGCGCCGCGCGAGCCGCTTACCTTCCTCAACGTGAACATTCCGTCGATCGCCCTCCCCGAATTACGGGGGCATCGCGTAGCCACGATGGGGCAGAGGGTGTATCAAGACCGGGTGGAGCTTCGCCATGACCCTTGGGGGCGGCCGTACTACTGGCAAGGCGGCGTCGTTGTCATGGATGCGGATCAGCCCGGGACGGACGTGGCGGCGGTGAGCGAGGGGTTCGTCGCGATCACGCCCGTGAGCCTCGATTGGACTGCCCACGGCCTCATGGCCCCGCTGGAAGCGCACATGCGACATGCCGACGTTCGCGCCCGGCGCTAGCCGGGTTTGAGGGCGGCGGCGAATCGCTCGACCGCGTCGGGGCTCTTGAAGGCCGACTCGGGTAGGAAGACGAGGGCGAGGCGGCGGGTCCAGACGATCAGATAGCCGCGCCGCCGCTTCAGCCGCCAAATCGCGCCGAGCGGCAGGCGCAATCCCGCCCCGTGATCGGGCTTGAGCAAGAGAGCGCCATCCTCAACCGAAGCGACGGTGGGGGCGCGCAAGGCACGCGCCGCACGGGAAGTGATTAGGAACGCGCGTCCCGGAATCGTGAGCGGCCAGAGCACGCAGACGAGCCCAATCGCCTTCATGAACGCATCTCCGAGAACCAGCATCGCCACGCCCGCGGCGGGCACGCCGATCAGCACCGGCCCGAACGTTAGGGCGTACTGCTCCGCCGTGAGCAGTGACACCTCGGCTCGCGCGAGGCAAAATGGCTTGGTTTGGAGGGGCTCGCCGGGTTCGATGGCTGGAGTGTATAGCAAGGACGCGGCTCGGCTGCCACGAAACGGCGTCATAAGGTCAGCCAGGCTGACGGCGGGGGTCGCGCGAAGCGCGGGGGGTGGCGCTCCGCCGTCAGGCGGAGGCTCCGGCTGGACTTTCCGCAAGACAGGGCATGCTCAGCCAGCCAGGAAGTGATCGCTAATCGGATCCAGCCAGATTTGACTAAGCGCCAGAACCGCCCCCGCCTCGTCGGAACTCGGCACCCCCTCCTCTCCCGACAAGTCGGGACAAGAGGGGGAAGGATCGCTCCCAAAAAGAAAGAAGGCCCCGGAACGAGTCCGAGGCCATCCAATCAATGATTTCAGTCAGGCCACCTTCGCAGCCACCTCTATGATAGCGCAATTCGTGCCAGAATCCGCGCGTGGAGCCTTTTCAGACTCACACCGGCGCGATTGCGGTGCTCGACGCGGATAATATCGATACCGACCGCATCATTCCCGCCCGCTTCCTCTCGATGGTGACCCGCTCGGGCTATGGCGACCTGCTGTTCAAGGACTTGCGGGGCCCGGAGTTTCCGCTCGATCAGCCCGCGGCGCAAGGGGCGAGCGTGCTCGTCGTGGGCACCAATTTCGGATGCGGCTCGTCGCGCGAGCATGCGGTATGGGCGATCCAGCAAGCGGGTTTTCGGGCGGTAATCGCGCGGCGGACCGAGGCTTCATCGGGCTACAGCGATATCTTTCGGCAGAACGCGGCGAATTGCGGATTGCTGCTGATCGAGCTGCCCGCGGATGCCCACGCCAAGCTGGTGGCGGCGGGTTCGGGCGCCATGGCCGCGATCGATCTGGTCGAACAGCGGGTGGCGGTTGGGGGCGAAGAGATTTCGTTTGACATTCCGGGTGCCACCAAGGAGGCGCTGCTGGGCGGGCTCGATCTGATCGGTACCACGCTCATCCAGGAGCAAGATATCGCCGACTACGAGAAGGCTGACACGCGGTTCGTGCCGCTTGGAGGCTAGTTGAGGCTTCTCGCGCTGCTGGTCTGCACCTTGGCCCTGGCGCTGGGCTGCTCGAAGAGCGATGCGCCGCCCGCCGCGCAGGCTCGAGACAACCCTCGGCGGATGTTCCAGCTTGCGAGGCTTGAGAAGGTCGAGTTGGAGGCCGGCGGGCATCGGTTCAAGGCTTGGCTTATGGATACGCCCCTCAAGCAGGAAGAGGGCATGATGCACCTGACCGACGAGGAGGTCGGGGCGGACGACGCCATGCTCTTCGCCTTCGACGAGCCTCGTTCGATGACGTTTTGGATGAAGGACACGCTGATTCCGCTGGACATCGCCTTTATCTCGCCCGATGGCAAGGTGCTGAACGTGGAGGTCGGCCATCCCTTGGACGAATCGGCGGTGCCGAGCAAGGGTGTTGCCCAGTTCGTGGTGGAGACGAAGGCGGGCGCCGCCGCCCGGTTGGGGCTGACGTCGGGAGCGGTGGTCAAGTTGCCCCCGCCGTTGACGAAGCCCGTGCCGAACACGAAAGCGAACCCGCCCGCCAAGGGCTGAGTCATAGGTGTGCGGTCATGTTGACTGGAGGTCGCGGATGAGAGCTTGGAGTTTGGAAGGCGTTTTTTTCGTGCTTGCGGGCGCTGCGATGGGGCAAGACATCCTCACTGATTGCGTCGCGGGGCCGGATGGCGTCTACGTGATGCTTCCGCCGAAGGCGGTCTGCGGCTCGGGCTTGATTTCCTATGCCTGGTCGCCCGACGGTCGGTATCTCCTTGCCAGCGTCGCCGAGACAGTTACGCCCGACATGTTGGCCGGCAAGACGCTCGAAATCAAGGACTTGGTAGCACTGCAGAGGAAGACGACGTTGCGACTGGTGCTATGGGACGGGCAGTCGGGCGAATCGCGCACGGTCTGGACGGGGGCCGAGAGGAACTGGTCTCCCGCTGCCGTTCAGTGGTTCGCGTCGGGCGACGCGGCGATTGTCAGCGTGCGTTCGTACGACATTCTCTCGGACGAAACGGAAAGCCCTCCTCGCAGCGAGACGAAGATATTTGCGTTGTCGGCGGCTGGCGGGGAGGCCGAAGAGAGGCTATCCGTGACGGAACCGCCGGACGCGTTCCCAATTTCGGTCCAAGTCTCGCCCTCCACGGCATTGGCGGTAGTTGTGGGCGATTTCTCAGCTGACCGCAAGGCCAAGATGCGCAAACGAACCGCCCGGTTGTTAACGCCCGATGGCTTCAGGGGTGCGGACGTCGAGGTTCCGGGTGGGTCGATATGGGGAATCGTCGAGTGGTCGGACGATGGCACAAGTGCCGTCCTAACGAACTATGTGCAGGAGCCTCGGCCTGCCAAACCGCGATGGCAGCGGTGGGGTCTGGACTTCCAGGCGGGGAAGGCGATCGAGCAAGCGTCTGGTGCCGCACCTAAGTTTCCGGCGCGCCCGCCGGAAACTGTCTTGTCGCTCGCGTCTCCAAAGCAATCCACGAAGCGAGGCGAGGTGCGGGCAGGCTTCCGTCCGGTCTGGCTCGAGACAAAGGACAAGGGCGAGCCCAAGCGGGCGCTGGTCACCGCCGATGGGCTCCAGGCCAGGCTCTCGCCACCGGGCGATGCAGTGGCGTTCGTTTCGAGCGATGCTCTCTTCGTGCGGAGGCTGGTCATGCTGGACAGAGAGGCCTTCACGACGGCCTTTCACGACACGAAGCGTGGGCAGCTGCTGCTGAATGTGCGGTCGGTGGGGCTGGCGTTCCAGATGTTCGCCTCCGACAACGACGACAAGCTCCCCGGACCTGGCGCCGATCTCTATGACAAGCTGGGCCCCTACATAAAGGACTTGACCTTCCTGTACGGATTCGTTTACACCTGGACGGGGGGACGATCTCCGCCATCGGCGAGCCCGAAAAAACCGAGCTCGGCTACATTCCCTTCGAAGACGGACGCTTCGTTGCCTTTGCAGACAGCCACTCCGAGTTCCGCAAGGACAAGCCGCCCGTACCTCCGCCATAGGGCCTCTTGCTATCCCTCCAGACTTGCAGTCTGGAGGGTCCTGTCAGGTGGAGCGACCGGCAGCGATCCGCTCCTCGTCGGGAGTATAAGCCTCCAGACTGCAAGTCTGGAGGCATGGCGGTCTTGGAGGCATGGCGGTCTGGAGGCATGGCGGTCTGGAGGCCTGGCGCAAACGCCCCACCGCTAGTTCGCCCGAGCCCGCTGGTAGACTCGGAGCCTATGGATTTCAGCCTCACCCCGGAGCACGAGCTGATCCGGGAGTCGGCCTACCGATTCGGCCAACAAGAGATCGTCCCCGGCCTCGCCGAGCGTGACCGCGCTCATCAGAGCGACCGCGCCAGCCTCGACAAGATGGCCGCTTCCGGCCTCCTCGGGGTCTCCATCCCCGCCAAGTACGGCGGCATGGATACCGATTACATTTCGCTCGGCATCGTGTGCGAAGAGCTCGAAAGGGCGGACACCAGCGCGCGGGTTGTGATGAGCGTGCACAGCGGCCTCCATTCCCTCACGATCCTGCAGTGGGGCACGGCCGAGCAGAAGGCGCGCTGGCTGCCGGGTCTCGCCGAGGGCGCCGCAATCGGCGCGTTCGCCCTGACCGAGCCGAACGCGGGCTCCGATGCGATCAACATCCGCACGCGGGCGCGGCGCGATGGCGACAGTTACGTCTTAAACGGCGAGAAGACCTGGATTTCGCTTTCCGACTACGCCGACCAGTTCCTGGTGGTCGCGGTCACCGATCCGGAGGCCAAGTCGAAGGCGGCGGGGATGAGCGCGTTCATCGTCGACCGCTCGCTGAAAGGGTTTCATTCCAAGGCGATCAAGGGCAAGCTGGGGGTGCGCGCGGGCAACACGGGCTCGGTCTTGTTCGAGGACGTGCGGGTGCCCGCCGAAAACCGCCTGGGGGAGGAGGGCGACGGCTTCAAGATTGCGATGTCGGCGCTCGACCATGGGCGCTACACGGTGGCAAGCGGGGCGGTGGGGATCGTGGCCGCGTGCCTGGACGCCTGCAACCGCTATGCCCGGGAGCGCAAGGTGAGCGGCGAGGAGATCGGGCGCAAGCAGCTCGTCCAGCAGATGATCGCGAACATGGTGGCGGGGAGGGATATCGGGCGCCTGCTCTACTATCAGGTGGGCTGGATGAAGAACGCGGGCCTGCGTCACACGCGCGAGGTGTCGCTCGCCAAGTGGCAGAACTGCAACTTCGCGTTTCAGGCCGCCCACGACGCGGTGGAGATCCACGGCGCGTACGGCTACTGCGACGAGTTCCCGGTCGAGCGCTACTTCCGCAACTCGCGCGGGGCGATGATCTACGAGGGCACGCGGGAGATCCACACCCTCATGCAGGCGGAGTACGAGCTGGGCTACCGGGCCGATAAGCCCCTCGCGCGGATGCTGCCGAGGTGGCCGTTCGGGCAGGAGGCGTGATGAGCGCGCTAGGGAAGGCGGAGTCATCGCCGTTCTAAAGCTCCGGCGGCATGCCTCAGCATTGCTGGGGATGGGTTGTGCCCCCCAATGCTGAGGCATTATAAGACCGTGAACAACCAAATCCCCCAAACCGAAGACGAGTGGAAGGGCGTGCTGACCCCCGAGCAATACGGCGTGCTGCGCGAGAAGGGCACCGAGCGCGCGTTCACGGGCGAATACTGGAACCACCACGAGCCGGGCGCCTACGTCTGCGCGGGGTGCGGGGCGGAACTTTTCACCTCGGACGCGAAGTTCGATTCGGGCTGCGGCTGGCCGAGCTTCTACGAGGCGCTCGACAAGAGCAAGGTCGAAGAGCACATCGACAACAGCCACGGCATGAGGCGCATCGAGGTGACCTGCGCGGCCTGCGGGGGGCATCTGGGGCACGTGTTCCCCGACGGCCCGCAGCCGACCGGGTTGCGGTATTGCATCAACTCTGCGAGCCTCGGGTTTAAGGCGAAGTAGCGTCCGAGGGGCGCTTTGCGATTGCGGTGCATTGGACCACCCTCCATCGGGATTGGCGGTCCGTAACCCTCTCCCCCTTGATGGGGGAGAAGCCCTAGTCCGACGCGTCGGACTGGGGCAAGAGGGGGTGATTTTCGGTCAAGGCACCTTCTTGCCGGAGCATCCGCGCCACGTTCCGCCGGCACCGCAACGGGAACGCTCTAATCACCCTCCCCTAACCCCTCCCATCAAGGGAGGGGAGCTATCAGGAGCCAACTTCGACGTCGGCAAAGCCGCGCAAAGCCACCGCATCGCGCCATACTCCGCCCATGGCTCAGTCGATCACGTTCCTCGGCGCTGCGGAGACGGTCACCGGCTCCCGACACCTGCTCGAAATCAACGGCAAGCGCGTGCTCGTCGATTGCGGCATGTTCCAGGGCTCCAGCGAGTTGCGCGAGCGCAACTGGCAGCCGTTCCCGGTTCCGCCCGGCACGATCGACGCGGTCGTGATCACCCACGCCCACATGGACCACATCGGCTGGCTGCCTAGGTTCGTCCGCGAAGGGTATCGGGGGCCGTTTTACGCTACGAAAGCCACCATCGCGCTGTCGAAGATCAGCCTTCCCGACAGCGGCCGGATTCAAGAGGAAGACGCCCGCCACCACAACAAGCATCAAACCAGCCGCCACGAGCCTGCCCTGCCTCTATACAACGAAGACGACGCTTACGCGTGCCTTAAACAGTTTCAGCCGGTGGGTTACGGCGAGCTCCATCCGCTGCCAGGGGGGGCGCAATGGCGCTACCTGCCCGCCGGGCACATCCTCGGATCCGCGTTCGCGGAAATCTTCTTCGACAACGGTGAGCGAATCCTGATGTCGGGCGACCTCGGCCGGTTCAACACGCCGATCATCAAAGACCCGACCACGATGGAGTTCGCGGAGACCCTCGTGGTCGAGAGCACCTACGGCGACCGGCTGCACTCGCACGAGGACCCGCTTGGCAAGATCGAGGAGGTGGTGAAGGCGGCCTGGCAGTCGGGCGGCGCCGTCGTCACCCCCAGCTTCGCCATCGGCCGCACCCAGGAGCTGCTTTACTACATGAGCGAGCTCCAGGCGGCGAACCGCATCCCCCGCATCCCGATCTACATCGACAGCCCGATGGCCACGAGCACGACCCACATCTACGAGGAAGCCTTGGACGAGCACGATACCGAGATGAAGCTTGCGCTCCACAATCACGAGAACCCGCTCGAGCCGGCGGGGGTGCAGTTCGTGCGCGACGCGGAGCAGTCGAAGGCGCTGAACTCGACGAAGGGGCCGATGATGATCATCAGCGGCAGCGGCATGGCCAACGGCGGGCGCGTGGTGCACCACCTCATGCACCGGCTCCCCGATCCGAAGACGATCGTGCTGTTTACCGGCTATCAGGCCGAGGGCACGCTTGGCCGCAAGCTGCTGGAAGGGGCGGACACGGTGCGGATTTACGGCGAGGAGATCCCGGTGCGCGCGCGTATCGACAAGGCGAACGCGCTATCGGCCCACGCCGACCAGGGCGAGATCATTCGGTGGCTGAAAGGCTTCAAGACCCCGCCGAGGAAGACGTACATCGTGCACGGCGAGCCGCCCGCGCAAGCCGCCCTACAAGCGAAGATCAAGGAAGAGCTTGGGTGGGCGACTGTGATTCCGAAGTGGAAAGAGCGGTTCGAGCTGTAGGGGCGCTTTGCGGTTGCCTTGCAGTGGCTATGCGTTGGCTTTCGTCAATTCTGGTCATCGTGGTACGAGGTCAGCTATGCATGTCGTCCTTGGCCGGGCTAATCGCAGGATTGGCTTGGTGATTCTGATCTCTTTGCTGCTTGTCGCCTACTTTGCGAACCGGGCGATCATATCGTGCTTGCCTCCGGAATGGACCTACGTTGTGACGTCCAGCAAAGCGGCAACGGAGATTCTCATGGACAAATTCGATTCGGCCGGCATTCGCTACGAGGTAAACGGCGGCCATGGATGGTATGAATTTGAGGTGCCTCGAAGAGACGTGGCCTCAGCCCAAAACATCATCGACAGAATGCAAAAGGAACATCCGGCTGATTTCCATGAGCGGATGTGGAAACCCTAGTAGCCTCAGCAGCGCTGGCTTCCTTCAGACGTGATTCGAGGGAGCTTGCGCTCGGCTACTCCGAAGTCCGGACGTCGGGCTTCCACAGCGCGTAGGCGCTGAGGGCGCCGTTGCGATCGACGGCGGCCACCGCCACTTCGTTAAGCGGCTTGCCGCCGCTGGCCATCGGTCGCGCGAGGCCCTTCTCATCCACGGGCAGGGCCTCCAGGCTCCATTCCTGGGCGTAACGAGTCCAGATCGCCCACAGGCGGACCGGCTTGAGGTTGGCGGGCTTCATGTCGATCCGAACCCGCAGCTCGTCCGGCGTGGTCACGGTCACGAGGGTGGGTTGCACCGGGGGCTTATCACCCAGCCACGGAGACGGCGGCACGAGCGCGGTCTGCTTGTAAGGGCCCGCCAGCAGCGCCGCGTCGATGCCCTTGGCGTCCGCCATCAGGGGCTTCATGCTGAAGAGCACGTTGCCCCCTGCGCCGGGGTGGCGGCGCGTCATGTCGATCTGGTCGATGATCTCGCTTACCGGCCAATCGGCTGGCGTCGAGATTTGGCTTGCGAAATTGCCCGGCCAGAGGTGCCGCCCCTTCGGGTTTTGGGCTAGCCACCAGCGCAGCAGCACCGGATACGCCTGATGCGGCTGGCCGATTTTCCAGTAAAGCTGGGGCGATAGGTAGTCGCACCACCCCTCCGCCAGCCATCGCTTGGGGTCGGCGTAGAGCCCCTCCACCTGGTCGAGGTTCGCCTGGATGCCGCTCGGCACCCCGGGGCGATAGATGCCGAACGGGCTGATGCCCACCTTCACCCAAGGCTTCACGCGCTTGACCATGGCGTACATGTCGTGCACGAACGCGTCCACGTTGGCGCGCCTCCATTCGCTGCGAAGGCCATGCCCGTGGCGGGCGTAGGAGTCGCGGTCGGGGAAGTCTTGCCCCTTGACCGGATATGGATAGAAATAGTCGTCGATGTGGATGCCGTCCACGTCGTAGCGCCGCACCACATCCTCCATCACCCTCAGCGACCACGCGCGGGCGGCGGGCTGGCCGGGATCGAGCCACTGGAAGTTGCCGTAGTGCTTGATCCATTCGGGATGGCTTCGTGTCAGGTGGGACTTGTCCGATTCGGACTTGGCGGCGGGATGCCAGGCGCGGAACGGATTGAACCAGGCGTGAAGCTCGAGGCCGCGCCGATGCGCCTCCGCGACCGCGGTTTCGAGCGGGTCCCAGGCCGGGTCGGGGGCTTTGCCCTGCTTGCCGGTCAAAAACTCCGACCAAGGCTCGAGCTTGGAGCTGTAGAGCGCATCTCCCATCGGGCGGACCTGAAGAATCACCGCGTTGAGATGGAGGGCGGCCGCCTTGTCGAAGATCGCGGAAAGCTCAGCCTGCGCCTCGGCGGTTGGGAGGCCACGCTTGCTCGGCCAGTCGATGTTGTCAACCGTCGCCACCCAGACCGCACGGAACTCTCGGGGCGGGGCGGGCGGCGCTTCGGGATCGGCGGGGAAGCTCAGGGCGAGGGCAAGGCAGGGGGCGAGGAGCATGGCTAACTCTAACGACGCCGCTCTGGCGCTTCTGGATCGGGACGATGAGAGCTTTTCTGCGTGCGTCTTACCAAGCGCGCCTCCATCTGGTTTCGGCAAGCCTTCGACCACCTTCCCCCTGCGTTGCAAGAGGAAGAGTCCCGCGAGAACTCGTAAAGCCCGGGGTCCGTCCTAAGAGGACGCCCGATGCGAAGCAGAGCCCGCCTGTGCGGCACCCGTCATAGCGGCCTGCCCGCGACCCCCGGCGGCGGCTCGAAGAGCAGCCACTCCACGCTAGGCATCGCCTTGGCCATCGCATCACGGAGGGCGGCCATTCCCGGCTGCTCGGTTGCGTAATGACCCGCTTCGATGAGAGCGAAGCCCGCCTGGCTAGCGGCAAGCCCTTGGTGTTGGGCCACCTCGCCGGTCACGAGCACGTCGGCGCGCGCTTCGCGGGCGGCGGGCCATTCGTCGTCGCCCGCGCCGCCGACGACCGCCACCCGCTCGATCCGCCGGTCGGCCGCGCCCCAGGTTCGGCAGGCGGTTGCAAGCGTCCGTTCGACGCTCTTGGCGAACTCGCCCAGCGTTGTCGCCGCGCTGAGCGGTCCGACACGCCCGATCGGATGCCCGGGTGGCGGGACCAGACTGAAGAAATCGAAGGCGGGCTCCTCGTAGGGGTGGGCGGCACGCACCGCCGCCGCCACCTCTACCATCCGGGCGGCAGGCAAGACCATCTCAACGCGCACCTCATCGACCGTCTCCGTACGCCCAACCTGGCCAACGGTGGGGCTCGCAACCGCTCCCGGCACGAACGTGCCCGTACCGCGCGACAGGAACGCGCAACGGCGATAAGCGCCGATTAGACCGGCCCCGGCTTGAGAGGCGGCTTCGATTACGCCATCCACCGCCCCCTCGGGGCAGAATGCGACTAGCTTCACTTGGGCTTGGTCGGGGGTCGAGCCGAACGCGTTAACCTCGGTCAGGCCAAGCCTCGCGGCCAGTGTGTCGTTGATCCCGCCATGGGCCACATCCCAGTTCGTGTGGGCGGCAACGCACGCGATGCCGGACTGGATGAGGTGGAAGGCGAGGCCGGAAGGCCCATCCCCGGCCGCAAGTCGCCGGGTCGGATGAAACAGCAGCGGGTGGTGGGTCAGCAGAAGCTGGGCACGGTGGCCGGTGGCGAATTCTGCCGCCTCGCGGGACGGATCGAGCGCAACGACCGCGCACTGGACCTCCGCCCCTGGATCACCAACCTGCAGCCCGATAGGATCGTCCGCGAACGCAAGGCCAGAGGGTGCGATCTCCCCGAGCGCCGCGAGCACGTCATCCACCTTCGCCATCCCACGCATTTTGACCCCGGCCGCCGTATCGCCGGGGAAGATTGTTAACAATCGCGTAGATTTCCTCGCCCGAAACGGAGCAATAGGGTGACAAGTGCGTCTAAAATGTGGAGCACGTTTCCGAAAGGAGGAGCGATGACCACTGGACATCCAGAGGGGTTGAAGCTCACCGAAGAGGAAGCGTTCTCGTTGCTTGGCTTGTGTATGACGAGCCCACAACGTCTGGACGCGATCTCTGAACGGGCACTGAGGAAACTCGCGGAATACTGTACGGCACGCTGCAATCGTAAGGACATTCATAAGACGCCGGCATTCCGACTCAGTGCAAGCTAAAAACCAGGCAGGGGCAACCGCCCCTGCCTTTCCTTTTTCTTGACCTTCTCTAATTCGCGCGCGGCACCGACACTGGCGCGCACGAATCGGCGAGGGTGAATGGAAACACGTCCAGGCCCGCCTCGCGCGGCGCGAAGTCCCCTTCGAGGGTGAACGTCTCGATCGGCGCGTGGGTTTCCACTAGCTTTTCGACTCGCAGGCCGCCATCGCGCACCCATATCTTGAATTTCATCCGGTACGGCTGGGCGGTGCCGGTCTGGGCGACGGTCACACGCGTTTGGTAGTGCCCCTCGCGATTGATCGGCTCGACGTCCGTGACCTTGAGAGCGGGAAACTGCGCCCCGTCGATCCACTGCCGCCAGAACCAGTCGAGCGTCCGGCCGGCTTCCTGCTCGAAATAAGGCCGCAGGTCGTCCCAACGCGTGTCACGGCCTCTTCGGTCGGCCACGATCCGTCTGAGGGCGCTGAGTTGCTTATCGAGGCCGATCTCGTCGGCGAGCATGTTCATCGCATACGCCCCTCGGTAGTAGGTGGCGCTGCCGTTCGCCCAGGCGATGTTCATGCGGTTGAGCGGGATCGGCGTCTTGATCGTGCGAAGGCCCGCTTCCAGCGAATGGTCCTTGTTCCTCAAGTGGACCACACTGTCGATGTAAGTTGTCAGGCCCTCGTTCCAGGTGTCGTGCACGTACGCGCAGGGCGTCAATCCCCCAAAGTAGGTGTGGCCCATCTCGTGGGAGACGAAGCGGGTGGTCACGTCGCGCCGCAGCACCGTGTAACTGTAGCTCTCGATGCCGTAGTATTCGGCGCCGTCGAAGCACTCGTAGCCGGAGAAAGGAAACGGACCCAACATGGGCTCGAAGTCGGCCATCGCGGAGGCCATCTCGTCGAGGTCGTGCTGCGCGCGCTCCGGTTGCACCGGGTCGAGTTGATAGGAGCGAAACGTCTTGCCCCCGACCGTGCGCTCGCCGGCTAGCTTGAAGGGCCCGCACACGATCTTAGGAAACGAGATCGGGATCTCGCAACGATAGGCGGTGTCTTGCTCATTGTCCGCCGCCGGGAACGGACCACCGTGGCCGAGCACGGTCTGCACGCCCTCCGAGCGCAAAATCCAGTTCGCGGGGCCGATGATATGGGCCGAAAACGGGAATGGCAGGCGTCCGAGGCTGGGGAACCAGTAGGCGGTAAGGTAGCACGCCTTCTCGTCGAGCCGGTCCTCGAGCCCCGCGGGAATCACCCCCCTGTAGAGTAGGTTGAGCTCGCTGGGCACGGAATCGACCCAAGGAATGAGCAGGCCTCCCGCGCGCACCACGTCGCCCCGGTGGGGGCTGGGGATGTCGTCGTCGGCGGTGATGACGGGTCCGTGCCCACCCGCCGACCTGAGCACGTAGGTGTCGTTCAGGCGCAGAAGCAGGGCGCGCTTGCCGGCGCCTTCGATTAGGAGGTTGGCGAGCACGTCCACCGTGTGGGTTGCGGGCACGATGTGGGCGGTGGCGCGCCCGTCGGTGATCTTCGCGTCCAGGCAAGAGGCGTCTTCCGCGATTTCCTCTCCAAGCACGAGCCCCGCGTCGCCCTGAACCATCCGGTACACGACGTCGTGGTCGCTCTCGATCTGCTGGGCGGCGTGTATGACCGCCCAGTAGCTCCCCGGCCCATCCCATCCGGGCGGGGCGGGGATCACCGCGACCTTGAGCTTGTTCCACCCGCCCAGGCGCTTGGCCATATCGAACAGATAGGCGGAGCCCTCGGGTTTGGCGAAGATCGAGTGGATACGATCTTCCGACCCGCTCGCGATCGCGTAGCGATAGCGCTCGAGCGCGGCCTTGGGGGCGAGCTGGGAGAATGCGAGGACGAGAACGGCAAGGGCAGGGGCCATGTGTGTTAATGTAGCTCACAGGCGTGCATCGCCTCCACGCGTGTGGGCGTAAGGTGGCATAGGTGTTCGAGTCGCTTCTCGTGTTTGGGCTGGTTGGGCTCGTCGTTATGTGCCTGATGGGGTTTGTGTACGCGCATGGCGGGCACGCCGGAGCCAGCCACGGCATCGATTCCAGCAGTCATCCCGGGCTTGTAGTGTCCCATTTGCATGGGCACGTCGGCGCCCATGTCGCGACTCCCGGCGCGGTCCATCACGGCCATACCGTCGGGCAGGGCCACGGGGCGGTGCACCATGGTCACGGAACGGGCCACGGGGTTGGGCATGCCGCCTTGCGGGGGCTCGAGATGGCCAAATCGATCGCCTGGATGGCGATCTCGCCCCTGGACATCTTCAGCCTCGCCTTTGGGATGGGGGTCGTTGGAAAGCTGCTTAAGCACACCGTGGTCGGCAGCCCGCTGATTTACGCCGCGATCGTGGGCGGGCTGATCTTCGACCTGCTCATCGTGCGCACCGCGCTCTCATTTGCGATGCGCTTCGCCGGGGCCCCGAGCGAAGGTCTGGAAGGCGCGCCCGGCCACGAGGCGACCGCATCGACCGGCTTCGACCGATCCGGGAAAGGGGTCGTCACCCTCGTCCTCGACGGGCAGCAGGTTCAGGTGCTGGCCTCGCTCGAAAGTGACGAGCTCAAGCGCGGGGTGCGCGTGGGCAAAGGCGACCGAGTTATTCTCACTTCGGTCGATGCGGCGCGAAATCGGTGCTCGGTCAGCAAGGAGTTGGGCGAGTAGCCGTCGAAACCTGAAGAGAACCTGCATCGTTCTCCAGTCGGAAGGAACAACTCAAATGGATACCGCACCTGTTTGGATCACCATTGCCGTAGTCGTCGTTTTCGTGATCCCGTTTCTCGTCACTCGCATGCTGCGGACGGTCGACGCGGGATCGATTCGGATCGTCAGTTGGATGAGCGGCCGAGTCGCCGTCTATAAGGGGCCGTGCAAGGCGTGGGAAGCGCCGCTGCTCACCACCTGCGCGACGCTGCCCTCTAAGGCGATCAACATCGATCTCGACATCGCCGACCAGACCGCCGACGTCGATCGCACCGGGCAGCCGAGGCCGATCAAGGTGCGCGTGCTCGCGAGCGCGATCGTAAGCGTGGGCGACAGCAACGAGATGATTCGCACCGCCGCCAACCGGTTCTTCGCCAAGCCAGGGCTAGAGCAGACATCCACGCTAACCGATCTGCTTACTTCTACCGGACGCCGCGCGATCAACTTGCTCCATCACGACGAACTGTTCAACTCTCGCGCCTCGTTCAACCAAGCTGCCGAGGACGCGGCCGCTCTCGCCCATGCTCCCGCTCCGCTCGCGACCGCGAGCGGCGAAGAGGACGACCGCCTCGCGATCATCATCAAAAGCGCGTGCTCGCGCGAACTGCAGGACCTCGGGCTCGTGTTCAACTCGCTGAACATCAAGGAAGTGCAAAGCGAAGTGGCGGAGGCGCGACGCCGTCAATCGGCGGTCGAGGCCAAGGCCAACGCGGACATCGTCACCGCCGATCAGGAGCGGCGCGCCCGCGAAGCTCAACTCGGCGCCGAGCAGGCGGTCAACGACAAGCAGCGCGACTTGGAGCAGCGGCGCGCCCAAAACGCGGCCGTTATCGCGGAGGCCGAGGCCAAGAAGCAAGAGGCTTTGCAGGCGCTTCGGGAGGCCGAACTCAGGGCCACCCAAATTGCTCAAGCCTTGGCCGACGCTCAGAAGGTCAAGCTCCAGGCGCAGGCCGCCGCCGAGGCGGACGCGGTGCGGATTCGCACGGTGGCGTCAGCCCAGGCGGAGGCCATCCGGGAGGTGAACGCAGCCATCGCGGAGGGGGGCAACGCCTATTTAGCGCTACGTCAGCTTGAATTGCTTCCCGAAATCGCGCCGGTGATCGCCAACGCGCTGGCGCAGGCGAGGCTTGTGAATATTGCCAGCGACGGCCGTGGCGCGGCGGGCGGAGCGACCGACCAGATTACGGGGGTCATACAAACGATCCTCGCCGCCCAGCTCGTGACGGGCGTGCTGCAAGACGGCAAGGGCCCACGCGAGCAGGCGGTTGCATCTGTGGCACCCAGGGCCGCGCCCACTCCTGCGCCGTTGCCGCCGATCGTGACGCCTCCGCCTCAAGTCAGGATCCCCGCCAAGCCGCCATCGACCGACTAGCTGCGCAAAGGGGCTCGTTCGAGCCTGACGTACTGGCTGGTGGGGCCGGTCGTTCGGCTCTCGATTAGGCTGATGAATTGGGCTTGCCAGCTCACGCTCGTGACTTCCGTGGTCAGGCTCGGCCGAATCGATGAGCCGCACTTCTTGCGCGCCCGGGCGAGCGTGATATGCGGATGGAAGGGTTTAAGATCGGCGCTGGGCGCCAGAGGCGCGATCGCGCCGCGAAGGCGGTCCGACAGAGCAGTCAGCCCCGCCAGATCGCCGTCGAGCCCTACCCAGAGAATGCGCGGCAAACCCCGCGCCGGGAAGAACCCCAAGCCAGCGCACTCAAGCCTCGGGGATGGAGTCGCGTCCGCACAGGCGTGCAATGGGGGCCGAATAGAGGCGAGCTGGTCGGCAGAGCATGCCCCCAGAAAGATGAGCGTGACGTGGCACCGTTCGGGCTCGACCCACTTCCACCCGCTTCCCATGGTCGGGGCCAGCAGCCGCCGCACAGCCGATAGAGCCTCTCTGACCTCATCGGGTAGTTCGATCGCGACAAACAGTCGCATCCTTACCGCCCCGTCCGTCCCGCAAGTTCGCGCGGCAGATTGAAAAACCCACTCTCGTATAGTGCGATGACCCCGACGTAGGCGACGACGAGGGCCATGTAGCCCAACATGAACGTGAACAAGACGGTTAGGATGCGAAGCCCGAATCGTCGGGCGAAGCGGTTTTGCCTCAGCAGCGACTCCTGGGCACGGCCTTGGAGCGCGGGCGGGAACAGCCTGCGTGAGCTTCGTTGTAGACGCTTCATCCAAGGTCGGCGCATGAGCCAGAGGCAGCCGTACCAAACCAGGCGGGCGAATCGGTGGGCGATCTTGCTCATGCGTTGGTCTCTATGGTACGCCGCCGCTACAATAGCCTGTGTACGAACTGGACGTTCGCCTGTTTCACGCCATAAACGGCGGGCCGGATTGGGCAAGTCCGCTGTTCGTATTCCTGAGCGAAGCAACCAAGGCGTGGAGCGTTCGGCTGGTCTTGGTCGCGCTTGCCATCTTGCTGATTGTGCTTGGTGGTAAGGCCAGGCAGGGCGTGTTGCGGGCGCTCGTGGCATGGCCGGTTGCGGATGGAATCACGCACTGGTTGAAGTTGGCGGTGGCCTGGCCCAGGCCTTGCGTCGAATTGAACGACGTCGTCTTGCGGGTGGGGAAGCTGACCAGCTTTGGCACCGCCTCGGCCCACGCGGCCAACACGGCGGCGGTGGCCACGGTCTTTGTAATCGCACTTGGCTTCAAGAAGGCATGGCCGGTGGCGGCGCTGGCCTTTCTGACCGGCTTCTCGCGGATTTACGTTGGCGTGCACTATCCGCTGCAAGTTCTGCTCGGGTGGACGATCGGGGTCGCGGTCGGGTTGGTGGTGACCTGGGCTTGGGGGCAGGCAGCGCGTCTCTTGCGCCGGGAGCCTCAGCCCTCCGGGTAGATACGGGAGCGGATTTCCGCCCCGACCGGCTCGGCCGGATGCAGCCCCTCGGCCTCGCGGGCCTTGAGCAGCCGCTGAGAGCCCGACTTTGCCTCGGCGATCCATTCGTTTGCGAAGGAACCGTCCTTGACCCGCTCGAGGATCTCCTGCATGGCGGCGCGGAGGGCGGGGGTAGAGAGGCGCGCTTCGGCGAGATAGCCGCCCCATTCGGCGGTGTCGCTGATCGCCTCGCGCATTCCCGTGAAGCCGCGTCGATGGATGAGGTCGACGATCAGCTTGGCCTCGTGAATGGTCTCGAAATAAGCCATCTCTGGCTGGCAGCCTGCCGCAATGAGCGTCTCGAAAGCCATCTTCATCAAGGCGGGGATGCCGCCGCAAAGAACCGCCTGCTCGCCAAACAGATCGGTTTCCGTTTCCTCCGCGACCGTGGTCTCGAGAATCATCGCGCGGGCGCAACCGAGGCCCCAGGCATAGGCGAGGGCGGTTTGCAAAGTGCCTCCGCTCGCGTCTTGATGAACGGCAACGAGCCCCGCCAGCCCTCGCCCGGAGAGAAAATCGGCGCGCAGGGTCGCACCGGGGCCCTTGGGCGCCACGAGCGCCACATCGATTCCTTCGGGAGGGCGAATGAATCCAAATCGCAGGCAGAACCCGTGGCAGAACATGAGGGTCTTGCCGACCGTTAGTCCAGGCGCGATATCCTCATCGTAGATTGCGGGCATCTTCTGATCGGGCAGCGCGAGCATGACCACATCCGCCTGCTCGGTCGCCTCGGCCGCCGGGTAAGCGGCGAAGCCAGCAGCAACGGCCGCCGCGCGACCGTCGCTCTCGGGGCGTGAGCCTACAACCAGTTTGATTCCGCTGTCGCGGAGATTCAGTGCGTGCGCGTGCCCTTGGTTGCCAAAGCCGACCACTGCGATGGTCCGGCCACCAAGAACGGAAGGGTTGATCTCGTGTGCGGCGAACTCGCGCAAGCTACTCCAGCGATTGGGTGTACACGGCCCGGATAACTTCATCCGCAGTCGTCCAGCCCGCCATCGCCTTCGTCTTCCCATCCTCGAGCATGGTGCGATAGCCTTGCTTGCGGGCAATTTCGACCATCTTGGGGAAGGAGTCCTCGCGGGTGATGGAGGCGCGCAAGTCGGGGGTCCCGAGAATAAGTTCAAACACCCCTAGCCTCCCCTTGAAGCCCGAACCTCGGCATTCGGGGCAACCCTTGCCCTTTGCCCACTTGGCGTGTGATAGCTCTTCGGCGGTTGCCTGAAGCTGCTCAAGCTCGTCCGGCTCGGGCGTGTAGTGATGCCGGCACTTGGAACAGTTCAATCGCACGAGGCGCTGCGCCAGGATGCCGACGGTGACGCCCGAGATCAGATACGACTCCGCCTCCATGTCTCGCATCCGTCCGATCGTCTCGATCGCGTTGTTGGTGTGGATGGTCGTGAGCACGAGGTGGCCCGTGAGCCCCGCCTGGATCCCGATCTGGAGTGACTCGGAATCACGCATTTCGCCCACCATCATCACGTCGGGGTCTTGCCGCAGAAACGAGCGCATGACCTTCGGGAAGGTAAGCCGCTCGGTGACCTGCACCTGGGCGATGTTCTTCTCGAATTCGTATTCGATCGGGTCCTCGACGGTGACGATGTTTCGGGTCTTGGAATCCAGCTGGTTCAGGGACGCGTAGAGGGTCGAGGTCTTGCCGGAACCGGTGGGGCCGGTCACCATGATGAGCCCGTAGGGAACTTGGATGGCGCGCGACCACCTCTTCAGGACGTCTTCGGGCATGCCTAGCTTGGCCAAATCGACCTTCATCGCGGTCGGGTCGAGAAGACGCATCACGAACTTCTCGCCGTTGAGGCAGGGCACGCAGGAGGCACGAGCGGACAGGCGTCGGCCCATGTACTCCATGTCGATGCGTCCGTCTTGAGGCTCGCGCTGCTCGTCGATGCGCATGCCTGCGGACAACTTTAGGCGGGCAAGCACGTTCTGCGCTTGCTCGGGAGGGAGCTGGCCCGTGTCGTGGAGCACTCCGTCCTGTCGGTAGCGAAT
The DNA here is from genome assembly GCA_016179045.1 of Fimbriimonas ginsengisoli. GTDB lineage: Bacteria > Armatimonadota > Fimbriimonadia > Fimbriimonadales > Fimbriimonadaceae > JACOSL01. Next base: position 6,510 of record JACOSL010000006.1, on the reverse strand, counting down.
CCGAAGCTGATCTCGTTCCGGCTGGAGGTGGATGTCGCTCGTGCCGGTCTCGAGCGCGTTCATGAAGATGTTGTCGACGATGCCGACGGCGAGCGACATGTCCTCGCCGCCCATCTCACGGACGGTGCCCTGCTCGCGCAGGATGAGCCGGAACTTCTTAGCGGCGCCCCAGTTGGTCTGGGCGTAGTCGGTCATCGAAGACATGGATGGTTTATTTCCTCTGTGATTGACGGCGCGGCCGGCGCTTTCTGCGGCAAACCGGCGGTGTTAGCGACGAATCTTCCTTCCGCTCCACGTTGGTGCCCAGGTTCGACCGGCTCGTAGCCTGGCGTCTACCATACTAGTTTATGCCTGGGCCCCGGGTTGCCGCGTTCAATCTACCCCTTGCGGCCACGGTCGTGTCTTGGGGCTTCAATTTCGTTGCCCTCAAGATCCTGTTGGCCCATGTGACGCCCGCCGCCCTGGTGCTCACTCGATCGTTGGCGATGTACCTCTGCTTACTCGCGATCTGCCGCGTGCGCTCGGTGCCCTTGAAGGTTGGCCGCGGCGATGGGCTGAGGATCGGCTTCCTCGGGTTCCTGATGATGGGGCTGTATTTGGTTGTGTTCTTCGAGGGGTTGAAGCTGACCACGGTGGCGGAGGGCTCGATCACTTTAGCGACCGCGACCATCTTTACGGGCCTGTTCGCCGCCTTCGCGGGCCAGGAGCGACTGACTTTGCGTTGGCTGTTGGGTGCGGGCGTGGCCTTTGGCGGCGTCGCGATCGTGCAGCTCGCAGGCGCCCAAGCAGGCCATGGCAGGCTCATCGGCAACCTGCTCGTGCTCGGTTCGGCCGCCCTCTGGGCCCTGAGCACCGTGGCCGCGCGGTCCTTGCTCAAGCGATACGACCCCGTGCAGCTGCTTACCCTTGCGATGCCCGGGGCGTTCGTTGCCGCCATTCCATACGGGCTTGCGCCCGCCCTCGCCGTGAACTGGGCTCAACTCAGCTTGACAGACTGGCTCCTCTTCATCTACGTGGCGGCGGGCGCGGGCGCGCTCGGGTTCGTCGGGTTCTCGGCGGGAGTTCAGGCACTCGGGGCGGGACGAGCGATGCTTTACCAGTATTTCGTGCCTCCGCTGGCGGTCGTGTTTGGTTGGTTGTGCATCGGCTCGACGATGACCTTGACTCAAGGACTCGGGATGGCGCTGACCCTCGCGGGGGTGGCCCTTGCCATGGGTCGCCGCGATGCCGCACAAGGGATCGGAGAACCTCCGTCGAAGGTAAACTCAGGCTCCTTCGAGGAGGATCGAGCTCGCCTTGCCCAAGCACGCACCGAAACCACCGGCTGAGCCCGAATCCGCGCCGGTGCAGGCCGTTCCGACCCCTCTCGAGGTGCTTGAAGCTGAGGCCAAGGGTCTCCGGGACCAGCTTTTGCGCACGATGGCTGAGTTCCAGAACTTCCGCAAGCGCGTGCAGCAAGAGAGCGAGCAATACAGGCTTCTGGCAACCGAAAAACTCGTGACCCAACTCTTGCCCGTCCTCGATAATTTCGAGCGCACAATCGCCGCATGCGAGGAGGGCGCGCCCATGGAATCGGTGCTGGACGGCATCCGCGCGGTCGAGCGCCAGCTTCGGGGCGCGCTCGAGGCGAACCACCTTCGCCGCATTAGCGCCGAGGGCCATCCCTTCGATCCCGATTTGCACGAGGCGATCGCCGCCGAGCCGAGCGAAGAGCCGGAAGGGACGATCATCAAGGAGCTCGAGGCGGGGTATCGGCTGGGCGGGCGGGTTCTGCGCCCGTCCCGGGTGAAGGTTTCGAGGAAGCCGTGAGCCGTCGCCTCTTCGGCACCGACGGCGTGCGAGGCGTCGCCAATGAGACGATTACTCCCGAGTTGGCTCTATCCCTCGGGATGGCGGCGGGCCGGTGGATGCGCGAGCAAGGCCTGACCCGGCGAGCGGTCATCGGACGCGACACCCGACGTAGCGGCCCGATGCTTGGCGCTGCCCTCGCCTCCGGGCTTTGCAGCGCCGGCATCGAGGTCGCCACCCTCGGGGTCGTGCCCACGCCTACGGTGTCGTTCGCAGCGCGGACAGGCGAATTTGGACTGGGCGTCGTGATCTCGGCCAGCCATAACCCTGCCCCCGACAACGGCATCAAGTTCCTCGGCCACGACGGACGAAAGCTGTCGGACGAGGCGGAGCTCCTCATCGAGGCCCTCCTCGGCGCTGTGCCGGCAGACCGCTTTTCCGGCGCGGACGTGGGATATCTGCACCCCGATACCGAGCTGATCGAAGCCTATATGGCGTTTCTCCTCGGCATCGTTCCCGAGGGCCTAGCCGGTCTAAAGGTGGCGGTCGACGCCGCCCATGGGGCGGCACATGAGTTGGCTCCTCGAGTGCTGCGCGCTTTAGGGGCGATCGTTTCGCCAATAGGCGTGACCCCCGATGGGATGAACATCAACGCCGAGGGCGGCGCGACCAAGCCCCATGTCATCCAGCAATCGACGGTCGCGAGCGGGAGCGACGTCGGGGTGGCTTTCGATGGCGACGCTGACAGGGCAGTTTTCAGCGACGAGACGGGACGCCTCATCAACGGCGATCGAACTATGGGAGTTTGGGCCACCCACCGTCAGCGCGACGGCGGCCTTCACCCACCAACGGTCGTCGGCACCGTGATGAGCAACGGCGGATTTGAGGAATACCTCCGGAGCAACGGCATTGGCCTCGAACGTACGCCGGTTGGCGACAAGTATGTGTCGCAAAAGCTAGACGAAACCGGTGCACAGATCGGGGGCGAGCAGAGCGGGCACATCGTGTTCCCCCACCACGGGCCGACCGGCGATGGCCTCGTCACGATGCTCGAGTTCTTGGGCGTCTTGAGGCAGGCGGGCTGCCCGGCGTCCACGTTCATCGACGCCTACGGGGCCTGGCCGCAGCTGTTGGTCAACGTTCATGTATCGGCTCTTGCCGGATGGGATCAAGGCCGTGCGGTGTGCGCCGCCCTGGAGGAGGGCCGAGCGGCTCTAGGAACTGGCGGGCGTCTGGTCGTGCGAGCGAGCGGTACCCAACCCATGGTGCGGGTCATGGTCGAGGCGCGCGACGGCGCGCTTCGAGACGAGGTAGCCCAGCGGATCGTGGCGGCGATGACGGACGAGATCGGCGCGAAGGTATACAGCCGGGTGGACCTCACCCACTCGCTGGGAGAATAGGCACGGCCATGCTGCTTGCGATCGATGTCGGAAACACGAACAGCGTCTACGGCGTTTGGGACGATCATCGCTGGGCCGGCGTATGGCGTCGCGCGACCGCCCCAGAAGAGACCGAGGATCAGCTTGCGGTGTGGCTGCGGGGATTGTTCGAGCTCTCCAGCTTGGAGTGGCACGTGGATGCGGTCGCCGTTGCCTCTGTCGTGCCCCAAATGAACCAGACCCTCTCGCTCCTTTCTTCGCGGTGGCTGGGTGTGCAGGCCCGATTCTTGACCAGCGGGGATCAGGTTGGCATCGACGTGTGCTACGAGCCGCCCGCCGCGGTGGGCGCGGATCGGATCGCCAATGCGCTCGGGGCCTTGGCGCTGGTCAAGCCGCCGGTCGTGGTGGCCGATTTCGGCACCGCGACCACTTTCGACGCGATCGACGCCAAGGGGCGCTACGTGGGCGGGGCGATAATGCCCGGGCTAATGGTTTCGAGCCAGGCGCTGGCCGCTCGCACTGCGAAGCTGCCGCAGATCGAATTCAAGGCGCCGGATCGGGCGGTCGGTCGCAACACGGTTGAGAGCCTGCAGGCCGGTCTCTTGCTGGGCTATGCGGGAGCGGTCGATGCCCTGGCCGCTCGGATATCCAAGGAACTGGGCGGTGCCACCGTGATCGGCACCGGCGGGCTTTCGGGGTTGTTCGAGGGGCTTTGCGCCATGATCGAACGGTTCGAGCCGACGCTCACGCTCGACGGTCTAAGGATCGCGAGCGAGCGGATGGGTTGATGGGTTCGCCCGGGAAGCCATCTCCATCGGATACGGTGGGTCACAATTGCAGCATGACCGCCCTCGAGGTGCTCGAGTCTCACCGATCGGAGATAGTAGAGCTTTGCCGCAGGTACTGCGTGACGCGGCTTCGCGTTTTTGGCAGCGCGACGAGGCCCGACTGGAACCCCGATACGAGCGACTTCGACTTCCTCGCCGAATTTGGCCCCCCGCCACCGCCGGACATCGATCTGTTCAAGCAGCAGTTCGGCTTGCTCGTCGACTTGGAGGCTCTTCTGTCGCGTCGCGTTGACCTCATTGAGTTCCATCCCGGTACCAGGCCCTGGTTTAGGCAGATCGTCGATTCAGAGGCGGTGGAGTGGTATGCGGCCTGAGACTCGCCGATACCTTGCGGATTTGCTCGCGGCAGCTCGAGAGATCGTTGAAATTGGCGGGCCAACCGGCGATTTGTATCGAGAGTCCAGGCTCGAAGCTCTTCCCATCGAGCGCCTGTTTGAGATCATCGGAGAGGTTCTTGGCGGATACGTGAGCAAGAGCCTGAGATCCTAGAGCACATCTCAGGTGCCAGAGAGATAATTGGATTCAGAAACCTCTTGGCCCACGGTTACGATGTCATCCGAACCGAGCGGGTGGTTGCAATCATTGAGCGCTGGTTACCGAGCTTGATCGCGGATACGCTCGCGTTGCTGCCAGAGGCCGGCCCGTAACGAATCGATGGGGCGGATGCACCGGAACTACAAGTCCTCGCCCAGGCTAGGGCCGTAGAAGGCCTTCACGAAGCTCTCATAAGCCTCGCTCTCGGCGATCGGGCGCCACCAGGCCTCGTGCTCCCGGTACCAGCGCACCGTCTCTCTGAGATGCTCGTGGAAAGAGCGCCGCGGCATCCAGCCGAGCGCCCGGACCCGGTCGCAAGCCATCGAATAGCGCTTGTCGTGGGCGCCTCGCCTGGGGTCGGGGATGCTCTTGACGAGCGCCGCATCGCGCCCCGTTTCCTCCAAGAGAATCCGCACCACCTCGTGGTTGGCGCGCTCGTTGTCGTCTCCGATGTTGTAAACCTGCCCCGGCTCGCCCTTGCGCAGCACCTTCTCGATCCCCTCGCAGTGGTCCATCACGTGAATCCACTCGCGCACCTGGCTGCCATCGCCGTAGAGCGGCACCTTCTTGCCGTCCATCAGGCGGGTCACGAAGAACGGAATGAGCTTTTCCGGGTACTGGAACGGCCCGTAGTTGTTGCCCCCGCGCGTCACGATCACAGGTGTGCCGAACGAGACAAAGTGGGCGCGGGCCTGAAGATCGCCACCCGCCTTGCTGGCGCTATACGGCGTATTGGGTTCGAGCGGGCTTTGCTCGGTGAAGCGCCCTTCCGCGATGGAGCCGTACACCTCGTCGGTGCTCACGTGCACCAGGCGCTCCAAGCCGAACTTGCGCGTGGCCTCGAGCAGCACATGCACGCCGAACACGTCGGTCTGGATGAACGAGCCCGATTCCAGGAGAGATCGGTCGTTGTGGGTCTCGGCGGCGAAGTTCACGATGTGGGTGATCTTCTTGGCCTTCACTAACTCCGCGACCGTGTGAGCGTCCTGGATCTGGCCATGGGTGAAGCGGCATCTAGGGTCGGCGAGCACGTCCGCGATGGTCGTCATGTTGCCCGCGTAGGTGAGAGCGTCGAGGATCGCGATCCGGCAACCCGGCTCCCTCTCCAGCATCAAACGCACGAAGTTCGAGCCGATGAAGCCTGCCCCGCCGCAGACGAGCAGATTCAAAGCTTGAACCTCGAATCGATGTCCTCATGCCGAATCTCATCCACCGGCTCTTTGCGACCCCAGCCAGCGTACAGGCGGTTAGGGAAGTTGAGCACGAAGGCATCGGCATCGCCTGCGTTTCGGTAGGCGTGAACCACGCCGGGCGGCACTGTCACGAAGGTGGGATCATCGACGCCCACGCGATGCACCTCGTGGCGCTCCGGCAGTCCGGGCCGGTTCTCCCACAAATGGAGCTCGAAGGCGCCCGAGAGGAACACGAATAGGTCGGTCTGGTCGCTGTGCTCATGGGGACCGCGGGCGACGCCGGGGCGGGTGGTGCTCACGTAGCCCATCGTGGGCTCGAAGCCCTCGGGAAGCTCGTCGTCCCGAAACAGCTCGATGAGCCAGCCGCGCGGGTCGGTGTGGGGCTTGAGGCTCTTCAGCACGACGCCTTCGAACTCGGTTTGTGCCATGGGGATGGGATCCTGCCCAGCGGGGAAGGAGCGGTGAGTTTACTTCAGCGGTGTCGAGCCTGGCATGCGCGGTCCATGCCTCGGCTGACCGCAGGGCGAGGCGTCATTGGGATGCGAGACGGGAGGCGCGCCAGGCGCACGGTCTGTTGGAGTCGCGTCCGAGCAGTCTGGTGGACGCCATGGATGGCGTCCGAAGAGAAGCGGCGAGCGAGCGCCCGGAGGGCGTGAGCGACCCGAAGAAAATGAAACACCCCTGCCTCACGGCGGGGGTCGGCGAAGCCGGGGGGTGGTACTCCGCCGCAGGCGGAGGAATTGCTGCGCCTCGCCCGCGTCATCGAAG